>CAYTNQ010000242.1:0-6694 GCA_964439175.1 uncultured Anaerolineales bacterium | reverse complement strand
TCTGGCCGACGGCGAACAACGGCTCTATCGGCTCCCGCAACATCAACTCTGAAGCGAGCGGCTCTTCCATCTTGGAAATTGGCCGCGGAAACCGCTCGGCCAGTTCGTCCAGAAGTTGCTCAATACTTCGGGCCAGGACCTGAGCCTGCTCTTTTTCAATCTTCAGGGTGATTGTCTCAGTTCCCTGGCTGGCTTGTAATAAGAAAACGCGCTGACCTGGCGGCCCAATCGCATCAACCGTAATACGTGAAACCGGATGCATCTCAAAGACTTCTCCAGCCATCTAACTATCCTCTGCCTCTTGCTGATTACTGATTTCTTCTTGAGGAAGGTGAGCGGTGTCGTTCAGACAGACAAGCCGTGGTCCCATCGGAGTGAAGGTGAGTGCACTCAGCGACGCCGGGCTGACAACCAGCCGTTGGAACAGATCAAGGTGCAGACCAACGTAATGAGCCAGGGCAGCTTTAAGTACGTCGGCATGGGAGACGACCACTACTGTCTGTGAAGGGTGCGCGGCGACGATGGCGTCCAGTCCGGCGACAGCGCGCGCCTGCATCTCATAGATCGCCTCACCGCCCGGAAAGCGCGCCCCACTGGGATAAAACTGCACTATGCGCCAGGCATCTTCCTTAGCTAACTCTTTGAGAGATTGGCCGGTCCACTCCCCGTAACGAACTTCCCCCACACCTTCTCGAATTTGAACCTCCAGGCGGTGGGGGGCAGCGATGATCCGGGCCGTCTCAACGGCGCGCTCCAGAGGGCTGGCATACACAGCGGCAATCGGCTGGTTGGCCAGACGCTGCGCCAGCGATTCGGCCTGCGTTCGCCCCTTGTCGTTCAGGTGAACATCAGGTGTCCACCCCGCTAACCTGTCACCCACCCAATCATTAAGCGCGTGACGAACCAGCAACAAAGTCGTCGGCTTGGGTTCCTTCTCTTCACCACTACTGTCGCCATTGCCATCGCTATGCTTCCCCTTGTTCTCTTCTAGCATACCGCCTCCTCAAGCAGCATATCATAACACAGAATCAGTCATGGGGGAAACGAGCTGACCAAGGGGGACGTTCGGGTTTAGGGGCGAACCCCACCCCTGGCCCCCATTGGCGCTAACTTAAGCGTGTAAAGGGGACCTCACCCCATCCCCCCCGGCCCCCTTCCCCTCTCCGAGTCGGAGAGGGGAAGGGGGTGCAGGGGGTAGGGGAGAGGTCCGAGGCGTCACCCTGCGCCCGGAAAAGGCTTAAGTTAGCGCATATGCCCCTGGCCCCTCCCTCCCTTGGCAGGGACAGGCGGTGCAGGGAGAGGAGCAGTTCTCCCCCTTCCCTGCGAGGGAAGGGGGCCGGGGGGTTAGGTCGCCAGGACAGTTCGCCCCCAAAAACGAACACACCCGCTCAAGGGGCGCGTTCAGACTTCGGGGCGAAACGGAAGAATAGCACTCGCCCCAGGTGTTTTCGACTGAAGAGGCGGCGCTGGCGTACTACAAGACGGCGATTCGCCCTGCCCTGGAACGCATGATGGCCGACATGGCCAGAGGGAAATCAGGTAGAAAGGTTATTCGCCGAAAGCTGGAAGCATAGCGGGTCGTACGGCTGTGTCTTCGGGAAAGTTTTCGCCGGCAGGAAGCGAATAGATCTTTTCAGTTAGCTTTCTTGAAAATAGCGGGCAAGTAGAGTGGAATATGCGATCCGCCAGGCCGCTGGCCTCGATTACGGTCGCGTCGGGGCCGGCACCGGTGATGGTCAGCGCTTCGGTGATGTCGAGATCACCGCTGGCGGCGTTATCTTCTCCAGTGCCAGTGATGCTCAGGCTGTGCGTGCCGGCCGGCAGACTGATGGTGTCGGGGCCGGGCGCCGCGTTGGCAGCCAGGATCGCCTCGCGCAGCGAGCAGTTGGCATTGCAGGCGCCGCTGTCGTCGGTGAATTGGGTCACACTGAAGGTGGCGGCCAGTACGGGCCCGAGGCGCAGCGCCCAGAACATGGCCAGGGTCAAGCCCAGTCCGAGCATGGAAACGATTAGCAGATGTTTGATCTTCATGAGTCTCCCTCCTTACGTGAATGCCAGTCGTACGCTATGGCAGTTACTTGAGGACAATTGGCAGATAAACAATTTGTCCGCTTGCCAATGGTGCGAGATGTCCACTCTCATTGTGGTCTATATCCTCGGCAGTGACGTAGTTGCACCCTATTTTCACCGACAGAGCTATCTGTGAAGGCGCTAGTGGATATCAGGGAGGCATTCATCTGGTGCAGATCTGTTGGTCATATCCAACTAAGGCTTCATTTAGAATGTCTTGCCAGTTGTGGTAAGCATAACCCGTTGGAATTACGAAATGAGGATTGGTGGGAGATGGCATCTGTTTCTCAACATGCTCGTTAGTCGTGACATCCAGGTAGTAAAAGTCAGCCAGTGGAATGTACAACTGACATGCCGAGAATGGTCGATACTTATCTTGAGTCTCAACCAAATTGTGCGCAAAAAACGGGCCTCAATCGTTTTTCAAGATGATGGGAAGATATACCAAATTCGGAATCGAGGCAGAGTCAAGTGGATCAGAGCCCATCTTGATTTCAAATCCATCCTCATAGCCATCATCATCTGTATCGGGGTCTGTGGGATCGGTTCCATAGTAGTACTCATCCAGGTTGATCAAATCGTCACTGTCTGGATCGTCGATGGCATCATCCGTGTTAGGATCTAATCCCGCATAAGTATTCTCCCACGTATCGGGCATCCCGTCACCATCGGTATCCGTTAGAATTGTGATCGTGATTGAGTCAGTACTGACCATTGCATCGCTATCCATTGCTGTTAGCGTGATGGTTTGCGTTCCGTCCGGAAGTGTATTCAGGAAAAGTAGTTCACCAGTGCCTAATGCACCGCTCAAGCTAGACGACCAGGTGAGAGAAGAGCCGCCCAACTGACCATCTTCCGGGTCACTTGCTATCCCGCTAAATGCCACAGAGGAACCGCTGACGACCTCGATACCATCCACGGGAGAGACGATGCTGGCTATTGGCGCCTTGGAAGTGACTGTGAACGTACCGTCGGACTCATCCTGGCTGGTGTTGATCCCATCGCTGGCGATTACTCTGATACGGGCATTCGTCCCGCCTGGAGAGTAGCCAGTATCCCAAATGAAGTGAGTTGTGGTAATATTGGCCGCAATTGGATACCAGTCGCTATCGTTGGGGGTATACTCAATGATATAGGCCAAAGGGTCACCATCTGGATCGCTGGCTGTCCACATGATCGTCTGTTCGCCGTTCCATGATTCGCTGCCATTGGGCGAAGTGACAGAGACCGTTGGCGTATTGCCACTCACCGAGACTGTCTTGATGATGACCCTATCGTGCTTGATGAGGATCATGGATGTTCCCGCTGGGTAGGGGATCACGAAGAAGAATGGCGCGACATCGAGCGTCTGCGGCGGATTGGACAACATCTCAAAGGAAATAGTAAAGTCATGGCTGGCCAGTACTGCATTGCTGCTATCTCGTAGCTCAATAGAATAGCCACCTTTCTCGAAGGCGGTGGGTGTCATTGTACCATTGATGTGAAACCAAGGATCCAATTCCACGGTATCATCTTGATAGATAAGCCCCGACATTATCAGAAAATCGCCTGTATCAAGTGCAACAAGAGCTTGTTGGCTAGGTTGCAGAGCAGTAGCATCAGAGTATAGGTAGGTATACACAACATCTGTAACCCAACGTCGCTTGGTCGCAGCTTTTCCCATAAAGCTGAGCCTTCTAAAGGCAGGTTCCATGTACCTAACGTCAAAGGCCCTAGAGCTCACGTAATTGCCATTTTTATTACCATCCACAGGGCTCGTATAGGCATCAGATGGGCATGTATTCCCTTCTATATCCTTTACAGACGCGTTAGGTGGATTGACTTCACACTTGAACCTGCCTTCCTCGTATTCATCGCCTAAGCCCAACAAATGTCCAATTTCGTGAGCAAAGGTCGCTCCTAGCACGTCACGATCAGCGTTATCTTCCACAATAGCTGCCCCATCAATGCCGTCCCATGTATATCCAATACACTTAGACAAGCAGTTCTCTGGCACTATCCCCACAGCAAAATCTGCTGGGGCATTTTCATGCCTAGCATTATACTCCGCCCTCTTACGTTCCAGGCCATTTAGGACTTGTGGTCCATCAATAAATCCACATAGAGAATAGATATCTCCAACGTACCCTCCGTACAAATAATTGACACTATTCCAGGAGATCGGATACGTATCGAGCAGAAAAGCGTCTGCTGTTGCTGCACGGGAAAGGCTCGGCAACGTGCCTAATAATGGTCTCAATGGGTAGTACAGTATTCGGATACTACCTTTCATATGGAATGTCGGGCTTATTTGGTGGGTGTCCACTACCTGATCCTTCACCGCAAGTCGCACCTCGAAGTCGTATGTTCCGGGATCGAGTACATCGTCAGGGACAAAGAAATTCAGTGTGTCATTTGCATTTAGGTGGGGTTGCGGATAAGGGCCGGCTACAATTGGGCCGTTCTCGGGAAAGATTGGGGCTGCCACTGGCGTCCCGCCAGTCTTAATAATTAACGTGCCCGTCACATCTGGTGTCTTATCAGGCGCATATACGTGCACACGAACGGCGGTATGCTTGTTAGCCACTAGTGGAATCGTACCGTATTCACCCTCCATGTTTTGGGTGGCTTGGTTGACCTCAATACGGGAGATGAAGACAGGAGGCCAGGCCACCGCATTCGGACTGTTGGACAGCCTCGATGTATTCGGCACCTCATCCTGCGTCTTGATGGCAAAGTAGTACGTCTGTCCCGGCGTCAGGCCGGACACGGTCATACTCTCGGCGCTGCCGGCCGGGCTGGGCGTCGTCGGTTCGCCGGAGACATCGTTTGCTGCGGCCCAGGCAGCTTCGGTAGTTATCGCGGACGTAGCATAGCGCATAATGTACTTGCTGGCGGTGCCGGTATCCCCGTCATCGCCCGGAGCAGTCCAGATAAGGTCTGTGGTGCCGGAGGTGCTACCGGTGCTGGCAGAGAGGTTGGTGATCGCTGCGGGAGAGGTAGTATCGCTGGTTGTGTCGCCTAGCACCGTGAAATCATCAAACTCTACATAGACAGGCGCCGAGTTTGATGTGCCGGAATATAGGGAGACAACTTCCAGGTCAAAATACCCTTTGTCACGTAGGTATAGACTATCGTAAGTACCACTGAGAGTATTATTCATATAGACATGAATCTTGTCCAGGGTGCGAATGACTTTCAGTTCGTTCCAGTCATTGCCTATTTTGATGGCATCGGTACATGCATTGCCGATGAGGCCCTTATCCTCACCATCCTCTATGGCGCTCAACCAGAAAAACCCTTTATCGCCACAATCCTTGTCTGGGCTGACCTCGAGCGCCCAGCGGTCTCTATAGGCGTTAGTTCCCGCGCCGAAGAAGAATCCATAAAGCACGTGGCGGCTCGAGTCGGACGTGCGCCGTACCTTCACACTAAAGGTCCCATTGACCTGCTTAGGCACCGGAAAAGCAGGAATAATGCAGCTTTCGTAATATTCAGTAACCTTCACTCGATAGTGGCCATTGTAGTAATCGAAGCTGCAAATGTCGCCCAAACTGGCTCTGGGCCAACCGCTATTGGGGTCGCTGAAATCGTCAAAGAACACCACATCCTGCTTAGCGAAATCCCATTCTGGCCCCTTCCAGGGCATTCCCCGGCCATCTGATGAATTGTCGTTGGTCTCGACTTGGGAACCAGAGGTCGCAGCCTCGCTCGGAACCAAGCCGAGGTTAATTGGGATGTAGGACCCCTGGTAGGCATGGCCGTCGCTCTCATCGCCCCGGCCTTTGTCTGTAGAGAAATCATCTGAGAAAATAAGGGTAGTCGCTTGCGCGTGGGAGCTGCTTTCCGAAGCGCCCACGGCCGAAGCTCCACGCGCCTTAGTCGAACTGGAGGGAATCAATACGGCTATCAGAGTGATGATCGACAGCATCCTGAACAGCCAATTCTGCGCCTTCATTATTGGCCCCCTTTCTTGTCCTGCTTCTGTTCTGAAAATAGACAGTGTGGGGCAGGCTTTCCAGCCTGCCAGCAGACTAGCCTATAGACCCCCTCTCCCCTGTGCAGGGGACCGTGGGTGGGGAAAAGTCTGCTCCACGATTTTCATGCTTCATGGTGCCCCCCAGAGGGCATGGTGACTACTACAAAAAACTACAGCTTATGTAGCCTTCAAAGTGAAATCTTCACAACCAGCGCCGAACCGGTATAAGAGGGAAGATCACCGCGAGTTGCGGAGCGAGGTGAGCGATGTTGACCTTCCCGGTTCACGAGTTGATGGATGAGCGAAAGTGCTATGACTATTGGGCGAGTGCTGCGATTGATCAGGTCGTTTGCTGTTTTTGGTGCACTTTTCGCAAGTTGACGATACTCATTGGTGACTGCAATCGGCAAGCCCGAGTTTTATTGGCTATTGAACCTGAACGGCAAGTGTGCTATACTAAACTCAGCGTTCACCTGGCGCTGTATCAACGGGAGAGGTCGTCGGGGGTGGTGAAGGAATAGCCGATAAAGAGACAGGGAGACCAGGGGGCAGGCTCACCTACGGCGGGTGAGCTCTCCCCTGGTCTCCCTGTCTCCCATTTCCCCTTTCTATCGCGAGGCTTTGTCTCCTGCTCGACCCTCTCCCCATACTGTTTAAAATAGCACA
>CAYTNQ010000241.1:0-6744 GCA_964439175.1 uncultured Anaerolineales bacterium | reverse complement strand
GATACAGACGTACGTCGACCCTTGACAAACTAGGCCTTCTCATGGAAGTGGTTAGCTATCCACGCTCGAAACCCCAAGCGTTCATTCGAGACAGAAACTGACTGGCGTTAGAATAAAGCGGGTGTTCAGACAGTCAAGACCGTACACGCAATGGTGCCCTACGAGCCCGTTGGTTAGCCTGGTTCCGGTTATCCCACTTTATTCATTGGTGACCCGCTATGAGCGGGATCCCGTTTAGTAGACTATGAAATCTCTTGTGGTAACCGGGTCTGAACGCCCAAAACCACACCGGAGATGATACCCATGAAAAAACGACAAGGCAAGGGATGCACGATGAAGGTGGTCTCGCTGGACAGCTTGAAGCAGCTCAACCTCAATGCTGCCGGGTTAGACATCGGCGACGACGAGATCTGGGCCTGTGTGCCAGAAGGGCGGGATGACAGCTCGGTGCGGGTGTTTGGCACCTTCACGGTCGATCTGTATGCCCTGGCGGACTGGCTGGCAGAATGCGGGGTGGAGACAGTAGCCATGGAATCGACCGGCGTGTATTGGATCCCGGCCTACGAAGTGCTCGAGGGGAGAGGCTTCGAGGTCTACCTGGTGAATGCCCGGCACGTCAAGAAGATGGGTGGACGCAAGACCGACATCCTGGACTGCCAATGGCTGCAGCAGCTGCACACCTATGAATTGTTGAAGGCCTCCTTCCGACCGCCGGACGAGATCTGCGCCCTGCGTGCCATCGGACGCCAGCGGGATACGCTCATCCACTATCGTGCCAAGCACATCCAGCATATGCAGAAGGCGCTGCAGCAGATGAACGTGAAGCTGATCAACGTATTAAGCGATATCACCGGGACAACGGGGATGGCCATCATCTGTGCCATCCTGTCCGGAGAGCGCGATCCGCTGCGCCTGGCGACCCTCCGCAACGCACACTGCGCCAAAAGCGAGGAGCAGATCGCCAAATCGCTGCAGGGCAACTGGCGTGTAGAGCATCTATTCGCGCTCAAGCAGGCGGTCGAGTTCTACGATTTTTACACCCATCAGATTGCCGCTTGTGACCTGGAGTTGGAGCGGCTCTATGCTTCTTTTGAGCCGCAGGTGGATGTGGCGGTGAAACCCCTCAAACCAAAGAAGCGCCAACGCAAGAAGCCGGAGGGCAACGCCCCAACCTTCGATTGGCGAACTTACCTGTACCAGGTGACAGGCGTGGACCTGACCCAAATCGACGGCATCGACGCCCTGACCGCCCACAATGCCCTGTGCGAGATCGGGCTGGACATGAGCAAATGGCCCACCGTCAAGCATTTCACCTCCTGGCTGTGCCTGGCCCCTTTCGAAGATAAGTCGGGAGGTAGACTCCTTCGCAGTGGTATGAAGAAAACCAGGAACCGCGCCAACCTGGCCTTGCGCAAGGCGGCTCAGTCCTTACATCACAGTCAGAGCGCTTTGGGCGCCTTCTACCGCCGCATCGCTGCCCGCCATGGCTCGTCGGTAGCCATCGCCGCCACCGCTCACAAGCTGGCACGCATCATCTATCACATGCGCAAAAACCGGGTGGAGTACATCGACCTGGGCCAGGATTACTACGACCGCAGGGCCCACCAGCGAGCTATCCGTAGCCTGAAACGACGCGCCAATCAATTGGGATTTGAGGTCGTGCCCGTCACGACTTAGCTCCGGCGGGTACGCCCTGCTTATAAGAAAAAACGCCTTGCATGGTAAAGTGCCATGCAAGGCCCTTATGGTCTAAACTGGCCTCATCTTTTTCAACCCACAATCCTACTTCTTCCTTCGGCTTTTCCTCTCTTTGCCTGCAATCCCATCCTCAATAGCACCCCACCTTTCAAAATCCCTCCCTCATTTTACCGTCAGTTTCTTAGTAGCCTGCTTCCGGTCCTTTGAACGGATGCGTGCGACTAGGGCCAGACGATCCAGATGAGTGGGGTTCCAGCCCTAGTCAGGAAGAAATAGTCCTGTTTGAGTGACTCCGATGTATTAGCTGAACATGGCTCCGGGCAAACTGTCACGGTCCACGAAAGATTGATAGTGCTCTGCCCGCACTGGCCAGCCAACACATCCGCGTAGGGCGAATTTGACGCGGGCTGGGGCGCGCCATCCAGCCATGATGCGTCGATTTGCTCGCTTCCGTAGGCATACTGATCTAGCAGCGGCCAGGCCGCCGGATCGGTAACCGCCTTCTCCATCTCCATATTCGCTGAGAGGAGTTCGTTGATCAGTTTGATCATAGCATCCGCCGGGAAGTCTGGCACCTGCTCCAATCCCGCCGGATTGGGGCACCAATCGAATGATACGGCCCCGGATCCGGTGCGATTGACTGGATCGGGGTAAACCTCGGTGGGGAATGTCACTGGTTGAGCCGATGGAACCATAGAGGAAGTCGGCTTAGCGGTGAGAGTACTCGTGGGCTTGGGAGCAATGGTGGCTGAGGCGACTCGTTCCAGAGAGGTGGGCACCGCGGTGGAGGAAGGCGCTGCGGTCGGCGCTTGTGAACAGGCCGATACCAGGATACACATGGTCGAGAGAAGGAGAAGAATCTTGGGGCGACTAGGGTTCGCGTACATTGCTCACCTCATGTGAGAGCAAAGCAGGCTAACTATTGTTGAGCGGGGACCACCCAAATAATAGCACAAATGATTATATGATTATGTTGGCATAGATGCTACGCAGCACTAGCTGGACGTTAGCAGAGCCGGGCGTTGCACCCCGATCGAGAAGAGAACGATTCGTCGACGACAATGACCGCCTCGAGGTCCTGCCGATCAAAGAAAGCCGAATCTCTGGAATGTTCCCAACAGAACAAGACCGTCCAACGCCCGGGATACATCGAGTGAATGGCCCGCACCAGCCCGACGCGGAGGATATCGGCGTCAGGGGTCTCTGGCCGCCTGCGCACTGTGGAGGCAAGGAGCTCCAGGGCTTCTTGCGATTTGAAATACTGACCCTCGGGAACACCCCAGGGTAACCGGGTCTCGTAGCGGGGGATCCTACGCTCCGACCAAGCCATGTCGAGAGTGAACAGATCATCCTTCAGCAGATACGGTGCGCATCGAGAGGTCAGGAAGAGGCGGTTGATTTCCAGGAATAGGCTGACTTCGCTGAGCAACTGGCAGGCATCGTCGTAGCTCACAAGATCCGCGGCCCCCT
Organism: uncultured Anaerolineales bacterium; assembly: GCA_964439175.1. Lineage (GTDB taxonomy): Bacteria > Chloroflexota > Anaerolineae > 4572-78 > NAK82 > CAYTNQ01. The sequence continues at coordinate 3,576 of CAYTNQ010000241.1, read as the reverse complement.
CATCTACCAGCCTGGACGCAACCCCCCGAAGCAATTCGCGGCTGGACTGGACCCAGGCGCGCAGCTCCTCGGGCGACGCTGCCGAGACAGTGAAGCCTTCAGGGAGATTTGAGAGTTATCGACTGTCGAATAGGCGCTTCATCAGGAGGGAGTATTGCATCGCGAACTGAAGTCGCTTTTCCAGAAATTAAATCGGCGCTGCGGAAGTTTCTACCCCGCGAATCTTCTGGAAAACTACAAAGCGTCTCTCCTCCTTTCATTTAAATCGCCAAAGCGATTGGGGGGCGAAAACTGCCCTACTTATATGATTCCTCTATCTGGATGTTGTTATTATTCTGGCCTACTCCTTTACATGCTGTGACTCTCATCGCGCACAGAATTCTTGTCTTCGGTCAGTATGATTCTCTTCTACCTTGTCCCCCGCAAGTTATCTTCCCTCATTTACAATTCGATTCTTTTTTCCCTTCTCTAGTTTCACCCTGCTTTGTTCTTCCACTCGGAACTCTTCCGTCTTTCATCTGTTTTGATGCGTTGGGGTTCTTGTAGAGCCTCACCTTCTTTCACGCGTTCTGGAATCTGATCCACTCCCGCTGCTGGAAGCCTCCTCTCCCCGGATTAGAGAGCTTCATCACGCGGGATCTCCATGGCCACTATGTTAGTCGAGTGCGACGAAGATCCGCGCAAGTCAGCGGCTGCACACGTGATGGGATGACGGCAGACGCCCAGACAGGCGCGCTATTTTCGAAAATAACCCCTGGAAGACCTCTCTGGAGGGGATCGCAAATGCCTCCACCCCCCGACGGCGTAAACGGGAACAGAAGGTGGAAGCGGGCGATACAGTAAAACAGACGGTCGATGGATCCTACATAGGCTCATGCAAGAGATGATGCCATATCCCCCCTCCCCGGCTGGAAAAAGAGGCGGCAGAGATGAGAAACACGGCCGCCCGGCGCACCAATCCGGCCCGATATTTTTGAAAATAAGGTTCTCCTCCAAAAAGTGTGGGTAGCAAACATAAATGCTGGTCATGGAGAACGGCTTCGTGGGGATGCCTGCTTGATCTTCAGCGTGAAATAGTCCAGGTCATGGAAACCATAGCAGCGTCGTTTGATCACCTTGATCTTGTTATTGATGCCCTCCAGCCGGGCGTTGTTGATCGGATGCTCACAATGGTTCAGCAAACCATAGGCGTAGTGATCGAGCGTCTTTGCGAAATCAGCCAGAGGTTCTATGCCGCTCTCCTCCGCGGTCTGTGTCCAGTCAGCGAGAAGGAGCGCAGCCTCTTCTCGCTCTGTGCAGTCCCACAGGCGCTTCAGGTCGTCCTTGAGCACATAAACCACATTGAGGTTCTGGTTCAGGGTCAGCAGTTCGTCCAGACGGCAGTGCTGCTTTGGGGAAAGCTTCTCCTGATTCTTCAGCAGCAGGTACTTGGTGCCTCTCAAGACGGGTTTCTCTTCTTTTTCAGCTTTCCCGAGTTCGTCCAGGCGGACCCGATCGACGACTTTGGCGTAGTTGCGGATGACATGGAACTTGTCAAACACAATCGCTGCCTGAGGGGCATGGGCCTGGATGGCAGCGATGTAGGGGTCCCACATGTCGATGGCGATGGATACGATGCCATCAGCAATATCCTCGCCGATTTCGTCAAAGAAGGTTTCCAGGGTTGCCTTGCCACGGCCTTTCCCGACCCAGACCACGCGGGTCCGTTCCAGATCCAGCACCAGGGTCAGGTACTTATGCCGTTTCTTGTAGGAGATTTCATCAATCGACAAAAGGTGCAGATCGGAGTAGTCGGGTTGGGAGAATGCTCGCTGCAGAGCCCGCTTGTCAATATCCTTGACAGTCTTCCAGTCCATGCCCAGCAGTTCGGCGACATTGGCCACTGGCAGATGCTCGCAGAGGCGGGCGACAAGATCTTCAAAACGCCGCGTGTAGCGGGAATACGGGGCGGCGAACCCAAGATCCTCGACCCGCACACCGCAGGTGGGGCAATGAATACGCCACTTGTCCAGAACCAGGTAGGTGTGCAGTTCAAACACGTTCAGATCCCGAATGCGCTGACGGGTTCGGTCATACCGATCGAAGCTCAGCTGTCCACAACGCGAGCATCTCAGCGATGGAGCCATTCGATTGAGCAGCAAGTCGGTGTGTGTTCCGTTCATGATGACATCTTGGACAACGAGATGTGGCAGATTCAGCCATTGGGTTACAATGTTGCTGGACACCTGTCGGATCCTTTCGTGATAGCTGAAATTGGCCTTTGACTCGGACCTTTTTCAAGACTATCACAGCCGACGGGTGTCTGCTTATCTCAACTTATGTCACCTTTCCACAGAATTCGGAGGAGAACCGAAAATAATTTCCCACGGGCCGTCTGTGTCCCGTTTGTTTTCGCTCCGCTGTGCTATAGTCCAAACAACCATAGCGTCCTGCAACGGTAAGTGAGTTGATGCGACGAGACCCCAACGCCAGCATGGATGAGTTCCATCGGAACAGGCGCCCGGGCTTGGCTGGTAAAGAGGGGGGTGGTAATGGTAGTTGCGATTGCGAGCATGAAAGGCGGTGTTGGCAAGACGACCCTGTCCGCGATGATCGCCAAGTTCATTGTAGAGCGGCGCGGAACCCCAGTCACCGTCATTGATCTGGATCCTCAACGGGGGGCCACAATCTTACTGCTTGGGGCGGAATACAGCAGTCAGCACTCCGGCCCAGCCATCTTCGAAATCCTCCAAAGCGAAAGGCGGAATATCCCCTCGACGGAGCTGTTCTACCAGGCGCTGAAGGCGTCGCCGTACGATGGCCGGATCCGCGTGGTCCCTTCGGATGGCTCCCTAGCCCGCTTGCGCGGACCAGAGACACCGCGCAACCTGCTGGCGCTGGCGTTGCAGGACGCCCCGCTGGGTCCGGACGAAACGGTGATCATCGACACCAGCCCGGACGTGACCTTCTGCGAGATGGGCATCGCAGGGGCGGACCTTGTCTTCGTGCCGATCACCATGTCTCACCAATCGGGGGTGCCCACCCTGAACACGCTGCAGGCGATCCTCATGGCCGAGAAGGCCATCGGGGGGTTGGTGCCAACGCTGGTGGGGCGCGCGAAGTGGCAGGAGGCCCGGGTCGAGTCATGGCGCCAGGCCCTGATGCAGACAGTGCTGGTGAAGGGCCGGGGGATCCAGGTGCTTCCGGCGATGTCGTTCAGCCACGGCGTCCCTTCAGGGAAGTGGCGTTGGGGCAAGCTGCCCAAGGGCTGCCTGCCGGTGCTGGGCGCCATACACGCCAGATTGTTCGGGGAAGATGCGCTGACGGCGGAAGAAGCCGGAGGCGCTGAAGAGGTGGAGCGCGATGCGGTAATGGTGGAAGGGGTAGTGAGAGCATGAGTGCGCAAGTCAGGGGGAAGATCGATCGAAGCATGGTGCAGGAGCTGGGGGGCCTGAAGCGGGGGGATCTAGAGAAGGCGCGAAGCCAAAGTCAGGATATCGTCGCGGCGAGCCGGCTGGAGCGGCCGATTATGCAGATTCGGTTGGACCAGATCGCCGGCGACAGCCCGATGCAGTCGCGGGAGAAGACGTTTGACCC
>CAYTNQ010000240.1:0-6794 GCA_964439175.1 uncultured Anaerolineales bacterium | reverse complement strand
ATAGACCCGATTCAGCCGCCATAGGTGTGACCTTGGTATATCATAATCCCTGTGAAGGGGTACTAGTAATGTTCCTCCCCGTGCGAGACGGTCGCCACGGTAAAGAAGGCCAGCGTGAGAATGTAGAAGATGAAAGCCTGGATCAGACCGATGAAGACTTCCAAACCCAGAAAGGGGAGGGTCAGCATCAAGGGCGCCAATGAAGCCAGGACTAGCAACATCACCTCGCCAGCGAAGATATTGCCAAATAGACGGAAGGAGAAAGAGATGATCTTCGCAAACTCACTAATCGTCTCTAAGATGCCAACGAAGAAGTTGATCGCGCCCAACACAAACGCATAAAGCATGCCGCCACAGCCACGCCGTTGACCGTGCTCATCCGGCCCAAAGGCGCGGATCATCCCTTTAACGTTGAAATACCTGGAAAAGTAATCGGGACCCAGTGCTATCACACCAAACACTTGCGTCATAAAAACCGAAATAAGCGCCAGGGCAAAGTTATTGTTCAGATCGGTACTGGGCGACCGGAAGAGGGGGACGATCACCTCACCTGCCTGGCACCCTAGAGGGGGCCTGGGATCTTCTTCAGGATGATCCACGAGAGGTGCAGCAAGACCGGGGACAGCCACATGCTCGGTCGCTTGTTGCGTGTGATGTTCCTCACATAGACCAAAAGCAGTCAAGCCAGGGATCAAACCAAACCAATTCGAGACGAGGACGTAAAAGAAGATGGTGGCCACAATGGCAAAGAAGCGAGGAGTCCACTTAGTGCCGGCCACCAACTCTGTAAGGTTGTACAGAATTTCGACTACCCACTCCAAGAAATTTTGCAAGCCTGAAGGGATAAGCTGAATATTCCGGGTTCCAAGAATGGCAAGGACCACCAGAATCACGTCCACCAATAACGCCGTGACGATTGCATTGGTAATTGCAACGTTCCCAATGGCCAGGCCCGGAAGCGGTTCGGCTTTGACCGCTACCGGTGGTAAACGAAAGTGTAAGAAAACACTCCCAATGACCAGAAGGGCAAGTGTTACGACGACAGCCAGAATTATCTTGTCCCTGGTTTTCATTCCTGTAGCGACCTCCCTGTCCTCACTCGCTCAACTTCGTCGCCAAGCGATAAGCGCCAACCATAGCCAAGGTAAACCCGATCATTACCAACAGGACCGTCAAGCACGGCATGGACCTTAAGCGTCGATCAAGCCACATTCCCAGAAAGAACGATCCCAGCACCGAGCAAGTAATGAGGCCACCTATCTGAAGCACTAACCCCATAGCGACCACAAATCGGCGCATATTGCTTCTTCATCTCGGCATCGACGATGTGTTGCACCTCGACGCCAACGCCCGTGCTGGCTCACGAAGTGGTACAATCTGTCTTCATCTCGGCATCGACGATGTGTTGCACCTCGACGCTGAGCTTTGGGCAGGAGCCCACCCTGTCGCAGAGGTTCAAAGGGAATATAGACCGATCCCCTCAGCCGCAAATTTGCTGGCAAGACGCGGCGATTATACCATAAGGGCATATATCGGACAAATTATTGTCAGCTAGAGTAGCGTTTCATCGCCAGCACAACGTTCTGACCACCAAAGCCAAAGGCGTTGACCAGCGCCACATTCACCTTGGCACGGCGTGCCCGGTTGGGCACATAATCCAAGTCACATTCAGGGTCCGGGTGTTCGTGGTTGATGGTAGGGGGAATTACACCTTCGTATAGAGTCAAAGTCGCCGCTAGCGCCGCCATTGCTCCAGCCGCACCTAATGTGTGGCCAAGCATAGACTTGGTGGCAGTAACAGCCACATTGTAAGCGTGGTTGCCCAGCGCCCGTTTAATGGCCTGAGTCTCAGTCACATCGTTAAGCGCAGTGCTGGTGCCGTGGGCATAGATTACGTCCACATCGGTCGGTTGCAGGCCGGCACTCCGCAGCGCCCCCTGAATGGCTCGCACGGCACCGTCACCATCGGGGTCGGGAGCAGTGATGTGATAAGCATCGCCGGTCAGCCGACCCCCCAGCACCTCAGCGTAAATCTTGGCACCTCGCGCCAGGGCATGCTCTTCCGTTTCCAAAATCATTACGGCTGCGCCTTCACCATACACAAAGCCGTCGCGGTCGGCATCGAAGGGGCGGCTGGCATGGGTAGGATCGTCATTCCGTCCCGAGAGCGCCCCCATCCGAGCCAACGAGGCAAAAGTCAGCGGCGTGTTGGCTGATTCGGCGCCTCCTGCGATGATCACGTCGGCCTCACCTCGCTGCAAAAGGTGATAGCCTTCGATCACAGCATAATTGCCACTGGCACAAGCCAGGGTTGAGGTCAGCACTGGCCCCCTTGCCCCCGTCTCAATAGAAACCAGACAGGAGACGGCATTAGGCATAATGCTGGGTAATAAAAAGGGACTGACACTGCGCGGGCCCTTTTCGGTCAGGATATGCGTCCCTTCCTCCATCAAAGCAATGCCCCCACCACCGGTAGCGATCACCACACCTACGTTATCACGGTTATTGGTATCAACCATCAGACTGGCATGGTCTAGCGCCTGCCGGGTAGCGGCCAACGCGAACTGAGTGACACGCGCGGTCCGCCGCGCCATTTTCCGGTCCATCCACTGGCCTGCATCAAAATCCTTCACCTCGCAGGCTATGCGAACGGGAAAGTCACTGGCGTCAAAGGCGGTGATATTCCCCGCACCCGACACTCCATGGGTAAGGTTCTCCCAAAAAGTTGCAACGTCATTGCCAATAGGCGTGATCGCCCCCATACCGGTGACAAAAACTCGAGCCACTGCTTATCCTCCTCATTACGTAAGAGCTGCGGTAGAAACACGACTAGAGCAAATCATAACTTGGGGTGCTAAGCGAATGCCCACCGAAGTATAACGACGACTGCCAGAATGGGCAAGTCAGGCCATCCAAAATTGCAGCTCGAAGCGTTGGGTAATCACCAAGAAGCATCTATTGACAAATAGTCTATAGTATGTTATGCTATAGCTGTCCGATGATTCAGTTGGGGAGGATGGGATGACACCAAGAGGTAGAGGACATGGTCGCCGCCGGCGGGTAATGAGCTTTCTCCAACCCTGTTTGTTGGTGATGCTGCACTGGGGAGAAGCTCACGGTTATAGTTTGTTAAACGGCCTGGATGAATTCGGTTTTAATCTGGACCGGTTGGACCCCAGCCTGGTGTATCGTGCCCTGCACAATATGGAAGCCGCCGGGCTGGTCACATCGGAATGGGGAGACGGGAGCCAGGGACCGCAGCGCCGTGTGTATCACATCACTGGCGAAGGTGAACAAGCTTTGACGCAATGGGTGGCAGACCTGCGTCGAACGCGCCAGGAAATAGACTATCTGCTAAGTGCCTATGAGAAAGTTGCACCTTGTGGCTGAGCAAGTACGGGGTAAGAATTTATCCAACAAGGAGAATAGAATCAATGCGTATTGCAATTTCAGCAGAGAACAAAGATGGCCTGGATAGCCTCATCAGCCCCCATTTTGGTCGGTGTCCTTGCTTCATATTAGTTGATGTGGAGGGGCAAGAGGTCAAAGCAGTCAGCGCAGTTGACAATCCATTCTACGGCGACCACGCTCCGGGCCAGGTACCAGCCTTCATCAGCAGCCAGGAAACCAACGTCATGTTGACCGGAGGGATGGGACATCGGGCCATGAGCTTTTTCCAGCAGTATGGGATCGAAGCTGTCACAGGTGCGTCGGGCACCGTGCGTCAGGCGCTGCAGCGCTATCTGGGGGGTGAACTGAGCGGGGCCGAGCCCTGCGCAGAGAGCGAACACCATCATCACCATCACCCCCACGCTGATTGAGGCGAGGCTAAGGCCTCGCCACCATATGTCAAGGCCACCCGCGAGGTAACACCTTCTGGATGGCAGCCGGGCAAGCCGGCTCTCAAGCCAGGGCCGGCCCTGGTAGGTAAAGTCTGGGAGGCATGGCAACCGGAGATGGCATTCTAAGGTAATCTGCCTATCCACGCCATCTTGGCGGGGTGTATCCCTTTCAATACAATCGCTACACAGGCGATGAGTGAGCGATCTGACTGAAGTGATAAAATCCTATTCAGTGATGGTAGTTCTGTTGTTATCTCTGTTGTTGGGGGCCTGCCAGCCTATGCCGAGGGTCGCGTCTCCCACAGAGATGATTGAAACAGTCGACGCCCCGCCAAGTGACGAAGCTGTCGACAGGCCATTCAAGGCAAATGATAAGAGCTTTGAACTGGAACCCACCGCTCTAACTGAAACAACCTCATCTGAGGATGAGAAAGCCTATCCCAGAGCAACTGCCGCTTTATGGGCTGGCGGATTCTTGTGGACTGCCAATGAATCGGGCTTACTCACGCGCTGGGACGTGAAGGCCGAGACATACAGGCAATACCGTCTGCCTGGCAACCCCGTCATCTGCGCTCTCACCAGTGATGGAGGGACTATCTACGCTGGCACGGAAAGGGGCGACATCTGGCGGCTGGCTGATGATGGATCGCAAACTCGGATAGTGAGCGGCAAGTTAGGCCGGGTATCAGCGCTTGCTATCGACGGGAAACAGAATCTTTGGTACAGCGATGCCGGCCGCTTCGATCGGGTTGATTCACAATACCACGCCGGACGAGGCCTGATCTTTCTTGATATCGGAGGAAAAGAGAAAGTCTACAATTTGCCCGATGACAAGAACATGGAGAGCGACCCGCCGAAAAGCATCACTGTTCTGATATTTGACCACGAAGCAGCCATGTTATGGGCTGGGACACGCTCCGCTGGACTGTTTGGCTATGATGTCCGTAAAGATTCGTGGCAGAGTTATAACATCCTCAACAGCAACCTTGGGGATAATGCAATCAATGATCTCAAACGTGCCCCGGATGGCTCGCTATGGCTGGCAACGGCCTCAGGGGTTTCCCTCTACAGAAACAGCGACTGGAAGAATCTCCCTCTGACAAAAGACATGGTAGACAAAGGGGCACTATCGCTAGCCATTGCTCAGGACAATACGGTTTGGGTAGCTGGTGAAAGTTACGTCGCCCGAATGAACCCAGGCGAAACGTGGCAGGTGTATAACGAAACAGTCAATCCATTGCTATCAGGCCGATTCCGTTTTGTCGTATTGGATGACGAAGATCATCCCTGGTTTGTCGGGCGGCGAGGAAAGATCCACTTCGATGGGAAAACGTGGATCGCGATTGATGCGGACGTGCGCCGCTTTGCGGAGTTCACGCCCGTCGAGCCCCAGGCCATAGTTGCTCCGCCAGCGCTTGATTTTCCGCCGCCTACGCACGATTATGTTCGCTGGCTCAAGACATGGCCCAGGCCAGAGGACGACAACGGGCTGGGAATGCACTTTTTGCAGACGCATCAGTTTGACGCCATCGAGGCGCAGAGACAGGTCAATCGTATGCAGAAATTGGGGGTGCATTGGGCACTGGTCCACTACGCAGATCACGACCAGTTGATGCGCACGGCACCCATTTTCCAGGCAGCAGGCATCACGGTGATATGGCGACCTTTTGTACGGCCGTATGAGACGTACGACAGTTGGGCCGAAGACGTCCAGTTTTTGCGCGCGCGAGGGCTGGCACCGTACGTCCAACTTTATAACGAGCCGAGCCTCGGCCAGGAATGGGACGATGCTCATCCGGTCGACCAGGAAACGTATTGGCGCGATTTATTGCCTGCGGCGCGTCAAGTCTACGCTGCAGGCGGGTACATCGGCCTGCAGTTGGTCAATCCTGATTGGCTGCGCCTGACGCTGCAAAGGATGAAAGCCCAGGGGATGAGCAATGTTTTTGATCGACTCTTCTTTGTACCGCACCTGTATGGGTTGAATCACCCACCGGAATATGATGAAGATGTTAACAGCGTCCTGGGCTTTCAGGAATTTGCGAGAGTTTTCGAGGAAGAAATCGGCTTTGTCCCCGTCATGATTGCCGGAGAAGGAGGATGGCGTCCCGGTGAAGCACAGGACAATCGCTATCCAGCCGTGAGTGAAGAACTCCATCGCAACTATCACCTGGCCGTTTTTGACTGGTTCCGCACCGGCCAGCTCTCCAACGGAGAAGCGTTGCCCGATTATTTCTTCGCCTTTTGTCCCTGGCTCATCTCTGACCCGGACGACCCTGCAGCCTGGTTTGATAGCACTTCGGGTGACAGGACTAGGACTATTGAAGCAGTAGAGGCGATGCCTCCCTTTAAGAGGAAATTCTCGTGGGACAAATAGTTACAATACAAGGAGCAAGCAGTTACGCCAATCACATGAGCACCCTGCCACTCTAGATAAAAGGGATTGACAAAGCACAGTATTTTTGCTATGCTGGAAGGCACTGAATGGGTTTAGGTTGTTAAGTGGGTAAACTTCCACTCAAAAGAAAGGAGAAACACCGATGTTAAACCAAACACTTCAAAAGGCAATCAACGAGCAGATCAAGAACGAACTCTACTCCGCCTATCTATATCTTTCGATGTCAGCCTACTGCGAGTCGATTAACTTACCAGGATTCGCGCATTGGATGCGACAGCAGAGCCAGGAAGAAATATCCCATGCGATGAAGTTTTTCGACTACTTGAATGACCGGGGCAGCCGGGTGGTGCTCCAGGCTGTAGACCAGCCGCCTTCGGAGTTCAAGTCGCCGCTCGATATCTTCCAACAGACCTTGGACCACGAACGCAAAGTAACAGACTTGATCAACGGAATCTACGAGCTTGCGGTTAAAGAGAATGACTACCCCACTCAGGTAGAGCTGCAATGGTTCATCACCGAACAGGTCGAAGAGGAAAAGAGCGCCAGTGAAATCC
>CAYTNQ010000239.1:0-6798 GCA_964439175.1 uncultured Anaerolineales bacterium | reverse complement strand
TTTCTTGAACATCTTTCTCCATTCCTCCTGTTAAGATTGTGAATAGCGGTCCAGCACCTGACCGGACCATGGACCTACTTCGCATCATGCTGACATCCTGACTTTTGCTCTTCCTCCTCCTTTCTGACCTGAGCCTAAGGCCTGATAATCTGGTACTCTGTCAAGGGTGATTTGATCCCGCTTTGCGGGATTTGATGAGTAACGGCAAGCGCCATAGTGGCTAATTCGACTTGTCAGTTCCCCACCCACAGTCCCCTGCACAGGGGAAAGGGGCCTATAGGTTAGCTTTGACGGGGCGCCCGGGTGCTAGCCACCCAGGTAGGCTTTTTTCACGTCGGGGTTGGCGAGAAGCTCCGCAGAATTCCCCTCCAGCACCAGGTTGCCGCTCTCCAGAACGTAGCCTCGCTGGGCAAATTGAAGTGCCATGCGGGCATTCTGCTCGACGAGAAGGATGGTGGTCCCTTCCTGGTTGATCTCGTTGAGCGCAGCGAACACGTCCTTCATCAGCAGGGGAGCCAACCCCATAGAGGGTTCATCCAAGAGCATCATTTTCCTCGCGCTCATAAGCGCTCTACCAACGGCCAGCATCTGCTGTTCGCCCCCGCTCAACGTCCCAGCTTTCTGGGTTATCCTCTCTTGAAGGCGGGGGAAAATCGCGAACACCCGCTCCAAATCTCGCTCGATCTCACTGCCATTCTTTCTGGCGAAAGTAGCCAGTTTGAGATTCTCCATAACCGTCAGGTTGTCGAAAAGGCGTCTTCCCTCGGGAACGTGCGAGATACCAAGCTCGCTGACCACCTTGTTGGCCGGGTACTTGAGCAGATCCTTTCCCATGTAAGTCATCTCGGAATCGGAGTGGGTTGGCACCAACCGGGAGATTGCGCGCAAGGTGGTGCTCTTGCCGGCACCGTTGGCGCCGATAATGCAGACGATCTCCCCTTCGTTGACTTGAAAGTCTATGCCGTGCAGAGCCCTGATCCTATCATATGAAACTGATAAATTCTTCACCGATAGCAACATCAGGCCTCCACCTCCTTGCCCAGGTAGGCATCAATTACTTTGGGGTCACCTCGGATTTCTTCCGGCGTACCCTCGGCGATGACTTCTCCAAAGACCAGGGTCTGGATGATCTGGCACAAATCCATGACCACTTTCATCCTGTGTTCGATGAGGAATATGGCCAGCCCTAGCTCATTGTGTACCCGGCGGACGATCTCCATCATCTGTATCAACTCCTCCGGGTTCATGCCAGCGGTGGGCTCATCCAGGAACAGTATCTTCGGCTCCGTGGCCAGCGCCCTGGCCATTTCCACCCTTCTCTGGGCGCCGTATGGTAGATTGGTCACCACGTGGTGGGCGAAATGGCGGGCACCCACAAGCTCCAGGAGATCATAAGCCTTCTCTTCGCTCTCGGCCTCTTCCCTGTAGCGCTTAGACGTGCCAAAGAAGGCCCCAACCAATCCGTAGCTAATCTTTGAGTAACGGGCCAACTTGACGTGCTCGAGGACGGTCATGTGTCTCCACAATCGGAGGTTCTGGAAGGTCCTACCCAGGCCTTTGGCGGCGATCTTGTGGGGTTGAAAACCCACTATTTCTTCGCCATCCAGGGCAATCGTGCCCTCGGTAGGCCTGTAGACGCCAGTGATGAGGTTGAAGATCGTGGTCTTCCCCGCTCCATTGGGACCGATCAGCCCTCTGATCTGGCCCGATTCGACCTCCAGATTGTAATTGTGTACGGCTCGTAAACCGCCGAAGTAGTGGGTCATATTTTCAACGCGAAGCAATGGCATGCTCCACTCCTTCCTCTGGCGTCGGTTCGACCAGGTCCATCGCTGCCTGTTTTGGCTCCAAGAGCCTCCTGACGTTGAATTCCCTAAAGGCGATCAGGCCCGTCGGGCGAAAAATCATCACCAGGATGAGCAGGGTGGGAATGATGATCCACTTAAAAATCTCCAGCGGCCTCAGCGCTTCGCTGAGAAGATTGAAGCCAACGGCACCGACAATGGAACCTATGACCGAATTCAACCCCCCGAAGTAGACCATGGCCAGCACTTCAGCCAGTTTTTGTATGCCGAAGACACTGGGATTGACGTACCTTAGCACGTGGGCAAAAAGACCGCCGGCCACACCGGCCCAGAAAGCCGCGAACATAAAAGCCACCATCTTGGTACGTCGGGTGTCGACCGTCATAGCGCTGGCTGCCAGCTCCCCATCTCGCACGGCGTTCAGCGCCTTTCCCAGGGTTGATTGCACAAAATTATTGATCGTCCATACGCAGAGCACGGTCCATATGAACACCACGGGCAGGCTGGACCAGTCTGGCTGGCCGCCCAGGCCGCGCGGTCCTCCAGCGAACTCCAGGTTCTCGATGAAACTCTTGACGATGAAGGTAAACGCCAGAGAGATGATGGCGAGATAGTCGCCTCTGGTCCTGAAGGAGGGAATGGCAACCATTAGCGATCCCAGGGCCGCTACAGCACCCCCCAGGATCAAGGCAATGGGGTACATAAACGGCCCAAGCGCGGGAGGCAGCAAAGGCGGCCCAAATTTGTTATCTTGGACGAACAGGATTACGGTAATGACCGACGCGGTATAGGCACCCAGAGCCATAAACCCCGGGTGTGAACAGGAGAACTCTCCCATATAGCCGTTCACCACATTCAAACTCAAGGTGAGCATAATAGCGATCAGACTGAGTCTGACCACCAGGCCCCGGTAGTCGTTAAATGAGGCCCAGAGATGCAGAGTGGCGTACAGTAAGCCGAGGTGAATGACTGCCGAGAGCACAATTGGAAAGCTCAGAAGTTTGGCTGCCACTCTGTTCGCCAGCGGAGCAGTCAGCCGTGCTATGAGGCCCACCGGCAAAAGATAGATAAGCAGCACGTACAGGAACGCGCTGGGGATAAGCACGGGATTCTTCAGGATGATGACAAAACCAAACAGGACCGGAGCTTTGCCCAACCCCAAGAGCCAGGCGAACTGGGCGCCCACGACCTGTTCCAGCACCACTGCAACCAATGCACCACAGAGCCAGCCTAATAGAGGAGTCTGAGAAAATGGAGCCAAAAACTTGCTCAATAACGTGCGTGGGCCTTCCCTGTTGGCTGACATCGTGCCAATTCTAACACTCATATTTATCCTCGTCTTTTTGTTTTTCCATGGGTGAAGCCAGCTATAGTCTCAATTGTGCGCTATAAGGCTCGCCGAAGAAGCCATGGGGTCTGAAACTCAGGATGATCAGGATGATGGAGAAGGCGATCAGATCCCGAAACGTGGAGGGGAAGACCGCGGTTACGAAGACCTCGATGAACCCCAGCAAGAATCCAGCCAGCCCCGCTCCCAGAATCGAGCCTCTTCCGCCCAGGATGGCGGCCACGAAAGCCTTCCAGCCGACGAGAATGCCCATGTAGGGGTCCAGGACGGGATAAGCGACTCCGAAGAGAATACCGGCAGCGGCTGCCAGGCCGGAGCCAAGTGCGAAAGTAAGGCTGGCGATTCTGTTAATCGGCACCCCCATCAAAGGCACCACCACGTAATCAAAAGCCATTGCCCGCATAGCCATACCCCACTTCGTCCTGCGCACAAACTGATGCAGGGTCAGCATGAGCAATAAGGACACGAGGACGATCATAATCTTCTTGTTGGTTACACTCACGTCGCCTAGCTTGTAGGTCGTCGTCTCAATCAAAGGGGGAAAACTTAGCCGCTCGGCGCCAAGCAAGGCCAGGTTTCCAGTTTCCAGTATGATGCCAATCATCAGGCCGGTGATGGCTGCCGAGGCGCGCGGTGCGTCACGCAAGGGCCGATAGCCCACCCTCTCGACAAACATGCCCACGAATGAGTTCAAGAACATAGCAATAATGATAGTCAACACCAAGATGGCCCAGGTAGGGAGGGCGACGATGCCCAATGAGGCAAAGGCCACCAGGCCGCTGGCGACGAAGAATCCGATATAGGCCCCAACCATAAAAATGTCGCCGTGGGCGAAATTGAAGAGCATCAGCACCCCATAAACCATAGAATAGCCCAGGGCGATCAAGGCGTAGAAGCTGCCCCACTGCAGGGCATTAATCAGGTTTTGCAAGAAAAATGACATAGCTCGTTTACCCCTCGTCCTATCCAGAGGGCGGGCCCGAGCACGTGCTCTGAGCCCGCCCTCGTATCCAACGAGTCTCAACTTCGGTGCAAGTCAATAGTAGCGACCGTAGCTCCTATTGGGGACAGACTTGCTTGTAAAACTCGAACTCACCGGCATCGCTGATTTTGACGATAACGGCACATTTGATAGGGTCGCCCTGATCGGTGAAGGTCATCTCGCCTGTGATGCCTTTGAAGTTCTTGATCTGGGCCATAGCATCGCGCACGCACTTGCGGTCTGTGGCTATGTTGCCGGTGATGGTGCCGCAATCTTGGATCGCTTTCTGGACAATGAGCATACTGTCCCAGGTCAAGGCGCCTACATCGTCAGGCACATAACCATACTTGGCGTTGTAGCGATCAATGAACTCCTTGGTCGCGCCCGTTGCACCTGCTGCGGCATAGTGGGTGCTGAAGAAGAGCCCTTTGCAGTCGTCTCCGCACAGGTTCATCAGCTCAGCCGAGCCCCAGCTATCGCTGCCCACGATGGGCTTGTCCCATCCGAGCTCGTGTGCTTGCTGCACGATCAGGGCCACCTCATTGTAATACTGCGGCGTAAAGATGAATTCAGCTCCTGACTCCTTGATCTTGGTCAACTGGGCGCTGAAGTCGGTATCCTTGGTGGTGAAGCTTTCGTAGGCCACCACGGAATCAGGACCGTGCAGGTCTTCCCAACCTTGTTTGAAGAACTCGGCCAGTCCTTTGGGATAGTCACTGGCCACGTCGTATAGCACGGCGGCTTTGGTGTATCCGAACTCGTCGGTGACAAAATTGGCTATCACGGGGCCCTGGAACGGATCCAGGAAGGGAGTCCGGAAGACCCATGGTCGGTTGAGGGTGGTGTTGGGGTTTGTGGACCAGGGGCTGATCATTGGCGTTTCCTGGTTGTTAGCCACCTCGCCCGCAGGCACTGCTTGCTTAGAGGCCTGGGGTCCAACGATGACCAGTACCTCGTCCTGGGTAATAAGCTTTGTGTTGACCGCAGCAGCCGATTCTGCCTTAGATTCGTTGTCCTCGGTGACCAACTCAACCTGATACTTCTTGCCCCCTACATCCAGGCCACCAGCGTTGTTGATGTCTTCGAGCCACATCTCGGCCGCGTACTTGGTGCCTTCGCCCACCTTGGGGATGTCGCCGGTGAGGGGGGCGTTGATACCGATCTTGATGGTGCTGGAGGCACCGCCAGGTGCACAAGCCGAAAGCATAGCCAGTGCCAGCAGCATCAATACCAGTCCAACAGCAACCTTCTTCATAGTATGTATCCTCCTCCTGAACGTTGTGTCTCTTGATTTGAATACCTCGCCTGCCAACACAGGTGTAAAATAATCGGGGGCTGGCGGAACTGAATTGAGGATGTGGTTGGCTTGGCCACTCGATTTCGAATAGCCGAAGTAGTTACCTTACCCCAGGTCATTTCACACCATTCAATTTAGTGAAAGGGCATCACCTCCTTAAAGCTTGAACTTTTGGTATGAACAACGTGCTGGATTCAAACAAAACGACCCCACGCCCAATGCAATGGGGTCACGGGGAATCAAGTCGTTTGGCTGGCATTCCTTCTTGCTCCTTTGCAAATCAAGCCGCCAATGAATTCAGTGAAAAGGAAAGTGTGTTGTGGATGTCGCCAAGGTGGATTATAACAAAATTTAGCAGGGACAGTCACATTGCGCATTATAACACAAAAAATAGGGAAGGTCAACGCCCTTTTTGTAAAATTCACTATCCCGATATGGCCGGCTACATAGTGGGGAGCAAGTGTAAAATTGACATCGTACTGCCAGCCATGTTAAAGTTGTCCCATTCTTCCGGTGAAACCCTGCACACTCTCCCCGTCGCCTGGGGTGGCTGGAGCTGTGGGGATGAAGCAAGTCAATTAGGAGAAGTAAATGGAGTTGCGCGATGAATTCCCGGTGTGGGCTCAAATAGACCTGGACGCCATTGCCCACAATGTAAACGCCATTAAGCAGCACGTAGGTGAGCAGGTGATCGTGATGGCTGTGGTCAAGGCCAATGCCTATGGACACGGCGCAGAGCCGGTGGCCCGGGTGGCCCTGGAAAGCGGTGCTGCGTGGCTGGCGGTCAACCGCCTCAGCGAAGGAGTGGCGCTGCGCCTGGTCGGGATCCGTGCCCCAATTCTGGTGATGGGCTACACCCCGGCCGCCGGGGCGACGACGTCGGTGATCCACGATCTGAGGCTAACGGTAACTTCACTCTCCCTGGCCGAAGCCCTCTCGGCGGCAGCCAGGGAAGCCGGCAAAACCATCCCCATTCAGGTTAAGATTGATACCGGGATGGGCCGTTTCGGTCTCTTGCCCGAGGAGGCAGTGGATTTCATTCGTGCTCTCTCCCAACTGTCCGGGCTGCAACTGGAGGGCGTGTATACCCACTTTGCTGTTGCGGAGCTACCTGATAAAAGCTACACCCATCGACAGTTCGCCATTTACCGCCAGATACTGGCTGCGCTGGAGGGGGAGGGTATTCAGGTGCCCATGCGACATGTCGCCAACAGCGCGGCCACGCTGGATCTGCCGGAGATGCACTTGGACGCAGTGCGGCCCGGCATCGCCATCTACGGCCTGCCCCCTTCAGATGAGGTGGAGCCGGCTGTTCCCTTGCGCCCGGCGCTGACGCTGAAGAGTCGAGTGGGCCGGGTGCGTACCC
>CAYTNQ010000238.1:0-6836 GCA_964439175.1 uncultured Anaerolineales bacterium | reverse complement strand
GGCCTGGCCAACTTCCGGCGGATCGCTGTTTTCGTGCTGGACCGTCGTCCAACAGCGGGAGGCCCTTGACCCAACCCACCCCGAGGATAATGACCGGAAAAACAAAGGAGCTCAAGAGCAAAGCGGATCTGAGACCCGGAAGCCAGGAGGGGACGACCCACTCATGTGGAATTTCACCCACGATTAAATCCAGCCCCAGAATGAGGAAGAAGGCCACACCCACCAGGGTTGCGGTCCACGAAGTGGGGTACTCACGGTCTTGATTGTTGTCAGGCATTGGTCTCTCCTTTCGAACAAACGCCTTATTCGCTACATCCGTATCCACTTTATAGCCAAGAGATTAGGGACGGGTGTTCACGGATTATACCAAATTTTCTTAGGTAATTGGAGCCCCTATTGATGGGCGTTAGTGCTTCGAATCCCCAGTTGCCGGGTGTGTTCATTTTTGGAGGCGACATCTGAGCTCCTGGCCCGTTCGTGTACCTGATTCGTCAAGCTCGTTTGGCGGGGCATTCTTGCTGGTCTATAATGTGCTTGAACGTTCAGGTGTAGAAGCGTCTCCAGACATCGGAATCGGGCTGGCGTGTCCAGTCGAGGGGGTGGGTGCGGATGGCAAGTAGAGACCTGATAACAGAGGGCGGCCTGGACTATTTGCGCAAGGAATCGCTGCGGCCGGTGCTGTTCTGCCTCGCCGCCGTGCTTTATCTCTGGTACTTGATCCTCTTTCACCCGATCAACCAGATCGGATCCGCCGCGTGGGGACCAGTCCTGCTCGCTAGTGGGTTAGTGGCAGCTTTCATCTTCCGAAACCGCAACTTGTCATTGGCAGCAGCAGCCACAATCCTGGGCGTAGCATCGGCTGACCTTTATGGCATGTGGTTGGGGAACTTAGACGTCGCGCCCTACCTGCTGGCAGTGGTCGTCAGTTTGACTGGCCTGCTGTTCAGCATGAATGTCGTGGCGTTTGTGACCGTACTATGCAGCGCTTCAGTCATTGCCATAGGGTTTCTTCGCTGGGGTTATTCTCCTCTCTCGCCCGAGCTCTTGTCCCCGGTGTTGGTCATCAGTGCAGTTGGCATCCTTTCGTCACTTGCGGTTCGCAATTTGTACCTGACTCTTTACTGGGCCTTGGACCGTGCCATGGCAGCACAACGTAGCCAGGAGGGGCTACGAGATCGCCAGGCAGAACTGGCCCGTATCTTGAAGGCTTTGGAAACGACCTATAAGCGTATAGAACACCTGAATTACGACCTGGCCCGGGCACGTAAGGTGGCAGAGGAGGCAAGGCTCATCAAGCAGCAATTTGTGACTAACGTCAGCCACGAGCTGCGTGTTCCCCTCAACGTGATCGTGGCATTCAGTGAGATGATGTACCTCTCACCGGAAAGCTATGGAGGTATCCCGTTGCCTGCGGACTACCGGGGCGATGTGCGCGAGATCTACCGTAGCAGCAAGCATCTGCTTCGCCTGATAGACGATGTGCTGGATATGTCACAGATTGAAGCTGGCCAGATGAGGATCTACCTGGAATCTGTCGAACTACACGAAGTAGTCAGCGAAGCACTTGACGTGATACGCCCCCTTTTGCGCGGGAAAGATATCATTCTGAGCACCGACTTACCTGAGGATCTGCCGCCGGTTTCCATAGACCGCGCTCGGGTGCGACAGGTGCTGCTCAATCTCTTGAACAATGCCCGGCGATTCACCGATAGCGGTCGCATCACCCTACAGGCCTCCCTCGAGGAAGGGCAGGTCAGGGTGACCGTGGCGGACACGGGAATCGGGATTCCTCCCAGCGAGCACGAAAAGGTGTTTGAGGAATTTCGGCAACTTGACGGTTCTATCACTCGACGTCAGGATGGGAGTGGATTGGGACTGGCAATCAGCAAGAGATTCGTAGAGATGCATGGCGGGCACATCTGGTTAGAAAGTGACGGAGTGCCTGGCCATGGCAGTCGCTTCCACTTTACCTTGCCCCTGGCGGAAGCCGAACCATTCAAGGTTAGTACTTCGTACAGGACTCCAGAACCCCCTTTGAGGCGCCCCAGTGGGCGTGGTCGCACGTTGCTGCTTCTGGATCGGGATTCATCCATTTTGCGGACGATGGAGAAAGGACTGGAAGAATACCAGGTCGTGCCGGTTGAGGACATCTCAGAGGTCCCTGCACTGATCGACGAACTGCACCCTCGGGCAGTGGTCCTCAATCCTGCCCAGAAAAAACGGGCACGCCAGCAACTGCGTGAACTGCGGCGCGTGCTGGGCCAGTCTTCTTTGCCCATTGCTCTTTGTCCCCTGGTAGGAGAACGCCAGTTGGGACAGTCGTTGGGCGTGGCAGATTACTTGGTTAAGCCCATTACGCGTGAAGCGCTCACGGCTCTGCTCGGTCGGCTGGATGAGAGGATGCGCCGCATTCTGGTGGTGGATGACGACCCGCGCATGGCTCGTATCCTTTCACGCATGATCCGAGCGACCGGCCGCGAGTGCCAGGTGATGCGCGCGTATACCGGTCAGGAGGGGCTACGCGAGATGCGACGCCAGCACCCGGACCTGGTTCTCCTGGACCTGATCATGCCGGGCATGGACGGCTACTCTGTGCTGACTCACATGCAGGAAGATGCTGAACTGCGCCACATACCGGTGGCAGTGATCACCGCTCACCCGCGTACGCCCGACGAGGAGCGCCGCCTGGGAGGACGGATGCTTTCCGTGTACACTGGGGCTGGTTTCACGAATGAGGAAGCCTTGACCTGCCTGTGCTCCATTCTTGACGCTGTCGGTGTTCCCTCGCCATTACGCCACGCCAGACAGGTTGTCCAGCGCAGATAGCAGGTCAGCTTGGGTGACGGGTTTGCGAAGATAAGCAGTGGCACCCAATGAACGGGCCAGTTCAGGATCCTCCAGCACAGAACAGATAATGACCGGAATGTGCTGAGTGGCGGGATCGTTCTTCAGTGATTGAAGGATCTCCCAACCATCCTGGTTAGGCATCATAACGTCAAGCGTCACCACAGCGGGACTCGTCTCTCGCGCAAGCCGCAACGCCTCGGCGCCAGTCGTGGCACCCACCACCTGATAGTTGTAGCCGGCCAGGTAGCGACGGAAAGCCCGAATGGCCGCCTCGTTATCCTCAACGACCAGAAGGACTCTCTGGCTATCGGCTGGAAAGCTGAAACAGCACGTGCAGCCCTCCAGCCTGACCTCAAGTCCCCCCCAGTGCCCGCCTGCCATCTCTACCAGGTGCTCTACAGCATCCATATCTGGCACACGACGATCACCGACGTCATCTGGCCGAAAACCTGGTATACCCGGCTCGACAATCAACTCGGCTGTCACTTTGTGCCCTTCATAGCGCATCCGGATAGAGACCCGCTGGGTGCCAGGTTGGATGATCAGATTACTCAAGGCTTTGAGGAACACCTGACGTAGCAGAGTGCGGCTGCTATAGATAGGGGGCAATCGGGGGCCAAAATCCTGTGCCAATGCCACGCCGTGTTGCTCGGCGAGGTGATTGACCGCTTCCAGCACGCCCTGGACAACCTCGACAGGGTCCACGACTTCACGTTGGACGAGCACGCGCTCGACTTCGGCATCCAACAGGCTGGTCGTCTTAGTGGTCGAAGCCGCAGGCTGGGGAAGTTGCTCCCTCAACGAAGCGGCCAGCATCTCGATAGACTTGCGCTGCTCGCGGAAGAATTGGCGCCGGCTGAAACCCAATTCTTGCATGATGTCTGCCAAGGGCCATTCCTCTACGTAACGATACACGAGAAGGAAATAGCATCGAGCGCGAGATGTGTCCCTGGAGAGCGCAGCGGGTGGATGTAACTCCTCAATGCTCTCCAGCAGGAGACGGTGCAATCGTTGAGCGCGGTTAGGGCCATCCCGCTCGACCCTAGGCCAGTATCGCAGCGCGAGCGGGTGATTCTCGAGATGGGAGTAATCGTACAGATGGTTCAGGGCGTCCTTGACTTGCCTTATGAATTCGCCTTGGGCAGACATCTGAGATCTCATCTGAACAGTAAAAATAGACGCCAACTCACGTGAGGGAAAAAACGATTGTCAGGTAGATCTTATTACATCATACCAGATATAACATGGGACAAAGCCAGGTGGAATTCAGCGCTTCCATTGAAACTCGGCACGAAATCGGCACTCGACTGGCACAATTCAGTGGAAGCAGGCGCGTCATTCTGTTATAATAATACTATCAATCTAGATAAGGAATAGGGACTCACTCATCTGCCCATTGCCGTGGTGAATCCCCATTCCCGGCGTAGCTCAGGGACGCTGGATCAGTCCGTGGTCCCGTAGCCTGCCGTGATTGTGCCACAAAATGCTCTGAGGCGCAAGCCGGGACTGAGCTGACCCTGGGTGCTCCTGAAGTTGAGAGGGGGTGATCGGAAGGGGCACAGAAACCAAAGTATATCAATCATTGTTGCCAAATGTGAAAGCCGAAGATGCGGTAAGGAGGAGGAAAAATGCTCTCCAAAAAAGCGGTAATGGCACTCGTGGCCGTGTCAATGGTGTTGGCGTTGGTGGCGGCTCAATGTGGGGCTCCGGCAACGCCCGAGAAGATCGTAGAGACGGTTGTCGTCAAAGAGACCGTCGAGGTCGAAAAAGAAGTCGAAAAGGTGGTCAAAGAGACGGTCGAAGTCGAAAAGATCGTCGAAGTCGAAGTTACCCCTGTCGTCGAGGAAAAAGAGCCCGTCGAGCTTCGGATTGCCTGGTGGGGTTCCCAGGAGCGGAATACGCGCACCATCGGGGTGATCAAGCTGTTTGAGCAACAGTATCCTTGGATCAAGATCAAGTACGAGATGGCCGGATGGGGGGATTACTGGACCAGGCTGTCAACCCAGGCAGCCGGAGGCAACCTGCCGGACATTATGCAACAGGACTACTCCAGGATCAAAGAGTGGGCAGATAATGGCCTGATCATTCCCCTGGACGAATTCGTCGACTCTGGCATCCTCGATTTCTCGCACGTAGCAGACGCGGGGCTGCAGGGTGGGCGAATTGATGGCAAGCTGTATGCGCTCAACCTGGGCAACAACTCCGAAACTTTCGTGATTGACGTTGATGCGTGGGAAGCTGCCGGCATGGATATACCCTCTCCGGATTGGACCTGGACTGAATTCGAGGAGCTCTGCCTTGAATACACCCAGAAGACCGGTGTGACGTGCCTGGGTGGGGGACTCGGCAATGACATGTTGTGGAAGGGCCTGTACCTGGGATACGGAGAATGGGGGTACGCCGACGACGGGAAATCGCTCGGCTATACGGACGACCAGCCACTGATAGACTACATGACCATGATTCTTCGTCTTCAAGACGCGGGCGCTGTTCGTACCCGGGAGGATGAGATTGCCGAAGGTGACACGGGCGTTGAAACTCAGTGGGTGGTTTCTGGCAATGCGGCTATGGCCTACATTTGGAGCAACCAAATCGTCGCAATGTGGATGGCGGCGGGGCCGGATCGAAACTTTGTGATGTACCACGTGCCCAGGGCTGCAGACGGCTGCTGCTCGGCGAACTACGTCAAGCCTTCGATGTTCTGGTCTATCACGTCGCACTCGAAACATCCCGAAGAAGCGGCACTATTTCTCAACTTCTTTACCAACTCCATCGATGCCAACGAGATCCTGATGGCAGAGCGTGGTGTGCCCATCTCCTCTGCCGTCAAGGAAGGCCTGGCATCGCTCCTGACACCGGCCCAGCTCGAGATGTTTGAGTACCTGGGCCGGGTTGAAGCGGATAACAGTCCCATCCGGCCACCTGATCCGGCGGGTAATCGTGACGTCATCAACAACGTCTATGTTCCGCAGTTTGTTGAGCCGGTTCTCCTTGGGCAAATCACGCCCGAAGAGGGTGTCGCAATCCTCAGGGAGCAGGCCAATGCCATCCTGGGAGCTCAGGAGTAGTGGAGCTGTGTCACTTTAGCACAGGCGTAGTGGCATCACAA
The DNA here is from genome assembly GCA_964439175.1 of uncultured Anaerolineales bacterium. Lineage (GTDB taxonomy): Bacteria > Chloroflexota > Anaerolineae > 4572-78 > NAK82 > CAYTNQ01. Next base: position 880 of record CAYTNQ010000238.1, on the reverse strand, counting down.
TAAGGGCGTAGCGACACTGGGCCACAGCTCTGCGGTTGCTATGCCCTTTTGTAACTATTTACCTCCCTGCTCGCGAGGGATGCCTGCACCTGCGGTGCGGCACAGGTGAAAATCCCGAGCAAAACAGTTGGAGATGGCGTGTTCAACGCACTTAGACACCTGTTCCACAGCCGCTTCGGGCCGCCTGGACGCAGATGCGGGCTATCGTTCATCGAGACCAGGTGAACAATCACGTCCAGCTATCAATGAAAGGTGTAACATGACTAGCGCCATAAAAGCTGCGTCAAACGTCCAAAAGGGAAAGACGAGGCGTAAAAAGCGGTTTGGCCAGCACAATTTGACAGGGTATTTGTTTGTCTCTCCCTGGTTGCTTGGTTTCTTCGTCTTTACATTCGTCCCGATTGCTGCCTCACTTGCGTTGGCTTTTACCAACTACAGCGTATTGAGTCCGGATCTGGAGTGGGTCGGGCTGGCGAACTTCAAGAGAATGCTTTTCGAGGACCTACGATATTGGAGGTCGGTCAAGGCCACTTTCTACTACGCTTTCGCCTCGGTTCCCTTGAGATTAGCCTTCGCGCTGTCTGTGGCTATGCTCTTGAACAGCACCCGCAAGATGGTCAGCGCTTATCGCGCTATCTATTATGCGCCCTCTATTGTGGGGGCGAGCGTGGCGGTCGCCGTGATGTGGCGCCAAATGCTTATAAAGAGAGGACCGGTCAACGCCCTGCTGGGCGCCCTCTTTGGTGTACCTGCCATCGCCTGGTTGGGGGACCCCAGAACCGCCATCTGGACTTTGATTCTGCTGGCAGTCTGGCAGTTTGGCTCCCCGATGTTGATTTTCCTGGCTGGACTTAGACAGATCCCTGTCGAGCTTTATGAG
>CAYTNQ010000237.1:0-6868 GCA_964439175.1 uncultured Anaerolineales bacterium | reverse complement strand
GTGCAGGTCCAACTGGGCGACATTACGACTGACGGCGAAGCTGCGGTAATTGAGCTCAGCGATCCATTGGTCAAGGCTGGCTGGAACTACTTCCTGATCCATGGGGACAGTAGCAGGGGAGTCCACAACCCATCGTTTGCTATGGACGTGATACGGGCATCTATTGCTGCGCTGGAGTAGGCAAGGCTACTGCTACTGCCGGTATAGGCACAGCAAATTGCCAATCACACGCAAGACCGGGCACTGTAAGGTGCCCGGTCTTTTTCGTTCGGGTGCATTCAAAATGGGTTGTAGGGGCACCCCTTGCGGGTGCCCAAGGCGGGTGCAAGACCCGCCCCTACAACCCATTTTGAATGCACCCTTTTCGTTTGGCAGGTCGGCGACCATTGTATGAAGCACTGGAATGTGGTAAAATGGGTTTCGCCATAACTTTTGTGATCTCATTTAGTCTGACTGGGTAGTTCACAAGGCAAGGATGTGGGGGGATGCTTCCGTGCCATTTGTGAGTCGATCGTTGCGCCTGAAGGTCAGTCTCGGGGTATCGCTGGCGTTGATCGTCCTGTTGGCGCCTTTGAATTGGCTGCAATACCAACTACAGCGCAGGTCAGCGATAGCCGATCTCGAATTGCTGGCGGCCACGACCGGCGCCGTTGCTGAACATAGCCTGGAAGAGGCTATGTTAGCCAATAACCGCTCCGTCATTCAATCTATTGTTGATAGCGTGGCACAGGCTCCAGGCGTACAGTCAATCTTTCTGCTGACGCCCCAGGCAATCGTGGCGGCTTCTCCAGATGGCCTGCATAATGGTGAGCGACTGGATCGCAGCAGTGCCAGATGCCAGGTTTGCCACCAATTCCCGGCTGCAAGCCGGCCCCGCGGCATTGTGGTAACTGACGCGGATGGGCAGTCCGTATTCCGCACTATGACTCCTATTCCCAATCGCCCCATGTGCCACGGTTGTCACTCGCCCCAGGATCGCCTCAACGGTGTCTTTTACATGGATTTTTCCATGGCTGGCCTCAACGCCCGACTGGAACGAGGGCTGCGCACTGCGTTCCTGGGGTCGGTGACGATCATTGTGCTGTCGGCTTTGGCGCTTTATGTATTGCTAAGCCGACTGATTATCACCCCTATGGAGCGGGTAGCCCAGGCTCTGCACAGTTTCAGCCGGGGTGAGCGAGTGGCTCGCGTATCAGTGCAAGCGCAAGACGAAGTGGGGCTATTGGCGAAGGTATTCAATGAAATGGCCGATACTATCCAGGTACGAGAAGCTGAGGCCAGTCAGCTATACAAGGAATTGAAAGACAAAGACGAGGTTCGCCGCCGGCTGTTAGCCAGACTGATCACCGCTCGGGAAGAAGAACGCCGATATCTGGCTCGCGAGATTCACGATGAACTGGGCCAGTTGCTCACCGGACTCAGCCTCAACCTGAAGCTATGCCAGCAGGCTGTGCCGGGACATCTCCAGGCAGTGCATGACCACTTAGTCAAGGCGAACACCCTGGTACGGCACACCATCGAGCAATCCCATCGTCTCATTGCCCGCCTGCGTCCTACCGTCCTGGACGACTATGGCCTGGTTCCGGCACTGCAAGAGGAGCTTAGCCAGCGTCTGACCCCGCTGGGCATTGTTTCACACCTGGACACCAAGGGGGATTTGGAACAACTACCCGCTGACGTGACAACCGCCGCCTTCCGCATCGTTCAGGAGGCAATCACCAACGTCATTCGCCATGCCAATGCTCGCCAGGTTCACATCCGCTTGGAACGCACAGCCGAGGGCTTGACTGTGACTGTTGAAGACGACGGTGCAGGATTGCCAGAGGAGAGCCTCAGTAGCTCTGATGGGCGACAGGCCCTGGGAATCCTCGGCATGCAGGAACGAGCTGGTGCCTTGGGTGGTCGGCTGGAAGTCACCCGCCGTCAGCCTCACGGCACGTGCGTGGCGCTATGGCTACCACTGGATAGGGGTACGTCATGAACCCGATTCGTGTCTTGTTGGCCGAGGATCACAACGTCGTGCGTGAGGGCCTTCGCTTGCTGCTAGATGCCCAACCTGATATTGAGATTGTGGGTGAAGCCACCACCGGGCGGGAAGCTGTCGTGCTTGCCCGCAGTGGTTGCGCCGATGTTGCCGTGCTGGATATCTCCATGCCTGATCTGGACGGTGTGCAAGCCGCCAGTATGATCCGGGCGGAATGCCCCCAGACTCAGGTTCTAATTCTGACCATGCACGAGAGCGACGCCTACTTCTTCCATGCCCTGGAAGCTGGCGCGGCGGGCTACGTCCTGAAGAAAGCCGCTGGCGAGGATCTGATCAATGCTGTGCGCGCGGTCGCTCGAGGTGAAGCTTTCTTCTACCCTTCATTGGCTCGCAAACTGCTGGATAGCTATTTGGGGGACGCCAGATCCAAGACCTCCGTTGGCCCACCTGGCTATGAGGGACTCTCTGACCGGGAGCGGGAGATTATGTTTCTCATCGTGCGGGGACTTGGCAACCAGGAGATCGCCGAGAAGCTGGTTATCAGCCCCAGCACCGTACAAACCCATCGCACCCACATCCTGCAGAAGCTTGACCTGGAGACCACAGTTGACCTCGTACGCTACGCCATCCGCCATGGCCTCATCGAGCCTTAGCCGCGTGTTGCCCCCTCTCGTGCAAATTGCCATTAGTTTGGCACTTTTCTGACCCCACAATCCTAATTTACACGATACCTTTCCACGAGCCCATCTGCTAAAATGAATAGAGTGTAGGCATCGCCAGTACGACACCTTGGATGCTGGTTGGCCGCGCGAACGACTGGACCAACTATCCGACACTGGTCCGCCGAGACCAACGACTCAAGCGGTGATGTCGTCGTTGCGATGGGAGGTATGGACCTGTGCCACGCGTATACCTGATCTTTCGCAACCAGCTCTTCAGCGACGTCATCTGCGCCGTCTTGAGCACTCGTCCCGAAATCGAGCTGGTGGCAGCAACCGACAAACCAGACCAGGTAGCAGCCGATGTTGCCGCTCTGGCCCCCGATGTCATCTTGCTGGAGGAGGCAGATGACGGTCCAGTTATAAGCGATGTACACAGCATCCTCTCCAGTCCGATACCGTGCCGGCTGATCACATTACGTTTGGACGAAAATGAGATGCATGTGTGGTCCCAGACCTGGCGTCAGACGGTTTGTACGCAGGACCTGGTAGAAGCCGTCATCAGCGCAGGAGAGATCAGGCCATGATCAAGTACTTACGCCCCATTGCCTGGGCCGGCCTGGGTGTGCTTGTTGGGGTGCTGGTCTTTGCCGCCCAACAGCCCGCTCACGCCTTACCAGAGTATGCGGCCCGCACGGGCCAGCCGTGCGCGACGTGTCACGTGAACCCCGCCGGTGGCGGCCCGCGCACGCTGCGTGGCTTGCTGTGGGTGGCCCAAGGCAAGCCCGACCAGGTGCCTTTGCTGCCCGGCAGCGAAGAGAAGCCGGACGCGGCGAAGTTAGACGGGCAGGAGCTCTTCGAAAAGTTCGCCTGTTCGGGCTGCCACGGCCCTAAAGGTGAGGGCGGCGTCGGCCCTGCTCTCAACCACTCAGAGTTGCCTGCCGACGAGGTCGGTCAGGTCGTCCGCAACGGCAGGGGAGCCATGATGTCCTTCAAGTCAGACGTTTTGTCCGATGCTGAACTGGAGGCCATCATCCAGTATGTACAGGCCCTGGGGCGAGGCGAGGTTCAGGCTGGCCCTGTATTGGAGAAACGAACGTTGTCTCCGGCCCAATTGGTGTGTGGAGTGGATTCGTCTGCGCCTTCCTTGAGTACAGGCTGCGGCGGCAATTGAGGAGGGCTGGCCAATGCTCGAAATTACGCGACGTGACTTCTTGAAAGCGACCGGCGGACTTACGGCTACAGCAGCCTTGACTGCTGCACTGAGTCGGCCGAAGCCAAGCCTGACCCAGATCCACGCTGACGTGCCCGGCTACGATACAGTCCATGAGGAACGTATCGTTCCTTCGGTGTGCTTGCTGTGTCCCAGTGGCTGCGGCATGTGGGCGCGCGTCGTAGACGGCCGCCTGGTCAAGCTGGAGGGCAGCCCGCTCCATCCCATCAACCTGGGTGCTCTGTGTCCCAAGGGGCAATCCGCACCAGAATTGCTTTACAACCCTGACCGCGTTCAGGGCCCTTTGCGCCGCATCGGCGAGCGCGGAGAAGGGAAGTGGGAGCCCATCAACTGGGAGACTGCCCTGTCGCTGGTCGTTGAGCGGTTGGTGAAACTGCGGGACGAGGGACACCCGGAACGCTTTGCCTTTCTATACGGCGAGACGCGGGGCCAGATGCGCGATCTGATCACCCGATTCACTCAGGCCATCGGTTCTCCTAATGCTGTCTCCCATGACAGCCTGAACATCGAAGCGGCCAAGCTCGCCCATTTGCTCACCCAGGGCATCTACGATTTGATGGCTTACGACCTGGAGAACACCAACTACCTGCTCTCCTTCGGCGCCAGCCTCCTCGAAGCGGGCCGGCCCGTTCAACGCTTCGTCTCGGGTTACTCTTACATGCGGCGAGGCCGACCTGAGCGCGGCAAGGTAGTCATCGTGGATCCGAGGCAAGGTGTCAGTGGCGCCAAGGCCGATGAATGGATCCCTATCCGGCCCGGAACCGATGCCGCTCTAGCGTTGGGCATGGCGAACGTGATCATCTCTTCTGGCCTGGTGGACCGCGATTTTGTGGAGAACTACGCTTTCGGCTACGATGACTGGGAAGACGAAGCCGGCGTACAGCACACAGGCTTCAAAACCTTGGTGCTGGAAAACTATGACCTAAAGACAGTCGCCGAGATCACCGAGGTTCCAGGCGGCACTATCGCTCGCCTGGCGGGCGAGTTCGCTACCAACCGACCCTCAGTCGCTGTGATGCCCTGCAAGGGTGGGCTCCTAAATGGGAGCGTCAACGGCCTGTACACCGCTATGGCGATCCACACCCTCAACGCCTTGGTGGGCAGCATTGAGACGCCGGGCGGCGTGTTGGTTCAGCGCTACCCGGCCTGTCCCGGCTGGCCGGACTTGCCCCCCGATCCCATTGCCGAGCAGGGCCGTCAGGTCGAACGGGTGGACGGAGTTGGGACCGTCTTTCCCCTGGCTCGTCACGCCTACCAGGCTGTCCCCGATCGTATCCGCCAGGGCTACCCGGTGGAAATGCTCTTCCTCTACGACGCCAACCCGATGTTCGAGTGCCCTAACGGAGGCGCCCGTTGGGCAGATGCTTTCAATCAAGTGGACTTCATTGTCTCTTTCAGTAGCTTCCTGGATGAGACGGCCCAGTTCGCGGATGTGGTACTGCCCGATCACACTTTTCTCGAACGGTGGCAGGACGACTTCATCGAGGGCTTGGGCTATCCCGGTGTCGCATTGCGGCAGCCTGTCGTGGAGCCGGTATACAATACCCGCAACACCGGCGACGTGCTCATTGAATTGGCTCATCGGGTGGGCGGGTGGGTTGGCACTGCCTTCCCATGGGCGAACTTCCTGGAGTTGTTGAAGTGGCGATTGCAGGGCGTGGGGGCCGGATGGGACACCCTGACCGAACTGGGGGTATGGATAGTGCCGCCCTATCAATTTGCCAATCGCGGCAGCGATCCGTGGATCAACGAAGTCGTGGGACGAGGCCGGCGGTCTGCCCCTCAAGACGGTTACTTCGACTTCTTCAGCCGGGAGTTGCACTGCCTCATCGGAGACGCCGACGAAGCCACTTTGCAGCGCCTGGGCATCCATGCCCGGGGCGACGAGGTGTGCATCCCCCACTACGAACCGGTCACGTACCAGGGCGATGAGGATGAGTATTCCTTCGTGTTGAACATAGTCACTATGATGAGTCTGGGGCCATACACTGCCAACGCCAACCTGCCGACGCTCCAGGAGATCAGCGGCATGACCGTTTCCGAAACCTGGGATAGCTGGCTGGAGATGAGTCCTGAATCAGCTCACCGGCTGGGTTTGCGGGATCGGGACCTGGTGTGGGTGGAGAGTCTTTTCGGGAAGGCGCGCACCAAAGTCCGGCTGGTTCCGGGTCTACGTCCCGATGTAGTGAATCTGCCCTACAACCAGGGCCACCGGGCTGTTGGGCGCTGGGCCAAAGATCGGGGTGTGAACGGTCTGGAGTTCATGGGGCCGGGCACAGCGCCGCTTACGGGACTGGCTGCATTTACGAACACGCGGGTGAAGGTATACCGGGCGTGATGGGTGATCTTACGTTCTACGCTTCGCGTTTCAGAAATAGGAGTCCAGCTCATGCCACGTTGGGCTATGGTGATTGATCTCGACAAATGCGTCGCCTGCCAGGGCTGCAGCATTGCCTGCCGGCAGGAAAACAACACCCCAGTGGTTTCGCCTGATCAGGCCGCCATGGGGCGCGCCCTTCGCTGGAACGATGTCTTTCCTTTGCCGCTCAACAAACCTGAAGAATTCGGCGAGTACCCGAACGTGAAGGTGCATTACCTGACCCGGCCGTGTATGCATTGTGACAATCCTCCGTGCATCAAAGTCTGTCCAGTGCAGGCGACTTATCGGGACGAAGAAGGAGTGGTGCGCCAGAATTATAACCGCTGCATCGGCTGCCGCTTCTGCACCGTAGCCTGCCCGTACGGCGTGCGCTATTTCAACTGGGAAGCCCCGTCTTGGAGCCCGGAACTGGCACGTCACATTAACCCCGATTACGTGTCGGAGAACGGTAGCCTGGAAGGACCTGTGATACGTTTTAAGGGCATTGTAGAGAAGTGCACCTTCTGTATCCATCGCTTACACAAAGCGCGGGAGAGGGCAGAAGCGGAAGGGCGCGAGTTCCGAACTGAGGATTACATTCCGGCTTGCGTTCAGACCTGTACCGGGAAGGC
>CAYTNQ010000236.1:0-6872 GCA_964439175.1 uncultured Anaerolineales bacterium | reverse complement strand
GTGGCCCGCGCCGTATCATCCGTGACGATCTACGCCTGCCTGAGGACTATCGTGAGACGTAGCTTCACTTTACCGTGGGAGGATACGAATATGACTGACGTTTCGACCAACGGCTACAAATCTGGCAGCAACTTGGAGCATGTGTTGGCAGCCGGGCACTTTGCTGTCAGCGGCGAACTGGGGCCGCCCAAAAGTCACGATGCCGAGGTCATTCGCAGAAAGGTCACAATGCTCAAAGGTTATGTCGATGCCGCCAACATCACCGACAATCAGACAGCCATCGTCCGCATGAGCAGCATCGCCGCTGGGGTGATTCTGGTGCAAGAAGGGTTGGAGCCAATTATTCAGATGACCTGCCGCGACCGCAACCGGCTGGCCATGCAAAGCGACCTGTTGGGCGCGGCCGCCCTGGGCATCAAAAACGTGCTTTGCCTGTCGGGCGATCACCAATCCTTCGGCAACCACCCCACCGCCAAGAACGTGCACGACATCGACTCGCTGCAATTGGTGCATATGGTTAAAGACTTGCGCGACGAGAGCAAATTCCAGTGCGGCGAAGAGATCAAGGGGGGCGGACCGTGCTTCTTCATCGGGGCCGCTGCCAATCCCTTCGGTGATCCCTTCGATTGGCGGCCCTACCGGTTGGCGAAGAAGGTTGCCGCCGGTGCCGACTTCATCCAGACCCAGCTTATCTACGACATCCCGCGCTTCAAGGAATATATGAAGCGGGTAGTGGCCATGGGCCTGCACGAAAAGGTAGCCATCCTGGCCGGGGTAGGGCCGCTGAAGAGCAGCGGCATGGCCAAATATATGCGCGACAAGGTGCCCGGCATGATCGTCGCCGATGAATACGTCGATCGTATGACTGCCGCTGTGAAGGGTATTGACAAGGAGGACAAGAAAGCCCGCTCCGCCGCCTGGCGGTCCGAGGGCATCAAAATCTGCGTCGAGCAGATTCAACAGATGAGGGAGATTGAAGGGGTGGCCGGTGTACACATTATGGCCATCGAGTGGGAAGAGGCCATCCAGCCCATCGTCGAAGGGGCGGGCCTGCTGCCACGACCGGCGGTCAATGGGGGATGATCGTGTTGCCTGGAAGTTGAGAGAAACACACCTGGTTATCTTGGATAATGTCACTCTGCGAGTGAGACGAGGAGTGCGGTGGCATGTTCGACCAATTGGTAAAATATCGAAATCTGGTGACTCTGCCCGATGGCACCCGGGCTCTCTTACGACCGCTGGTTGCCGGCGATCGTGAGACCCTGGTGGATCTCTTCACCCACGCTTCGGAAGAGGACCGTCGCTACTTACGTGACGACGTGACTAACCGGGAGTTGGTGGCCAGTTGGGCTGACAACTTGGACTACAGCCAGGTCTTCCCCCTGGTAGCCGTGATGCGTGACCGCATCGTGGGCGATGCAACCCTGCATTTCCGCCGCGGAGCCCACCGGCACCAGGGAGAGCTGCGCATCTACCTGGCGCAAGAGGTGCGCCGGCGCGGGTTAGGAACACAGATGCTGCGAGTGTTGATCGACATCGCCCGGAACGCAGGCCTGCACCAACTCGTGGCCGAAGTGGTAACTGATCAGGGCCCAGTCATCAGGGCCTTTGAGGAACTGGGATTCATCCGGCAGTGCACACTGTCAGATTACTTTATGCTGCCCGATGGTTCCACTCGTGACGTGGCTTTGTTGGTCATGCCGCTGGTCCTACATCGGGGCGAGTTCTAATCCTCTTGTAGAGGCAACGTCGACAACTTTTTGTCGACGTTGCCTCTACAAGAGGACTAGATTGGCATTTAACGTTCGAACGAATAACGAGATAGGAGATCAGCATGAGAGACCTGACTTCAACCAGTAACCCGGGCGTTGCACGTGCCATCCAGCAAGATATAGGCGAAAACGTTTACCTGTGCTATCAGTGCGTCAAATGCACGAGCGGCTGCCCGCTGGCCGAGCACTTCGATCTGGCCCCCAACCAGATCATGCGGGCGCTGCAGTTGGGTCAGGATGAACTCGCTCTGAATTCGAAGACAATCTGGCTGTGCGCCGCCTGCCAGACCTGCAGCACGCGTTGCCCTCAAGGCCTCGACATCGCCGGCGTGATGGACGCCCTGCGCATCGAAGCCAAAAGGCGCGGCCTGCCGCCAGCTGTCCCCGAGGTGGACAAATTCAGCACCCTCTTCCTGCGTGATATCGGCCTGCTGGGCCGGTTGTACGAGGTGGGACTGATGGCCGGGATGAACCTGATGACAGGCCAACTGATGAAAGACATGGACATGGGCCTGGAGATGATGAAGCGGCGCAAGCTCAAGCTCATCCCCGGGATCACTCGTCCACCCAAAAAAGTGAAGCCGATCGAGCCGGCCGAGGGAGTCGTGGCCTACTATCCTGGCTGCTCCCTCCACTCCACCGCCGCCGAATACGACCATACTGTGCGTGCTGCCGCCGATGTGCTTGGATTGAAGCTGGTTGAGCCGCCTGGCTGGCTGTGCTGCGGCTCCAGCGCCGCCCACTCAACCGACCACACCCTGGCGACCGTGCTGCCCATGCGCACCCTGGCCACGGTCGAACAAATGGGACTGGACACCGTGACTGCGCCATGCAGTGCGTGCTTTGCTCGGATGAAGGCAGCCGCTCACACCGTTGCCAACGACGGCGAGATGGCGAAGGAAGTCGAGGAGCAGATTGGCTATGCCTACCGGGGCACGGTAAGCGTGCAGCACCTGCTGGATACACTGGTTGACCGGGCCGGGTTGGAAAAGATCGAGGCCAGCGTGAAGAAGCCGTTGGCAGGGCTCAAGGTCGCCTGCTACTATGGCTGCCTGGTTACCCGACCACCCAAGATCACCCAGGCCGAGCATCCCGAATATCCGATGAAGATGGACTACCTGATGCGCGCCCTGGGTGCCGAGCCGGTCGACTGGTCTTTTAAGACCGATTGCTGCGGCGGCGCGCTCAGCCTCACCCAAACACCCCTGGCCCTGGAGATGACACGCAAGATCCTGCAAAATGCCCGTGACTGCGGGGCCGACGTGGTCGCCACGGTTTGTCCTTTGTGTCATGTGAACCTCGACGCCCGGCAAAACCAGATCGGCCTTGAATTCCAGATGCCCACGCTTTATGCCACTCAGTTGATGACGCTGGCCTTTGGACTGGGGGGCCAAACGTCGGCTCTGCACAAAAACCTGGTGGATCCCCGCCCCCTGTTCCAGGAAAAGGGTCTTTTGGCGTAGCCATCGCAACATTGTCCCCAACAAGCCCAGACTCAGGTCCAACCCCTGCCATTTGAAGAGTAGTAGGGGCGAGATGATCTCGCCCCTGTGCTATATGGGGCACACTCAGTGTGCAGGACCTATCAAAATCGAAAAAGAGTCACTTTTGCGCTGTAAAGAGGGTATGAGCCTGGAGGAATTCCGGTTTTATCTAATATTGTTGGCGCAATGGTCTGGTTGGGCTTCGAGCTGCTGCTGGGCATCTGGTAACGATTCGTACATTCGAGACATGTGCTATAGAATGTATTGAGAGAGGTGGTTAGATGAGAGACGTAATTGATAGACTGGAATCTTGGCGTCAAAGTAACGAAGAATTTGCAGTGGCAACAGTGGTCAACACGTGGGGGTCGTCACCGCGTCCGGTTGGCTCAAAAATGGTTGCGACGCGCAGGGGTGGTATTGCTGGTTCGGTAAGCGCTGGCTGTGTGGAAGGTGCTGTCATCCAGGAAAGCAGGGCCGTTATGGGTTCGGGTGAGCCACGCTTGTTGACCTTTGGTGTCTCCGACGAGGAAGCGTGGGGGGTGGGCCTGGCCTGTGGCGGCACAATCCAGGTCTTCGTAGAGCCCGCCTCAGCATTGGATAGCATCTACGACCCGTTGAAGGAGCACCTCGACGCGCGTGATCCTATGGCTGTGATCAGTGTGATGGACGGGGCGACTGAGCGACTCAATCGAAAGCTCATCGTGTTAGCCGATGGCCGGGCTGAAGGCAACCTGGATATCCCCGATCAGACCGAAACCATGGTGCATACCGCGTTGGAACTGCTGGCAAAAGAAACGTGTGGCGTGCTAAATTTGGAAGACGGGACCACTCTATTCATCGAGGTATACCCCCCACCGCCACGCCTGATCGTCGTCGGCGCGGTGCACATTGCCGAAGCGTTGATATCGATTGCCAAGACCGCCGGATTTGATACAATTGTGGTGGATCCCCGCACGGCGTTTGCCAACCGCGAACGCTTTCCGCACGTGACACACCTGGTTCAGCAGTGGCCTCAGGACGCGCTGCCGGAGATGACGCTTGATCGCTCGGCCTTCGTCGCCGTGCTGACGCACGACCCGAAGGTGGACGATCCCGCTCTGCAGATCGCGCTCAAGAGTGATGCAAGCTACGTGGGGGCGCTGGGTAGCCGGCGCACCAACCGCAAGCGGGTCGAGCGGCTGCGTGAAGCCGGCCTGACTGAGGAGCAAATCTCCCGTCTTCACGCACCTATTGGGTTCGATATTGGCGGGCGTTCGCCTGGAGAGATCGCGGTGAGCATTATGGCTGAAATTATCCAGGTAAGGAATAGTACCCTGGCCCAAGTACCGGCGCCTATATCAGAGTGATTGATTACGTTTGACAAAATGGCCGTCGCTGAGGCGCGGGTGGGACAGCGTGCCATCGTATTCCCGCTTGCGTTTCACGCAGGCCGTCTTTGCTGACGATCTATCCATCCTTGCCGTGTTTGGTCCACACCAGGGCGTAAATCAGGGCACAGGCGAACCCCAGCGCCGGCGTAATGACCAGCCAGTGCAAGGCCGTCGCCAGTGAGGTTTGGTCAGCTACGAAGCCGGTGAACGAAGCACCCAGTCCGCCCGGCAACCAACCCAATCCCATGGCCAGCGCTGAGGCCAGCCCCACACCCCGCGGCCAGGCCTCTTGAGCCATGACGATGGTCACCGGGAAAGTGGATCCCAACAGGATGCCCACCAGCCCCACGAGCAATGTCTGTGCAGAGCCCGACGCGCTCAAGAACAGCCACTGCATTGGCCCCAGCAGACTCAGGCTCAGGGCCACCACCTGCCAGCGGCCGATCCGATCCGATAAGGTTCCCCCTATCAACGTCCCTATACTCACAGCCACGAGAAAGGCCGTCAGCATCTGCCCGCTTGCCACCAGCGACCAACCCTGGTTCTGCATCCATTCCGGCAGATAAGTGGCCAGGCTGAGCTGAAACCAGGATCGACACATTACTATCAATACCACCAGCGCCAGCGCTACCAGCGAGCCATTCCGGCCCGGGTTCTGGGTGTGGGCTGTCGCCCGTCCTGTTACGGATGAGCTTCCTCCAGCCTGGCCTGCCCCACCCCATTGGCGATACAACAGCAGGCCGACCAGCGCGACCGTCGGGATCAGAACCGCTGTTCCTGGCAGCCCCAGCCGGCTGATGGCAGCGGTGATCCAAAGTGGGCTCAGGGCTGACCCCAGGGTACCGCTCACCGAAAAAAGAGAGAGGGTTGCCCCGCGTCGGGTGCTGCTAGCGGACGCGACAGCGCTTGCCCCAGCCGGATGAAAGGCGGCCGAGCCCAGACTGCCCAGGCCCGCCAACAATACCAGCAACCAATAACTGCTCGACAGGCCGACTAAACCCATCAAGATTCCGATCCAGAGGACACTGGACAGAATAATGCGCCGGGCTTCCCAGCGATCGCTCACATATCCGAAGAGGGGCTGGGACAGTGTTGCCCCGGCGATGGACACCAGCGTGACCAGCCCCACCTGGGCATACGACAACCCCATGCTGGCGATCAGAATGGGATAGACGACCGGCAGATAATTGTTGCACAGCTCAATCGTGAGGTGGGCCAGGGCAATCGGATAGACGTAACGAATAGGGCTTGAATGCAAATGCGGTCCTCCCTTGTATCTTCTCAAAAAGTAGGGGCAAACCCTTCCCCAGAGGGGACCTATCGGTGCGGTTGCCCGCCGGGGCAGGCGCAGGACCTGCCCTTACCCCAAGATATTGAGAAGATACCTTTCTTGGTCATCAGGATCGCATCATTCTACCCCTTTCTTCCCTGACGAGGAAATTATGATACCCACTAATCTTCAAGCTCCGTGCAGTTCACCGATATTAGCGCCAACCCCAAATCCCGCGCCTTCGCCAGTAATCCGTATAGTGCTGACTGGTCCACCACCGAGCCCCTCAGAAGAGACTCATCCTGCTCCGTGTGGGTGATCGTCAGGCCCTCGAACCAGTCCGCCCAATGCTCTTCAATTTGCCCCTTCACCCGGATCTCAACCTGCTGCATGCGCCTTCTCTCGTAGATAGTTCGGTGGGGAGACCACTGAAAAAGTCTCAACGCAAAGGCGCACACCTGCCCCGCTGAGCGGTGCGGTGCGGGGGAGGCGCAAAGACGCAAAGTTTCTAAAAGATTTTTCTCTGCGTCTTCGCGTCTTCCCCTCGGGGTCCCTTTGGGATGCGTTCCCTCCTGGGTCCCTTCGGGAAAAAATGCCCACTTTTTCAGCAGTCTCCTAGTACTACTACCGTACTTCAGTCGCCATGTCATTCTGCCCGCACTTGGGCCGCAGGCACAGGTGAGCGACCGAAGGGAGCGAAGAATCTATATAGATTCTTCGTCGTTTCACTCCTCAGAATGACATGTACGGTTGTAGTACTAGGCCCAATACCGTTCAAATAAGCCCACTTGTAGGGGCAGGGCTTGCCCCTACCCTAGGTCAGGCAACCGCAAGGGTTGCCGCTACGCGCCTGGTATTGGGTTATTTGAAAAGTATTGCTCCTAGGCCAGAGCCTGGCCCTCAAGCTGGGAGGATTCAGCGCGCGCTGCTCTGCGCCCCCGGATCACGGCCCAGACAGCGATGACCACAAACCCGA
>CAYTNQ010000235.1:0-6898 GCA_964439175.1 uncultured Anaerolineales bacterium | reverse complement strand
AATTTTGTGCCTTCATGAAACATCTGGTTCATGATTGCGCAACCGTTAGGCTAGTACTCTGTCAAGGGTAATTTGATGGGTAACAGCAAGCGCCATAGTGGCCGATTCGACTCGTCAGTTTAGCTTTGACAGAGCACTAGCTACCTATTCTATGTCACCGAGTCACAGACTCGCTGTCGGGCAAGATAGTTACTTGAGCTTGCGCGAGTCCCTGTCTTAGCGTACAATCGGCTTATACCTGCTGGCAGCAAATGAACCGCCAGGGTCAAGACATTGTGCCGGTTGTGTCTGTGACCGGGGCGGTGACATTGGTTTTCAGCACCTCACCACACGGAGGGACTGAGGAGATGACGCGACACCTGCATATCCGACGGGGGATAATCGGGTTGGTTCTTTTACTGGGAGTGACTCTGACAGCTTCGGGTTGTGCCTCTCGCAACAGGCAAAGCGCGGCTGCTCCTGTGGACTCCACGCCTACGCCAAAAGTTCGAGTGGTGTCTTTTGCCACTGCGGTGCCAACATCCACGCTGCCACCAGCGACGCCGACGCCTGTACCTCCCACCGACACGCCGGTTCCTACGCCTACGGTGACGCCCACCCCGGCGCCGACGATGCCGCCTCGGCCCGAAAACGAGAATCCTCTCACCGGCCTGAGTGTGGACGACCCGGCTGTGTTGCAGCGCCGGCCATTGCACATCCGCATAGGTAACGATCCGGCTGCCCGTCCCCAGGTGGGCCTGAGCGCTGCTGATTTGGTATATGAGGAGATCGTCGAATGGTGGGTCACTCGCTATACGGCAGTCTACCTGAGCCAGACGCCGGAGACGGTGAGCCCGATCCGTAGTGCGCGCCTCATCAATACGCAACTTACCCAGCAATACGGTGCAGCGTTGGTCAACTCGGGTGGCTCCGATGGGGTACGCTGGGAGCTTTCGCAGCTTCCTATCGTCAACCTGGACGAATATTTTTGGCCACAACCTTATTTTTACCGGGAAAATCAGGGCTGGCAGACTCGTCTGGCGATAAACACCGTTGCTGCCCGCGAGTTGATGAAGCAGGAAGGAATGGAGGCGGCAGTGCCGCTACAAGGCTTTACCTTCTCTGATGCCCCAATGGGGGGAGATTCGGCTACGACCATCTTGATCCCTTATCCCAAGCAGACCAGTCGCGTCGAGTGGCGCTACGATGCGGGTAGCGGCCGCTACTTGCGCTGGGTCAGCGACGAACCTCTGGTTGATTTTACCAACGATCTGCAGATCTCTGCGGCCAACGTTATCATCTATTACGCCGAACATTTGCCGACGGACATCGTGGAAGACAGCAACGGCGCGACCTCGATTCGCATCATCGTCAACGGTGAGGGGCGGGCGCAAATCTTCCGTGACGGTGTGGTCATCGAGGGACTCTGGCGCACGGATGGCACCCAAACACCGGATTTTGTCTTCCCCAACGGGGAGCACATCCCGCTTAAACGGGGAAATTCGTGGATTGAGGTTGTGCCCACTGACTACGAGGTGGAGGTGCAGTAAGCATCAAATGCAATGTAATGACCAGGTATTATCAGGCACGAGCGACGGTGGATATTTGGCGTGTGATGAAGCTTCCCGAGTATGAGGCATAACGTGAGTACCCCAGGCCAGCGTGGTGACAAAACCTTCGAGGAACTCGTGGCCGAGGCCCTCGACAGCTTGCCACCCGACATCCAGGAGAAACTGGAAAATGTGGAGGTGGTCGTTGGGTGGCGCCCGTCGCCAACCCAGATGCACCGCCTGCGGTTGGGCCCAGGGCATACATTGTTTGGCTTATACGAGGGGGTTCCGCTGACCGAGCGAACCTCCGGTTATGGCCTGGTACTGCCTGATAAAATCACCATCTTTCGCCAGCCTATCGAGGCTTATTGCCGCACCGACGAAGAGGTGCGGCGGACAGTGCGCCGCACTGTCCTTCACGAATTGGCGCATCACTTTGGCATATCTGACGAGCGGCTGCGTGAGTTGGGGGCTTATTGAGCGAATCAGCGAATCAGCGAATCAGCAAATCGGCGGGTCAGCGAATCAGCAAGTCAGCGAGTCAGCGAATCAGCGAGTCAGCAAAGCGGCAAACACCTGCCCCATACCACACCTGTGGTGTGGCACCCTGGCCCGCTGGCACAGACCAGGGCGGGCAGGTGCCGCAGGTGCGGGTCGGCAAAGCGGCAAAGTGGGGTATCAGGTCTAACGTCCATGGTATGACGTGCCGTATATTAAAGAGTGTGATCGTGTGTCTACTGGCGCTGGTCGGATGTATGCCGCCAGGAGGAACACAACCGCTGATTAAGGTTGGGCTGGCAGCTCCGTTTGAGGGGTTGGACCGGCCCTTGGGCTACGAAGCGCTGCAAGGGGTGAAATTGGCGCTGGCTGAATGCAATGC
Organism: uncultured Anaerolineales bacterium; assembly: GCA_964439175.1. Lineage (GTDB taxonomy): Bacteria > Chloroflexota > Anaerolineae > 4572-78 > NAK82 > CAYTNQ01. Next base: position 4,489 of record CAYTNQ010000235.1, on the reverse strand, counting down.
GGCGGGCGGCGTCGGCGGTTATAAAGTGGAATTGGTCGCTCTCAACGACTTTGACGAACCGGATGAGGCGCAACTACAAGCCAGAGAGTTCGCTGCCGACCCGGCAGTAATGGGGGTGGTCACGGGTTGGACCGGCGCGACAGCCCGGGCGTCGCTGCCCATTTATCGGCAAGTGGGTCTGGCCGTGGCCGTGCCGTGGAGTGTGCCGCCCGAACTGGCGGATCGAGAGGCAGGGTTGGTGCTGGTCGCCGCCGACACGCGGCGGGTTGCTGAAACCCTGGTTGACACCCTGGCGGCCACCCCGCATCTGCGCCAGGTCGTGGTGGTAGGAGATGAAGCCTCGGCTGCTCCTTACGTGGAGTCGCTGGGCGCACTGGGATTGCCGGTACAGGTAGTCCCTCCGCCCGGTGCGTTGGATGGCGAAATCCCCGCGAAGGTTTCGTTGGAGGAAGGATGGGCTGCCCGTCTTGCCTTGGATCTGGCGCAGCCTCCGGATGCAGTGATTCTGGCAACCAACGGCGTTACGGCCGGCGAGACGTTGCTGGCTCTGTCTGCTATGAACTGGAGCGGCACCCCCTTCGGCGGCGCGGATGCGGGCAGCGTTCACGTGGTGAACGTGGCGGGGGATGCAGCCGACGGTTTGACGTTTGCCAGCCCGGCACCGGCAGGACGGGACGTGCTGCAGGTCACCGACAGGGATACCAGCCTGGAGGTGCGTGAACTGAGGCCGCGTGCCGTGCTGGCTTATGATGCTATGCACGTTTTATTGGATGCAATTGAACTTGCTATTCGGCAAGATGGCTACCCCACCCGGCGTGGCGTGGTGGCTGCCTTGCCCGAGGTCCAACGACAAGGTTTGACCGGTATTATCATCTTTGATGTGGCGGGGCGTCGTGTGGACGCCCCGCTTTGGCTCTATAACATAGCCCATAAGGATTATCCCGGCCAGATGCTCCTGACACCCTTGGGCAACAAGTAGTCGGCAACTTACCAGTTGCTGCCGACTACCTGCTGCCCGTTGCTTGCTGCCATTTTTTCAAGGAGGTCTTACCGTGCGGGTTTTGATGCTCTCATGGGAATATCCGCCCAATGTTACGGGAGGGCTTGGCACTCATGTGGCTGAGTTGAGCGCGGCCCTGGTCCGGGCCGGGGTAGAGGTTTACATCGTCACTCCGCAACCCTCTAAGGTGTTAACCGATCAAAGCGCGCTCACAGAGGCAGATAATTCGGATCCGGAGGTGACAGAGGGGGGAGTCACAGTCTATCGCGTGCCATTGGCTGGGGCTAACGAAAACATCTACGAACAGGCGCGCAAGACGAATCAGGTTATGGAGGCGCGCGCTCGTGCTCTAATAACCGGCGGCCATGGCTTCGATCTCGTCCATGCGCACGATTGGCTGGTGGTTTTTGCCGGGCAGGCGCTGAAGCATGAATTCCACATTCCGATGATTGCCACAGTCCACGCCACCGAACGGGGCCGTGCTCGGGGTGGAGCGCTTCACACGGACCTTCAGCGCAACATTCACGGTGCGGAATGGTGGCTGGTCTACGAAGCGTGGCGGGTGATCACATGTAGCTATCACATGGCTTCCGAAGTGCAGGCTTTCTTCCACGCCCCGATGGAGAAAATTGACGTTGTACCGAACGGCGTCAATCCCTATCGAAATGGCCGGTGGGCTCAGACAGACCTGAACAATTGTAAGGCCCGTTTTGGAGCCTTGAGCCGGCAAGTTGTCTTCAGTGTTGGGCGGTTAGTTCACGAGAAGGGCTTTCACTTGCTGATTGGGGCGGTTCCTCGTATTCTGTCGGAATTTCCCAACACGCAATTCGTCATAGCTGGTCGGGGGCCCGAAGCGCCGTACCTGGCCCAGCGGGCCAAGAGTCTGGGTGTTGCCGATCACGTCTCCTTCCCTGGCTTCATCAGCGACCAAGAACGGGATTGCCTGTATCACCTTGCGGCCTGTGCTGTCTTCCCCAGCCTGTACGAACCCTTTGGTATTGTGGCCCTGGAGGCAATGTCGGCTGGTTGCCCGGTGGTGGTGACAGAGATTGGCGGACTGGGTGAGGTGGTACGCCACGGCAAAACGGGCGTTACCATCTATCCCGACGACGTTCAATCTGTGGCCTGGGGCGTGTTGCATACCTTGCGTAATCCGGCTTTGGCGGCCGCCCGCGCCGAGGCAGCCCAGGAGGTGGTTCGCCTCGATTTCAACTGGGACACGATTGCCGCCCGGACGATTGAGGTTTATCAGCGCGTCCTCGACGAACGCAAGCTGAGAGAGTGGTAGTTCCTGGAGGGGTTGAGGCAACCCTTGTGAAGATATTCACGGCTTTTTACCTCTTGACAGTCTACTCCAAATGTGCTAAACTCTTGCCATCAAAGTGATTGCTATGAACCGATCTCATTTTTTGAACATTCGCCGCGTGAATACCTGCTTGCCTAGGAGGATTCGTAGGAGCCAGCCAGACGTGCAACCTGGATAGGCTTGTTTGGGGTACCGATACCCCGTTGTGAGGCGCTGTTGCCAGCCTTCCAGAAGTGAAGGCTGGCTTTTTTGTTAGGTACAGCATAGGGGAGGAACGATGTGGTCAAAGTAGGTGTTTATGGGGCAACCGGTTACACCGGCCTGGAGTTGATGCGCATTTTGCGACGACATCCGGACCTGTCGCTGGCATTTGCCACTTCGGAGAGCCGGGCCGGTGTGCGTTTGAGGGACGTGTTCCCTGTGCCGTGGGAAATACCTCTGGTCTCCGAGGCAAATGCCGACTTGGATGCGGTGGAGGCCGTCTTTTGTTGTCTGCCCCACGGTGCAGCTATGGGGACGGTGGTCGCCGCCCGCGCCGCCGGGGCCAGGGTGGTAGACCTGTCGGCCGACTTTCGTCTGCGCGACCCGGGGACGTACGAACATTGGTATGGGCTGACCCATGCCGCATCTCACCTGTTGCCGGAGGCGGTCTATGGCCTGCCCGAGATCTACCGGCAGGAGGTTCGCCGGGCGGACTTGGTGGCCAATCCCGGTTGCTATCCGACCAGCGTATTGCTGGCGCTCTATCCTCTGCTGCGAGCCGGGCTCGTGGCGGATGGTCCTCTCATCGCCGACAGCAAATCGGGGGTAAGTGGTGCCGGCCGTAAGCCGAGCATCAAGACGCATTTTGTGGAAGCCAACGAGAACTTTTCTCCCTACAACATCGGCCGTGCCCATCGGCACCTGCCCGAGATGGCCCAAGAAATTGAACGGCTGGGAGGCAAAGGGGGGGCACTCATTTTCGCGCCGCATCTGACCCCGGTGAGCCGGGGCATTTTGTCCACCATTTACGTGCCGGTTTCACCTTCGCTTACCCTTAGAAGTTTACATAATGTATACAATGAAACGTATGCCGGCGAGCCTTTCATTTGGCTGTTGCCCGAGGGAGAGCTGGCGACGATGGCTCACGCCGTCCGCACCAACCGCTGTGTCCTGTCACTGACGCTGGTGGGGTCAGGGCAACTGATCGTCTGCTCGGCGATTGACAACCTGGTGAAGGGGGCGGCGGGGCAGGCGGTACAGAACTTCAACTTGATGTTTGGATTGGAAGAAACGTTGGGGCTCGAAACGTGAAACGTCAAACGTTTCACGTTTCACGATTACGTAGTGGGTGTCACACACTATGATCCAAGTCATCAAAATCGGCGGCAATGAGCTGGATGATCCGGCTTTTGTGGGAGAATTGGTGCTGGCAGTGAAGGGGCTGCCTGAGCCAGCGGTGTTGGTCCACGGCGGCGGCAAAGAAATTCGTAGGTTGCAGGAGCGTTTGGGGTTGGAACCGCACTACGTGGACGGCCTGCGCGTTACAGATGTGGAGTCACTGGCGGTAGTGCAAATGGTGTTGGCGGGCCGGGTTAACAAGCGGCTGGTGGCAGCCCTGACTGCGGGAGGAGTGGATGCCTTCGGCATGTCGGGGGTGGATCGGGGCGCGGTGAAGGCGGAGAAGCTGGAACATCCGGCCGGCGACCTGGGGTGGGTGGGGCGAGTCGTCGCCGTGCGGTCGGACGTCTTCTGCCGCTTGCTGGATGATGGGGTCACGCCGGTCCTTTCCCCTATCTGTTGGGGGGCCGATGGCAGCATGTTCAACGTGAATGCCGATCATGTGGCGCTGGCAGTGGCTTGCGCCCTGTCTGCTGAGGCGCTGGTTTTTGTGTCTAATGTGCCTGGCTTGCTGGCCAATGGCCAGTTGATTGAGCGCATTACGCCCACGCAAGCTGACTCCCTGATCGCGGAGGGCACCATTACGGGGGGGATGGTGCCCAAGATTCGTTCCGCGCTGAAGGCGGTCACCGGCGGCGTGGCGGCAGTGCGCATCACCAATCTCCAGGGATTGGTCCAGGGCACAGGGACGGTCGTCACCGGTAGCGGATAGTCATTTCACCCCCATGTAGTCCCTTTCATGGGTAGGTTTTTGGGGACTGGGAACCTCTCCCCCCCTCAGTCCCCCCCGCTGGGAGGGAAGC
>CAYTNQ010000234.1:0-6960 GCA_964439175.1 uncultured Anaerolineales bacterium | reverse complement strand
GCGATGGAAGGCTGGTGGCTCGCCTGAGAGCGGAGCAGAGGCAGTTCTTGCGCACTCACGCTGGTGCCTGGCTCCCAGGCGTGGGGACCGCATTGGCTGCCGCCGACGATCCATTTTACGTCATAGTGGGACGGTTATTGAACGACTTCCTGTCCGAAGAGCTGGGTGGCCGGAAGCAGGACGGCCAAGCCAAGGCCCCATTCCCAACCTTGAAAAACCCGGCCGCCTGCACGCTGTGTGGGCTGTGTGTTGGCAGTTGTCCGCTGGGTTCGTTACGTATGTTGGAGAATGACACCGAGACGATGCTCACCTTGGATCAATCGCGGTGCGTCGGCTGCAATCGCTGCGCTCGTATCTGCCCGCAGCAGGCACTGAGCATGTCTCTCCGCGCCCAGACACGTCACCAGACCAGAGCGGAGAATGAAGCTGGCTACCGGATCCTGCGGCAGTCCCCGCGGGCTGTATGCCCCACCTGTGGTGAGCCAACAGTCAGCCAGGCCGAGTTGGAAGCCGTCTTTGCCCGGCTGCAACCCGACCGGGTCGTGCAGCAGCGCCTGAGCCTGTGCGTTGTGTGTAAGTCGTGGAGCAGATAGGAGGCTGCATCATGAATTTTCCGTTGGAGAATCCGATTTTCCAGTTTCTCTACTGGCTGGTGAACACGGCTGGATTGGGTGGCCTGGTCGTAGCTCTCATCGTGATTATCTCGGTGAGCGCCTATGGCGGTGCCTTGCGCTGGATCGCTCGAGGGGCCCAGGCTGATGAACTGGAAACCTATGCGTATCCGACACCAGCGCTGCATGACCATACATAACATGGCCATAGCATAAGAGGAGGTAAACGTAGAGATGACCGGCGAGCGAATCAGCACCATCATCCCTTTTCCTCTCGAGATTATGGGGGTTGTCCAGGAGGCGATAGCCGCTCGGGGTGTTTAGGAATGAACGTGAGAATTTGGACAACACTGCTTCGGCTGCTGGGTATTGGCTTGTTATTGGCAGCCTGTGGCGGCGGGGCGACACCACCCCCGCCAGCCGCCACTAACACTCCCCTGCCGCCGGCGCCGACAGAGATGCGAAGGGAAGCCTCAGCGCTTCCCACCGCCACGCCGGTACCCCCAACGGAAACGCCTGTGCCCACTGCGACTGGGGAGGTCGTCCAGTCTCCGGCTGCCGAGGAGGTGCAACCCGCTGTTACCGCTCAACCGAGTAATGCCGGCAGCTTCGACGCAGCGGCTACTTTCACAAGCAAATGTGCCTTTTGCCATGGGCCTGACGGAAGCGGTGGTGTACCCAACCCAAACTCAGTAGATGGGGTTATCCCTGCGCTCAATACAGCAGAGTTCGCTCAGGAGTTTGACACGGCGGCTAAAATCAAGGCGAGGATTCTCGATGGCTCAGAGCCAGCCAAAGCCGCCGAGGCCCCTGGAGCGCCGATCAACATGCCTGGTTTCAAGGGTCAGTTATCCGAGGCTGAACTGGATGCGCTCGTTGCCTACATTCAGGGGTTGAGCAAGCAGTAGGTCGGTGTGTGGGATACCCTCAGCCTGACTAACCAATTAACTAACTGGCAGAAAGTGAGGTGATGCACTTATTGTAAGTGAAAGGCGCGACAATCCGCATGCGTTGCAATTATCAACAGTCACTAGCTAACCGGGAGGTAAAGAAATGCCGCTATTGAGTAGAAGGCCAACGCTTTTTGCAGTCTTGGCAGTCGCCGTGATCCTTGTCCTGCTCGGGAGTGCCTGCGCCCCACAACCAGGGCCAGCGGGTCCTCAAGGTCCGGCTGGGCCAGCGGGTCCTCAAGGTCCGGCTGGGCCAGCAGGTCCTCAAGGCCCGGCTGGACCAGCGGGCCCTCAAGGCCCGGAAGGACCAGCGGGATCGGGGGGAGCGGGACTGACAGAGGAACAGGCCCAGGGACTCGAAAGTGCAATTGCTCTGGCCGGGGCTGTTCCGTATCCCGCCGTGGAGGAGCAACGGCGTGGGTGCCCTGCCTGCCACGTGCTTGTCGACCAGGAGACCGGGAAGTATACACTACCCTACGAGGCTCACGAGCGCGCTGAGGCGAGAGGTGAAGAGCATCCCGATCTCGCGCCTGATGGGACATCGCTGGCGCCGACTGAGGAGGTGAACGTTACTACCTGCTTGTTATGCCATGCGCCGGGCACAGGCCAGCGCGAGGGAAAGGGTATAGTAGCTCCCCTTGCTCTGCGCGACATTGTCCATCCGGCGCATATGAGCAGCCAAACCTTTAAACTCCATTACGGTGGCAGTTGCTTCACTTGTCACAACGTCAACGGCGCGGGGGAGTTCGAGCTCCTGACTGAAGCAGTGGAGGTCAACGAAAAGGGAGTGCCAGATCCCGAGAATTTGCCGATCCCGGGTGCGATCGAGTTGCACGAAAAATAGGGAAACCCAATCGTGGAATGACCCGCCGAGATACAAGAGAGCCTGCCAGATGGCAGGCTCTCTTCTTGACTCGGGTGTATTTCAATTAGGTGTATTCAAAATGGGTTGTAGGGGCGGGTCTCGCACCCGCCCTGGGCACCTGCAAGGGGTGCCCCTACCACCTATTTTGAATGCGCCCATTTCATTCTAGGGAAAGTTTTGAGGCTGGCAGCCGTTGGACTTATCTTGCAGACGAGAGAAAGGTAGCGATACGGTGCTTAACGGCGTAGGTTGCCAGTTCGATGCGGTTGTTCAAGCTCAGCTTATTGAGTACACTGCTCACGTGGTTGCGCACCGTCTTCTCGCTTACCGACAGCACCTGGGCGATCTCGCGGTTGCTCTTGCCCTGCGATACCAGGTGCAATACCTCTAATTCCCGTTTTGAGAGGTCGCGGAAGGCGCTGGCGTCAAGCAGCCGTTCTGTCTGGCGCATGCGTTGCAAAACGCGCTGGGTCACTTGTGGGTCGAGCAGCGCTTCGCCGCGCCGGACGGCTTCGATGGCTCGCAGCAACTCTTCGTTGCCCACTTGCTTGAGCACATAGCCAGAGGCCCCCGCCAATACCGCCTCGGCGATAAGGTCGTCATTGGTATATGAGGTGAGCATAATTACCCGGATGTGGGGCCAGCGCTCGGTGATGCGGCGGCAGACATCCACGCCGGTCTGGTCGGGCAGCCGGATGTCGAGGATCACCAGGTCTGGATCCAGTCGCTCACAGGCTATCATTGCCTCACGAGCCGACCCGGCTTCCCCTACTACGATCACGCCCGGGATGTCTTCCAACAGCGTAGCCAGTCCCAGCCGCACTACTTCATGATCGTCAACCAGCAAAATTCGTAGTTTCTTCATCGTGGGTCATCCCAGGGAACACTCAACACGACCTGGGTGCCCTGGGGTGAACTGCGCTCGATGCGCAGTGTCCCTCCCAGCAGGCGTGCCCGGTCGCGCATGTTGCGCAGGCCAAAGCCAGCCACGTGCTCCTCGGAGAATCCGACGCCATCGTCGGTGACCGTCACCTCTAATTGTCCGTTGCGATGGTCGGCCACTATCCATGCATGGCGCGCACGCGCGTGACGGATAACGTTGCTGAGTGCCTCGTTGACGATGGCCAGGACGTGTGTAGCACGGGCCGGCGAAAAGGATTCGGCCTCATCGCAGTCAACCCTGATCTCTACCTCCATAAGCGATTGGAGATGTGGTTCCTCGGCCAGTTTGCGGAGTCCGTCCACCAGACTCTTTCTGGGTGCGCTGGGCTCCAGTTCGACCACGAACTGGCGCAAGTCCCGGATGGCATGCTGCAACGCCGAGATCACCCGATCCAGACGCACTGCCAGGGGATTATGATCGTCCATCTTTTTCCGGATCGACTCGGCCATCAGCCCGGCGGTATATACGGTTTGAATCGCCCCGTCGTGCAATTCGCGGCTGACGCGTTCCCGTTCACTCAGCAAGATCTGGGCCCGTTCCATTTCCTCAATGCGCCGGTCCACTTCCACGTCGAAGATTTCGAGACCACGTACGATCGAAATGACCAGCACCAGCCCCGCCAGTGACCGCAAGACCTGGGGTGGCATCCCCAACAGGTTGAGCACCGTGTCCGCGTTGATCACATTTGCCGGGAAGAAGGGGGCTGGTGCCACGAACAGGCCGCCAAAGATGGCATACGAAGCCAATGCCAGGCTGGCAGCCCGGAACGTACGTGCGATGTGAGGGTATTCTTGTAACTGGATGCGTTGCCGCGTTTGCTGCGCGAGTCCCAGGGCAGCCACCAGGGCGCCGGGAAAGCCCAACAAATAGCGGGCCCAGATACTGGCGTAGACCACTAATTGGTCCGAATTCCAGCGGGGCACCTGGCTGGTCCACAAATAGGCAATGGTCCAGGCGATCAGCAGCCCACTTGGGACAACCTGAATCCAGCGCAAGCGAGGGTAGAGCGGGCGCAGGGTTTCAGCCCCAAATTGGAAGAGGCAGGCATAGGAGAATGCCAGCAAGCACACCTGGACCACCAGCAACGTTTCTATCCATACCCGGCTCAGATACTCCGCCTGGATGGGGATGAAGATGTCGCCCCACTCATGCAGCCCATGCACCAGGCCAAAAGCCCCTAACCAGCCCAGGCTGCGGGCCAGGTCCAGGCGGCTGTGGCGCCTGGATTGCCAGGTGATGGCCAGCCCCAATACAAAGAAAACCTGCCCGTAAACAAACAGGATGATGGTTCGATTGAGGATGAAGAACTCACGCCACAGACTCACGTTTTCGCTCGCCTCACTCTACGTTATTATACGAGGGATACAACAATGTGCCAAACCGATCCTAAGGAGTACCGCTTTGTCCCATTGAAAATAGGACAGTTGTCCCTTGTAGAGGACGGTTGTATATGGTAAGGTTATGGAGTTGGTGCAAGATACTCCTGCCCACGATTTGTGCTGTCTGCCGGCCGGCCGGTGTTCCCCTCGGAATAGGGCGGTTTACCTGCACTTATCCCATAATATAATACCCGTGCGTTGGGTATAACTTTGTACTTCAGTCGGGAAATCGGGCGTAAACCGATTGCAGGAGTAGCAAGTCATTTCTGGACAGGTGCCTGTGTATTAACCCATCGCGTTGTGAATTGCGAAAGGAAGAACTGGCATGGAAAAGGAATATCAGCCCTCTAGCGACTCCGGTGATCAGGGTCCGGCGATGAGCCGTCGCAGGCTGATAACCTATCTGCTCGGATTCTCCGTCGTGGCCACATTGGGGGGCGTGCTCACCCCTATTATCGGCTATCTGTGGCCACCTAGCCGGGTGTCGGGTGCGGGGAGCGGCCGGGTGCAGGTAGGCACAGCCTCCGACTTCCCTGCTGGCCAGGGAAAGGTTGTCCCTGTAAACGACAAGCCAGCCATTGTGGTCAACACAGCCCAGGGGGGGGTCAAGGCTTTCTCCGCTATCTGCACTCACTTAGGGTGTATCGTGGAGTGGGACCCAAACCGGCAAGTTATCCTCTGCCCCTGCCACGATGGGCGTTTTAACCCCGTCAACGGGGCGGTCATCTCCGGCCCGCCACCTAGCCCTTTGCCTCAGCTCGCCCTCACAGTGGAAGACGAGGCTGTCTATGTCAGCGAAGGTTGAGGATGTCCAAAGACGAACGACAATGACGTAGAACCTCAACTTTGATGGGCCACAGCGAAATCAGAGCGTCAAAATAGTGCCTGGGAGGGAGCGTATGATGCAAAATCAAAAATCACTTGTCTGGCGTACCTGGGAGTGGCTGGATGGCCGTTACCAGTTGTCCTCTCTGATGGACGCCTTGCTTCACGTGGATATCCCCCGCTCAGCTCGCACCTACTACCTGGGTGGGATCACCTTATTTTTCTTTATAGTCCAGGCGATTACCGGCATATTGCTCTCGCTCTACTACCAACCTACCCCTGACACGGCTCATGACAGCGTTCTTTTTATTATGAACCAGGTGAACTTCGGGTGGCTTATCCGCAGTGTCCATGCCTGGGGTGCCAACCTGATGATTCTCTTTTGCGTGCTTCATTTGTTGCGCATCTTCTTTCAAGGCGTATACAAAGCCCCACGCGAGATGACCTGGTTGGCGGGGGCTCTCCTGTTGGCTGTGACCCTGGGTTTTGGCTTTACCGGTTACCTGCTGCCCTGGGACCAGCGTGCTTACTGGGCAACCACCGTCGGTAGTGAAATCGCAGGGGCGGTACCATTGGTGGGGCAAAATTTGCTGGTCTTCCTGCGCAGTGGCTCCGAGGTGACCGCCCGTACCCTGAGCCGTTTCTTCGGCGTGCATGTGTTGATACTGCCGGCCAGCTTGCTGGCCATATTGGCTGTCCACCTGACACTGGTTCACCAACAAGGCCTGGCGGATCGTGCCCGCCCAGCCGAGCCAGAGGGCCGGTCAGTGGTGGACACTGCCCCGACTTCGAAGTCTGGCCAGCAAAAGAGGAAATTATTGCCCTTCTTTCCCAATTATCTGCTGGATGAGGTCATCGCCTGGTACGTGATGCTGGCTGTTCTCATCGTGCTGGCCTCGCTATTCCCGGCCGGGCTGGAGGCGCCGGCCGACCCGTTGCGCACGCCGGAACATACCAAGCCTGAGTGGTATTTCCTCTTCCTGTATCAGGGACTTAAGCTTGTGCCGCGCATCGTGGGGGTGCTGGCTCCCATTGTCGGCGCTCTGGTGCTATTCTTGCTTCCCTTCATTGATCGCAATCCCCACCTCGCCCCATATAAGCGGCCGATTGCCATTACGGTTGGGGCTGTCATTCTTATCGGGGTCGTCGCCTTCAGCATTTGGGGCTGGCTGAGCTAGGCTGCCGATGGGAGGAAAAGTTATGAACAAGCCAATTGTCCGCCGCCTGGCTCCTCTGCTTGCCGTTCTCGTCGTTGTGTTGCTCATCCCCACCTTCATCACCGCTCAGGGCACGCCTCCTTTCATCCCTCATCCTCTGGAGGGACGTGATAATTGCCTGGCCTGTCACGAGACGGGCGTGGCTGGGGCTCCACAGATTCCCGACGACC
>CAYTNQ010000233.1:0-6996 GCA_964439175.1 uncultured Anaerolineales bacterium | reverse complement strand
CCTCAATCTTATTCTTTATACTAGGTTAAGAATAACTTTGCCAACAGGGCAATTTCCGGTAGACCCAGGCATTTTTGCTCTGAAAATCCTCACCAAACCTTCGCAAGGGTTATCTGGCCCGAGTAGTTACATCCTGTCGTTAATTTTACGTCAACGTACCATTGTAGTCAAGCTTATGGAACCGTCAATCAGGTTTACACCCGATCCTGGAACCAGGCAATTGTCTTTTCAAGCCCTTCCTCCAGGCTCACCTTTGGCTCCCAGCCCAGCACGCGCCGTGCTTTACTGATGTCGGGCTGACGTACTTTGGGGTCGTCTTTGATCCGCACGTCTTCGGGATGAACGAAAGTGATCTGTGATGAACTCCCGGTCAGCTCAACGATCCTATGCGCGAATTCGAGGATGGTCATCTCCCTGGGGTTGCCGATGTTAACCGGGTCTGTTTCGTCACATAGGAGCAGTCGGTAAATGCCTTCCATCGTATCCAACACATAGCAAAAACTGCGCGTTTGGGTTCCGTCGCCGTACACGGTCAGCGGCTTGCCGCGCAGGGCCTGGGCAATGAAATTAGGTACCACTCGTCCGTCGTTAAGTCGCATGCGGGGGCCAAAGGTGTTGAAGATGCGCACGATCCGTGTGTCAACGCTGTGATAGCGGTGGTAGGCCATTGTCATTGCCTCAGCAAAGCGTTTGGCCTCATCGTAAACTCCGCGTGGGCCGATAGGGTTTACATTTCCCCAATAGTCCTCTCTCTGGGGATGGATCAACGGGTCACCGTACACTTCAGAGGTAGAAGCCAGTAAGAAGCGTGCGCCTTTAGCCTTGGCCAGACCCAGGGCCTTATGGGTTCCCAGGGCGCCCACCTTGAGAGTTTGGATGGGCAACTCCAGGTAATCAATGGGGCTGGCAGGTGAGGCAAAATGGAGCACGGCATCCAGAGGACCATCGACATAGATGTAGTTGGTAACGTCGTGTTTGATAAAGAGGAAGCGGTCATGGCCAGCCAGTTGCTCGATGTTGGCTGTGGAGCCAGTGATCAGATTGTCCATGGCAATGACGTCGTGGCCCTTGGACAGGAAGTAGTCGCATAGGTGAGAGCCCAAGAATCCAGCTCCTCCGGTAATGAGGATGCGCATAGTATGATCTCCGTGTGAATGATGGGTTATTGTGATGAGCAGTATAGTGCAGGCAGGCTGAGGCGTCAAAGATGACGAGTCGCGGGTACAAGCGACGGGTAGCAGGTGGTAAAGTGACAAATGCCAGGATTGAGGGCGTGCTGAGTGTTGCCTTCAACCCTTTATCTTCTCTTCGCGACTTGCCGCAAATCTCCCTACTACCCCTAGGGTCATGAAGAAGATGTAGGCCAGATCTACCAGGAAAAACGAGTTATCCACCATGCCGTGCGCCAGGGTGGCAACCATACTTCCCATAAGGCCCAGGATCAGCGCTCGTTCTTCTCCCCGAAGCTGGTGGTGGTAGAGGTGCCAGGCGGCTCGCCAGAAGGCAAGTTGCAGCCACAACAAGACAGCGATGCCGCCCACTCCCTGACTTGTGCCAAAGTCGAGCAAGATGTTGTGGGGATGGCTCAAGTTCGGTTCCTGCCAGGCGTCAGGCAAAATATAACGCGTGCGATATTGATACAGGAAGTTGTCCAGGCCGATGCCCAGCCAGGGATGGTCGCTTAGCATAACCCACGCGCTTTGCCACAGACGCAGGCGAAAGAAACCAGTGCCGGTGTTGGTGTCGAGCATTGAACGGAAGCGGTCGGTGCCAAACAGGGGTAACAGACCAATCCCCCCCATGGCCAGGGCTCCCAACGTAGCCCACAATGCCCGTCCCCCGCGTATAATGCCGATGAACAAGACAGCGGCCGGCAGGCCCAGCAGCAACGCACCTCGACTAAAGGTGAGGATCAGGGCCATCAATATGGGGACCAACGCCAGGCCGTAGACTATACGGCGTTGGCGAACGATAGGGGAGAAGGCAGCAATGGCTATGAGTACCGGCACGGCCCGGTCCAGCAGCAACGCCAGGTTGTTAGGCGAGCCGTACACACCTAGCGCCCGGTGGACGCCCTCAGCGGTAATGGCCTGGTCTGTGAAGAAGAATTGGTAGATGGCGTAGAAGGCCATCAACGTCGCGCCCAGCAGGAAAGCGTGCACGACGTGCCAGACCAGACCGTCGGCAGCGGTCCCTGTTGTCTCTACAAGAGGATTAGCTTCTGGGCTGCGAATCAGCCGCACGAAGGCGTAAAAGGCAGCTCCATCCCACACCACCACGTGGAATTCCTGGAGCGAGACGCCAAAGTTTTTGGCGGCCAGCGTAGCAGCGAAGGCCAGGCCGGTCAGTGCCATTACCCCCAGGTCAAGGTTGCGGGTGGGTGAGGTGGTGCATCTCTGCAGCCACCGTAGCTTGCCTTCTAGATTTGCCACTTCGTGCATCTGGTAATTCGCTTGAGCGGCGGCAGCCAGTACGCCGGTTGGGGGTAGCAGTAGCAAGACTAGTGCCGGCCAGTTAGCGTCAGCGAATATGCCTTTGTTCGCCACCGGTATCACTGTCAGCAAGCCGCATAGGACGGCCATTCCGACCAAGACCCAGGCAGCCCAGTCGAGCCAGCAAACCCGGAGGCGGGGGTGATTGGGAAGCGCATCATCTCTGTGCCCCATTTCTTCCTCGCCGATCAGGAGCACTGCCCGGCGGGCAACGCATGCCAGCGCCACCAGCACCAGGCTGACCTCGGTCATCGAGATGGTGCGTCCAGCCAGGGACTTTGGCAGCAAGAAGAAGGGGAGACTGAAGGCCACCAGGGTCAGCCCCAGGTCAGGACGGGGAAGGATAGCCAGAAAAAGAAGGCCCATAAGTGCCAGAGAAGGGAGGGTTCTCGGTGCAAAATAAAAGGCCAGGGCAGTTCCTGCCAGGACGAGCAGGTGGACTGGCGTGCCCAGTTTCAGGTAGCGAGTATAAAGCGTCTCTCCCCAGTGTAACGCTTGTTGGACGTCGCGTGGGGGAAGGCGGCGCGCGGAGCGAACCAGCCCGCAACTCGCTACGACTGCCATGGCACCGATCAGGATCAATCCCAACTGGATCGTTCGCGTGTCTCCCTCCCGGCTGACTCGCCAGCCGACGACTGACCACTGATACCAGCCTCCCTCTGCTTCAATGACAGCGATGTGGGGGCCGTCCGACAGGTGGCGGGCCAGGGTGACAGTATCTTCCTGCCCCAGAGAGTCGTAGAGCACCACGTAGGCGCGCCCGGCTTGTTGCGGCAGGCTGTTGGCCGGCTGGCCGTCAATCGACACGTACAAAAAGCCTCGGTAGGCTCCCCGGCGCACAATCAGGTCCAAGCGGGTGCCTTCGAAAGGGATGGTCAGCCTGGCTGGTGGCTGGCGCGGGGCGTCGGCGCCGGCAGGCGAAAAGCGCCAATCGCCGGTGTAGTGACCCGATGGATGGTGAGCGGGATAGGCGCCAACTGTGGCGATTTCTTCACCGGGCAAGGACTGGGTAGCACCGTTGATCATGGAGTGGCGCAGGGCCTGGGTCTGTGGCAGGGGAGTTTCTCCGGCAACCAGCGCCAGCCCACGCCGGGGGTCGTCTTCCGGCAGTGTCTCGGCATCCCAGGCAGCGAAGAACATCGGACCCAACCAATACCAACTGGCACGGGCCTGATGGATAGCTTGGACGGTATAGGTTGCTTGCCGGTCGGAGGACAGCGCCGGCCAGGGTGAAGGTTCTCCCTGCCAATCTTGCGACAGAGCGCTCCAGCCGAAGGCGGTGGCCCACACTGGCTTGTCTCTATCCCCGTGGGCGACCATTGTCTGATGCAACAGTTCCGCACGGGCAAAGTTGAGGCTTTTTTCATTGGGGGGCGCGGTAGGCTCCTGGTCAAAGCCGTAGGGTTGGGCGGCAACTACATCGAACCAGGGGGCGGCGTTGACAGCGTAGAGGCCCGCCAGGAAGGCGGGCTCGTTGAGATTCAGGGGGCCGCTTTCTACTGTGGGGGCCAAGGCAGCCGTTAATATGATGGCGCTCGCGTCGGCAGCGCGGACGTTGACCGCTCCTTCGCGCAGCAGGCGTCCATAGGCTACCGGGTCTACGAACTGCCCACCCCAGTGTGTGCTGAGGTTAGGTTCGTTCCAGATTTGGTAATAGTTCAGTCGATCGCCATAGCGTTCGGCCAGGGCGCGGGCGAAGTTTCCGAAATTGGCTAATTCGGTTGGCGGGGTCAAAGGGCCGGCATCGAGGGGGCGAGCCCAGACAGGCGTGGTATCGAGTACGGCAATGAGTTGCATGTCGTGGGCATTGGCTGCTTGTACTACCCGATCCCAGGGGCTCCAATTAAACTGGCCGGGCACAGGCTCGATTTCAGCCCAAGGGAAGGGTTGGCGTATCCAACGCAGTCCCAACTCGCTCATCCGGCCCAGGGTGAAGTCAAGTGCCGCAGGTGGGTAGCGGGTCAGGTCGGCATTGACCCCGTAAGATTTGTCGGCAGCTAGCGGGATGGTAGGGGACAGTCCAGGGTATGATGTTTGGATGTGACGGAGGTTTAGCCCCAGCCCGGTGCCCAAGCCGCCCAGGACGATCAGCAGAGCGAGCCAGAAGATTGACCATTGATAAATCCTCATTTGAGATTTGGGCATTGGGGAGCGCGGCAAATGGCGGTTTACTTCCTGGTTATTTCTCATCTGGGTATTGGGGGTCTGCATCGGGGTAGCCTTTTCCAGGTGGCGCGGGGCGCGTGGCCTATTCTTCATCAACCCAAATGGGCAAAACGAAGTGAAAGGTGGTGCCTGCGCCCTCATTGTTCTCAACCCAGATGCGGCCGTGGTGAGCTTCGACAGCCAGCTTGCAAAAGGTGAGCCCCAGGCCTACCCCTGCACGCTGGCCTTCAGCGCGGATACCTGCCTGTGCAAACTTCTCAAAGATACGCTCGTGTTGTCCCTCGGGGATGCCATAGCCGGTGTCGGAAACCGAGAATTGAACTCCGGCCGGTGTCCGGCGCGCACTGACGGTGATGTGTCCACCAGGAGGGGTGAACTTAAGGGCGTTGTCGGTCAAATTCTCAATAATGCGTATCAAGGTATTGTAATCCGCCCGAATAGGGGGCAACCCCTCGGGCACATCCATGGTGGCGGTCAAGCCGTGCATAGTGAGCAGCGGATGTATCTCATCCAAGCAGGTTTGGATGACTTCGCCAGGCGCAATTGGATGGAGTTCTAAAGGCATGCGCCCTTCCTCCAGCCGACGTACATCGAGGATGGCACTGACGAGTTTCAATGCGCGCTCAGTCGAAATCAGAGCGCTTTCCAAAAGTTGAGTTTGCCTGCCATCTAAGTTGTTGCCCAGGGTCCCTTTGAAGTAGATCATCGCTCCCTGAATGACGCCCAGGGGATTCTTCAGGTCGTGAATGATCATATTGGAGAGATTCTCTTTCCACATGTCGGCCTCGCGCAGCCGGACGTTCGCTTCTTCTAATTCAGCGTTGCGTAGCTCTAGTTCCGCCTGGCGCTGCTGCAGAGCCTGGGTCAACTGGCGGTTGCGTCGACGCAATTCGGCTCGTTCCAGCACCTCGGCGGCCACGGTGATGATCTCCCAAGGATGAACCGGGCGAATCAGGTAATCTTCTGCACCCTGCTTGAGGGCGTTGGCGGCCAGTTGCTCGGCCCCGTAATCAGTCATAGCAATTACGCAGGCCTCGGGAGCACGTTCTTTTAATGACGCAACCAACTCTGGGTGGTCGGCATCGCCGGTGGCGACGTTAGTGATGATCAGGTTGGGCTGTTCCTGTTCGGCGTGGTGGAGTCCGCCGGTGATGTTGGTGGCGGTGATCACACGGTACTCGGTCTCGTTGAGGGCCTTGGCGATGATGCGTAGGCTTAGGTCATCGTCGTCAATGACCAGTACAGTGGACGCCGAGGCCGGCTCGCTTTCCTCTTCATAGAAAGGTGGGGATATTGCCATAGTTTCCTCGAAGTCAGGGCATAGAGAAGGTAAGGTGTCAGGATCTGGCTCTTGGTTTGTGATTCTCAAACTCCTGGACCTTTGGATTCGCCAGTTCTCTGTATTTGCGATCCTCTTGGATGGAAAAGGCAACGTAAAAAGTGCTGCCGCGTCCCAGGTTGCTGTTGACCCAGATGCGGCCATGCATCGCGTCGGTAGCCAGTTTGCAAAAAGCAAGGCCCAAGCCAAAGCCAGGTTGCACTAGCTCGCTTTCAAAGTTCATCTGGCTGAGTTGATCAAATATGATTTGCTTTTGGTCGTCCGGGATGCCCGGCCCGGCATCTTGCACGCTGAAGACCACGAAGTTGTCTTCTAACCGGGAGCGGAGCGTGATTTCTCCCCCCGGCGGTGTGAATTTGATGGCGTTGTCGAGCAGATTTTCGATTACCCGTTGGGCCACCACCCAATCGACCCACAAAGGAGGAAGGTCCTCTTCCAGGTCGGTGCGCGCGCGTACCTCCTGCACTTCCAACATAGGGGCCAGTTGCTCCAGGCTGGCCTCAATCAGACTGTTGGCAGGAACTGTCTCCATGGTCAGGGGCATTTGCCTTTCTTCCAGGCGTTGCAGGTCGAGCAGGGTGCTGGTGAGGCGCACCAGTCGCTGGCCAGCGGCCAACGCGCCATTCAGCGTCTCTTGCTGACGTTCGCTCAGTTGGAGGGAGTCGTCAATTTGCAGCAGCGTCACGGCGCCCATTATGGCGCTTAGCGGGGTGCGTAAGTTGTGGACGACCATACTGGTAAAGGCCTGCTTGGCGCCATGCAAGAGGCGCAGGCGCTCGTTGCTCATCTGCAATTCTTTGTTCTGGCCTTGCAAGGCTTGTCGCGTCTCCAGCAAGCGGCGATTGGTCTGTCGGAGCTGATTGGTCAACTCTCGGTTCAATCGCCGCGCTCGCAACTTCTCCAGTGCGGATTTGACGGTGAGGATTGCCTGCCAGGGTTTGAGGGGTTGGAGCAGATAATCGTCCACATCTTCCAGGAGGGCCGTGGACATCTCTGCTT
>CAYTNQ010000232.1:0-7004 GCA_964439175.1 uncultured Anaerolineales bacterium | reverse complement strand
CCCGAACCGAGGGCTTGGGACGCTTGATTTCAGACACCAATGCTCGCCATTCGGACAGGTCAGATGGGTGGATCGGTAATTTCAACCGCTCGACCACGAAATCGCCCAGTCCAGACTCCTCCAGCAGCAAGGGTACTTCGTAAATAGTCTTGACCGTTGGCAAGGGAATAACCGCCCGCTCTTCAACGTCGCAGAAAAGAGCAATTTTATCGCGAAGGTTGCCATCCACCGGATAGTCGGCTCGACAAACGATCACATCCGGCTGGATACCGATACTGCGTAATTCACGCACGCTATGCTGGGTGGGCTTGGTTTTCAGTTCACCTGTAGCACCAATGTGCGGCAGAAGTGTCACGTGGACGTAAAGCGTATCGTCGCGTCCGGCGTCTTTGCGCATCTGACGCAACGCCTCCAAGAAAGGCAGTCCCTCAATGTCGCCCACCGTGCCTCCTACCTCGACGATCACCACTTCGGCTCCACTCTCGCGCGCTACCTGGGTAATGGAGGCTTTGATCATATTTGTCACGTGAGGGATGACCTGGATGGTCTTGCCCAGGTAATCGCCGCGCCGCTCGCGGATGATGACCTTTTGATACACCTGGCCGGCTGTTACATTGCTGGCCCGGGTCAAATTCTCATCAATGAAACGCTCGTAAGCCCCCAGATCCAGGTCGGTTTCTGCGCCATCGTCCAGCACGAAGACCTCACCATGCTCATAGGGCGACATGGTACCAGGATCTACATTGAGATAAGGGTCCAGCTTTTGCACCGAAACCGACAGCCCTCGGCTCTTCAAAATCCGGCCCAGCGACGCCGCGGTCACGCCCTTGCCTAACGACGAGACGACTCCGCCGGTGCAAAAAATATACTTAGTCATAAGCTACCTCCCCGCGTCTTATAATGCCTGCACGTGGGTTGGGCATAGTACCTGCGTACTTATCCGCTAAAAGCGAGGTGGGGAGAGCCGCCGTTACCAGCTACCCTCCCCACCTGGTCTTCCTCATCTCCTCCCCTTAGGGGGAGCCGATGGTATCTGACAGAACATAAAGGTACACTCCATCTCATTCAACATACCGATGATAACACAAATGCATCCGGATGTCAACGCCTCAAATGGGTGCATTCAAAATGGGTTGGTAGGGGCAGGTCTTGCACCTGCCCTGGACACCCGCAAGGGGTGTCCCTACAACCCATTTTGAATGCACCCGATTCAAATAGACCGGGAGCCCAACCTTTGTTATAATCCAGGCATTACTCAAGGAGAAAAGGAGACGACTATGCCTAGACGCATCCTCATCTTTCCCGACGGATTTCGATGGGGAGTGGCGACCTCTGCCTACCAAAACGAAGGGAACAACGCTAACAACGATTTCTGGGCTTGGGAACAAGCCCCGGGGCACGTTGCCGACGGCAGTACCAGCGGCCTGGCCTGCGACTGGTGGAACCTGGCTGAAGAAGATTTCGATCGGGCGGAAGCGATGGGGCTCAACACCCTCCGCATGTCGGTAGAATGGAGCCGGGTTGAGCCTCGGCCAGGTGTATGGGACAGCGCTGCCTTCGACCGCTACCGGGAGATATTGAAAGCGTTGCACACGCGAGGTCTAGAGCCAATGGTCACATTGCACCACTTCACCAACCCGTTGTGGTTAACCGAGCGGGGCGGCTGGACCAATGGAGAGGTGGTATCCTTGTTCGAGCGATATGCCGCCAAAGTAGTCAAAATGCTGAGCGATTTGTGCCAGACGTGGTGCACGATCAACGAGCCCAATATCTACACTGCGCACGCTTTCGTGCTAGGCAAATGGTCGCTGGGAGAGACTAATTGGCTAAAATTCATCCGCGCCACACGTAATCAGGTGAAGGCGCACGCGGCAGCCTATCACGCAATCCATCACCGACAACCTGAAGCGCGGGTGGGCATTGTCAAACACATGGCGGCCTTCGATCCAGCCAACCCAGCCTCCGCCCTTGACCGAAGGGTGGCGACGATCCGGGACCAGTTATTCAACTGGCGCTTTATGCACGCGGTGACGAAGGGTAGATTCAAACCTCCTTTCGGGGTTGACATCCACTCTCACTCATTGGCTGTGGATAGTAACGATTTCATCGGCCTCAACTACTACGGCCGCCACCCATTGCGCTTTGATCTCACCGCCGCCGGGACCCTTTTCGCCGCCGAAACCCAGGCTCCGTCTGAGATTGCCTGGCCCAAGCCCTGGACAGACCGCGAGATTTATCCGGCCGGCCTCTACCGCTTCCTTACCCGGCTAGCCAGCTATGGCTACCCCCTCTACGTCACCGAAAACGGCATAGCCGACGCGGCCGACCAGATTCGTCCCAGCTTCATACTCACCCACCTGGCAGCTCTCCACCGCGCCATCGGCGAGGGTGTGGACGTGCGTGGCTACTATTATTGGACGCTGGTAGACAATTACGAATGGGTTGAGGGGTGGACCACTCCCTTCGGCCTCATCGCGCTGAACCCGGTGACTCAGGAACGCACGCCTCGCCGCAGCGCGCAGTTATACGCCGAGATCGCCCGGGCCAACGCCATCACCGAGGAGATGGTCGCGGAGTATGCCCCTGAGATTATGAACCAGGTCTTTGGGAACTGATCCGGGAATCAGGCAACTACCCTCGCCAGGCTCGTTTGGTAATGCGCGAGTCTAGCTTGGTGGAGAAATCCTCCAGATCTTCTTGCTTCAAATTCTTGAGGGCCTCCATTTCATCGTCTGTCAGGTCGTGGCCTTCAAGCGCTTGGTCAGGATTGGAGAATAATAAGTTGCGAAACTCGGTATCGATCACAGCGCGACCTATGATCTGAGAAACTGCATCTTGAGACATGAGAAGACTCTCCTTCCCTTTCATCTGGGTGAAACAAAGCCGAAATCTTCAGGGAAATCGCAAAACGAAGTTACTGGGACCCATTATAACATAAATTCCCTAAGAATAGAAGACAAATACCGGACAACTGCCTACCATTTTGCGTTACCCCGCCAAGATGGTGTATAATTCATAGCGTAATCACATTTACCCGGAGCAATATAATGGCTCGACGAAAGCGAACGAGCAAATCTTCTTCAAAACGCCGTCTTTCGGCGTCTCAAATTATTTTCTATGTACTTAGTGTGATTATCATACTGAGCATGGCGATTGGATTTGTGATCAGTGCATTTCCCGGGGCGACCAGACAGCAGTCGGTTCCTACACCCACGCCTATCATCTTCGCCACCATCACCCCGACGCCAACCCAAGAGTCAGCCACCACGCCCACGCCAGCGGCTGAGGAGCCGACTGGGGGCAGCGTTACACCTCAGCCCAGCCAATGATGGCTGATCTTTATCGCTTTAACGTCATCGGCAGGCCAGCGACCAGCAGGTAAACCTGGCCCGCAGCGGTGGCTAATCGCTGATTAGCGCGTCCCAGCACGTCGCGGTAGAGCCGCCCCAGTGGGTAGGGAGGTACCAACCCCATTCCCACCTCATTCGAGACGATCACCATTGGCCGGCCAAGTTGCGCTTGAGCCTTCAATAGCATCTCAATTTCGGCGACGACAGCCGCATCAGCCACCTCTTCGGCCGCCAGATCCTCTGCCGCCTCTCCACTATGTGCCAGCACTACATTGGTGACGAGCAGCGTGAGACAGTCGAGCAAAATCGCATCGGCGATTGGCTGTGCAGCCAGCAAAGCTGCACCTACGTTGATTGGCGCTTCCAGCGTCGTCCACGTGGAAGAGCGTTGGGCACGATGGGCCTGGATACGAGCTTGCATTTCGTCGTCTTTGGCCTCAGATGTGGCGACATAAAGCACTCGCGGGCCGTAGTTGGCGGCTAACTGCTCGGCGTAGGCGCTCTTGCCAGCCCGGGCACCACCTAAAACCAAAATCAATTCAGGATTGGTCACACTGGATATTCTCCCATAACCCCAGCAAAGTCTCACACGTTGATAGTCGCCAAGAGCAGACCAACAACTTCGGCCAATTCGTTAAGCGCGCCATACACATCACCAGTGAGGCCGGGGATACGCCGCTGAACCCACGTGACAAATAAAAGTGCAAAAAGCCAGATGGCAGCAAAACCTGCCAATCCGCCCAGCCTGCCAACGAGCAAGGCCACCAGCAACGCTGTGCTCCCGGCAACAAGGGCATGCGGCCAGGCCAGCCCCTGCCGGAACCAGGCAGCAAAACCATCGGCGCGGGCCAGTGGATAACGCCAGGCGGCCCAGACCATCGCCCACCGACTCAAGACCGGCACCACCAGCAACGCACCTACCCGGTCACCGGGCGTCAGCGCGGCCAGCGCCGAAAATTTCACCAACAGCAGACAAATCGCCCCTATCACGCCAAAGGCGCCCACCCGACTGTCTCTCATGATCTCCAGTCGTTGCTCGGCCGGTTTGGCGACCAGCAGGCCATCGCAACAATCAATGAAGCCATCCAGGTGTAGCCCACCGGTGATAGCCACCCAGGCCGCTAGCAAAAGCGCCGTCGCCGGCAAACCGGGCAACAAGTGAGTGATAAGAAAATCAAAGAGGGCCAGCATCGCCCCGATGATGAGTCCAACCAGAGGGAACCAGGCCATCGAGCGGCCTGGTCGCTGGATAACCGGCTCCCGTCGACCTGAAGGGAGAACGGTGAGCAACTGCCAGGCAAAGAAGAAATCCATCAGCGAGAGTAGATGTTATGAGCGGGGTGAACCCCCCACCTACGACGGTGATAGGTTGCTACAACCAACGTCGTAAGATCAATCCGGCCTTGCTCAACGCCAGGCCGATCATCACCAACACCAGTCCCCAGACTGGTAGGCGGTAGGTTCCCCCTGAGGAAACGCCCCCGGTAGCAGGCAATTGGCCCGGGGCGACCGCTTCACCCACGCTCATAAAGCCGGTTACGTCGAGAAAGGCTTTACCTTCCAGAGCCGGGACAGCCTGAGCGGTAGCCAGGAAGTTCTCATCGGGGACGGCGACCTGCCATGCAAAGGCGCCACTTTCCAACTGGAGCGCGGCCAGCGCAGTTAGCGGGTTGTTCCCATTAACCACCCAATCGCTACTGACCGGGTCGTTGCCGGTGGCGATGAGCGCCTGAATGACATAGGCAGTGGAGTTAGCGTCAGTATCGGAGCCAAAATCAGAGGGGTTCTGGTAGGGGAAGCCGCCATCTTCATTTTGGATGCCACGCAAATACTCCAGAGCCTTGTTCACGACGGCATTTTGCCCATCTGCTGCCACCAGCGCTTGGGTGGCCAGGGCTGTGCTGTTGCTGTCACCACTGCCTGGGGTAGTATCGCCGTTCCAACTCCAGCTTCCATCGTCAAGTTGAACGCCGATTAGCCAATCCACCCCTGAGGCCGGAATGGGTCGTCCTGTAGCCTTGAGAGCCAGAATCGCCAGTGATTGCGAAACAACGTTGCCAGCGTCGGCACCGCCGTAGAGCCCATTGTCATCCAACTTAGCTTCCAGGGAGGATACCAGGTCAACACCACCAAAGTCGCGCGGATCCCGCCCGGCGGCCACAGCCGCCAGGATTAGCTTGGCAGTGTCGCCTGGCGTGGACAAGGCGCTGTCCGCTTGGCTTTCCAGGTAACTGATAGGGGTGTTGCCGTCCTGACTCCAGATGGTGGGATCTTCGCCACCTGCCACAATCGCGAATACCGCTTCCATCGTGGCTCCAAGGCCACTGGCACTGTCGAAATCACCGGCAAAACCACCATCGGCACTCTGATGAGCGCGCAACCAGTCCAACGCCTCAGGCGACCCGGCCGCCGCCGGGGCTGCGCTCCACAAAGCCAAGATTACCGTACTGAGCAATAAGATCAACCGCCTCATTCTTCGTTTCTCCTTGGTTACTATTCAGGCCAGATAACCCTTGCGAAGGTTTGGTGAGAATTTTCAGAGCGAAAGTGCCCCGGCCTACCGAAAATTGCCCTGTTGGCAAAGTTATTCGCAACCTTCGCAAGGGTAGCTGAGTAGTTACTCTCCTTGATGTTATACCCAGCACATGTGGGTGTACCTTCCACGTGCAGGTATTATGTCATGTAATCAAGTACAAGTTGGATTCAACCAGCCGGTTTATCACGTAAAAAACCCTTGCCGTCTCGGCAAGGGTGTCTATAGGGAGTGTTCCATTGTGCCCTATCCCTTTTCCTCGAAGGCCGTGCAGTGGCAGACGTTAGGCGGGTTCTCTGGCTTGACTATGAGACAGTATTCAGTAATCAGTAATCAGTAGTCAGTAGTCAGTAAAGAGTACTCAGAGAAAGGCTACCACTGATTACTGATTACTGATTACTGTCTACTGATTACTGTCTACTGATTACTGTCTACTGTCTCATGGCCATACAGTTGCGGGACAGCGCCGGACTTCACCTGCACAGCACTGCTCTGCACCCTCCTGCTGGACGTTTGGTGCAGCACAGGTGGCACCGATCTTTCCCCTTTAAGCCCTAGCATCCGGGCGTTGGGTCACCCACGTCTTGATGGAAGTTACTATTCACTTAGGTAGTCACTCTAGCGCACTCGAACCAATGAGCCAACCTGGTATACCCACTGCTTGTTACAGGACTAGTGCCCCATCAAAGTGATATCTTGATAGGCCCGATTCAGCCGCCATGGGCGTGGCCTTGGTACATCATAAATCTCTGTGATGGGGTACTAGTCGGCTAGCTCTTTTCGTTTTCGTAATACGCGCTCCACGCTCTCCACAAGATCACTAGGGCCGAATGGCTTGGTCACATAGTCATCTACCTTGGCGATATGTAGCCCCAGGACTTTGTCAATGCTTTGCGCCTTGGCTGTGACGACCACCACCGGGATGTGTTGCAGTTCGGCATCTGCTTTCATCTGCCGATAGACTTCCCACCCGTCCACATCGGGCATCATCAAATCGAGCAGAACCAAGTCAGGCTTCTCATTACGAACAACATCAAGCCCTTCCTGTCCTCCCACCGCACCCAATACCTCAAACCCCTTCCGTTCCAGAATGAGGCGAATGAGGTCAATCATTTCCGGCT
>CAYTNQ010000231.1:0-7057 GCA_964439175.1 uncultured Anaerolineales bacterium | reverse complement strand
CTCAAATGATAATGGCATCGGGTTTCAACCGGTCCTTCATCAAGAAGTGTCCTTGCAGCTCGGCGTGGGCGTGAAAGGCAGCCGCACCCAGCAAAGCCCGGTAGCCGTCGTTGGCCGAGCCATCCGGGAAGCGAACTGCCAGATTGCGCGACCACAGATTGGTGCCTCGCAGCCGGGCGATCATCACGCCCACGCTGTCGGGGGGGATGATCAGCATGGGCAGCGGTGTGTCTGCCAGGGCTTCGACGATGCCGGCGTCCAGGGCACCCGCCAACACGTCCCCCCGTCGCTCGCGGGCCTGGAGGCGGACGCCCGAGAGGGCAACCGGTGCGCCACACCATTTGCGTTCGAAATCCTCTAATTCGTCCTCGCTATCGTAGACCAATTCGAGCGTCAAAGGGGCCTCCAGGGGCTCGATCAGACGAAGGTAGAAGTCGCCTCGCAATTCCGTCTCACCAAACTGCCGCATGAACTGGGTGCGCGCCAGCGGCGGCGAGAGCCGGTAATAGCACACCAGGTGAAACAGGCCATAGGTGTTGATGGTCTGGCTGGAGAGCAGGTGCCGGGGATCGTATAGGACGGCGGTCGGTCCCTGAAAACTGTCACGGAACGCAAACAGCGCCCGCGTGGTGGCAACCTGACTTTGGACGAAATCTCGCAGTGCGCGCTGTTGCTCGCCATGCGCCAGGAGAGACGCCAGGTGAGGCAGCAAGTCAGGAGGGGCGCAGCGTCCTGCCCCCGGCTCCAGCCACTCCAGCCAATCCACCACTTGTTGGGCGGTGTATTTGTTGAAGGGGATGTTGCCCCCCCGGGTTGCGTGCAGCCACCGCTCGCGCCCCTCCAGCTTGCGGAAGAATCCGCGCAGACCCCCTGGTGTGCGCCGGCTGTTGGGCGCAAAAATCTTTCGCACGCGCTCGAAGAGAACGTCGAGTTCCTCCTGTTCTGCCTGAGGCAGCACTTTCCGCATTTGGTAGATCGGCCAGAAAGACTCGACGATGGCGTGAGTTCGAATGTAGCCGGTCAGGCTGTGCTTGGGCGGCAGATGTTCACAGGCTTTGACGACCTGCGCCAGGCCGGCGCGGCTGAGGGTCTGTCCGGCATACGCGGCCAGCGCCTGGGCCGCCTCCGGCGCGAGCAGCGCAATCGCCCGGCTGGGTTGGTCCGTGTGGGGTTTACCCAGCACCCGCCCGGCGCGCCCGATGCGCTGGATCAGTTCGTCGCCGTAGCGCGCGTCGCACACCAAAAAGTCCACGTTTTGCCGCGTTTTGTTCAGCTTGGTAAAGTTATAGCCAATGTCCACGGTCGGCGTGGCCAGGATCAAGTCGCGCCCGGTGGCCCTGGCCCGTTCCTCGGCCGGCTCCGGCCCGGTGATGCGTCCTATGCGGCTTTCGGCCAGGACATCCCGCAGCGCCGCGTAGGCCGCATTCACCCGCCACAGGCTGTTGCTGATGAGCGCGCCATCCAGATCATCTTGTATCACCCACTGGGTTAACTCCTCCCGGTGCGCTGTCGCCCACTGCTCGAACTCTTCGGCTGCGACAGCCAACTCTAAGGGAGCCAGGGTGGGGGTAGTTGGGAGACCCTGGCTACCGGGCGGCTCGTTATCCGGGCTGACGAGGGTCCAGCGCTTCCCAAACAACCTGTCCAGGTAAGTCGTAACATCTTCTGTGGGCGTGGCCGAAAGCAGGCACACCTTGCGCCCAGGCCCGCGCACGTCGAAGTAGCCGAACTGGTCGAACAGGGCAAAGGCAAACAGGAAGTTGGATAGTTGCTTGCTGTCGTAATAATGAAACTCGTCCACCACGACGTAGTCAAAAGCGGTCAGGAAGCGCTCGAAGATATTGCGCCGGTCGTGAGCGCCGTAGTGAAAGTAAAGGGCGTAGTAGAAGATGTCGGGGTTGACGACCAGGATGATGGGCTGGCGGCGGGTAGCCTCCGGCTCAAACTCCAGGTAGTTGCGGATGAGGCGTTGCAGCACTTCGCCGGGGCGGGTGGGGGTGGCGCCAGGGTTTTGGGCCAGGCGCAGCGCTCGCACGTCGGCGGCGCTGATCCGCCACACCTTAAAGTCCAGGTTGTTCTCTTTCACAAACTCCTGGATGTCCTCGGCGTGTTGGGCCAGCAGCGCGTTGGTGGGGGCGATGAAGAGCACGTTTTTGCCCGTACCGTTCAGGACGAAGAGGTAGAGCAGGCTGGCGATGGTTTTGCCGGTGCCGGTGTTGTAGGTGTTCACTACCAGGTCGTGCTGACGCAGTGCCTCGACCGTGCGCTGTTGGTGGTAGAGGGGGGGATGCTTGAGCCCCCATAGGTCCTCGGGGGCCAGTTTTTCGGTTTGGGGGAGGAGATATAACTCAATTGTCATTTTTTACCTCACCTGTACTATGACCTCTCCCCCGGCCCCTCCCCTGCGAGGGGAGGGGGGGCCACCGCCCTCAGGCGACGCGTCAGCGCCAGAACGGCCCCTCCCCTGCGAGGGGAGGGGGGTCTTTCCCCCTTCCTCCCTTGGCAGGGACAGACGACGCGGGCAGGGGGGAGGAAATGCACTCATAGTTTGCTTTTGCTCTGTCAGTGATATTACGCCAGGCCCTCGACCCCAAAGCACATTCCCGCCGGCAGCAGGGTTCCGCCCTTCAATTGATAGAACCGCCCGCTCAGGCGAGCATTGCGTACCAGCGGCGTGGGCGGCACGCTGATCAGGTCGAACACAGTGAGTGTCATCTCCGGCGGCAGGTCGGCCGGATTGAGCAGGAAGGGAATCACGATTTCCTCTCGTTCCACCTCTTCCAGCGGTAACTCTTCGACTGCCACCCGCGCCTTGCTCATGAATTTCCCCAGGCGCACGTAACGTGACACTTCCAGCGGTTCCCGGCTGAGTACATAGCTCACGGCTCGATTGCCGATGGCCAGGAAGCGGATGCGTCCATACTGGGGGCGGCTTTCGGCGGCCAGCTTGCGGCGCGTGCCGTCGGCGCGCACGATGCGCCAGGTCTTGCCAGCACCCAGCGCCCAACCGTCGTCGGGCCGGGTTACGATCGTCCCAGCCCCCATGGCATACCAGTAGGCATCCGGTTGGGCGTTGAACTGCCCGATGGTAAAGCTTGGCTCGCCCACCAGTGTGGCCGGCGTGACGTACACGCCTCGCTCATTCAGCGCGCTCAGGTGGGTTTTGTAGTGGATGGTGCCGTCGTTGAAGTAAGGCGACTGGCAAAAGCCGAAGGCATAGGCCAGGGCGATGTTGCCGATCAGCGGTTCTGTCTGGTAGGTGGCGCTTACCTCGCGGCTGCTGAAAAAAGTCGCCTCCATCAGCGTAAGCTCACAACGGTAGACGTGCATCCTGGCCTCCTATGCTTGCGGGCCGTACATCCCGGTTGCATTCTCCAGCATGGCTCGGACTGCGCTCTCATCCCCGTAAAGGGCGGTGATGTCATCTACCAGGGTCGCCACGTCGGCGGCAGGCAGGATGGTGACCTGCCCCACAACACGCCGCGCCAGGTCAGCGGCTGCCGCACGCACGGCCTCGACCACCTTTCCAGTCTGCAGCGGAAAGTCGGGCTCGGAAGCTCCATCCCGCAGCCGGTCATAAACCGTTTGCGTGAGCTCCAGATTGCTGAACACCTCGCAATCGCTCAGAATGACACCCGCCAGGATGTTCTGGACTTTGCCGATGCGGGAGGAGATGGCCCCGTAGCGCGAAGAGCGCAGGACATTAGCCAGCACGTAGCGAAACTCGTCGGCGGTCACGTCGCGCACCGTCTCGATGTCCAGGAAGATGGTCTCCGGCTTGATGTATTCGTCGGTGCCGATGCTGGCCGAGGGCTTGCGGGTCTCAGGATCGCGCATGGTGCTGTTGTCGAAGAGGGCATTGAATTGCCGGGTGGCGGTGACGACGCCGGCATCGTGCAGGCTGAAGGCGTCGTCGGTTACCACGCGCGATTTTTGCGCGCCTCCGCCGCCGGCTGCGTAGCCGTAGACCATGCAGTCCATGCAGCGCTCACAGGGGTTGTTGCGGTTCAGCGCGCAGATGCCGCTCTTCTCGTCTTTGGCAAAGAGCAGATTATGCGCGCGGAGCAATTCACGCCCGGTGCGGCGCTCGACCGCCGTCTGCTTGCGCTTACTGATGACCACGCGTTGGATGATGGGGTCGTCGCCCAGCCCGGCGTGGACGAACTCTTTGCTCAGGGGCTCGCCGCTGCCTTCAGTGCGGAAGATGGCTTCCGACTCGATACGGCGCACCAGCAGCAGGCTGGCATAGCGCCCCTGGGGATAGTTGCTGTAGGTGGGTAAGAAGTGCTCGGCGTACTTTTCAACGATAGCCATGATACGTCTCCTGTTGGTCGGTTGGTCGGTTGGTCGATTGGTCGGTTGGTCGATTGGTCGGTTGGTCGATTGGTCGGTTGGGCTCTTCGATTTCTTCCAACCTCCCGCAGGTTCAGAACCCTGCGGGAGGGTAGCTACGCTTCCTCCAGACGTTCCCGATTCACAACGAGATCCCCGTCCCGGGTTCAGAACCCTGCGGGAGGGTAGCTACGCTTCCTCTCACGCACTTTTGAGTCGCTTGACAGGCCGCCCGGGTTCAGAACCCTGCGGGAGGGTAGCTACGTTTCCTCGAGTTCAGGTTCTTCGATGTCTCGCTCCTCCTTGCGCGGAATCTGTTCGCGTACGTAGAAGAGGAAGGCGGAGCGGATCAATTTTTCGTCGGCCAGCAGCTTACGCAGGCTGCTGCTGTAGACGCCTTCCAATACGTCGTCGAACCAGATATCCACGAACTGTTTGACCGCCTCCCATTTTTTCTTGCCCGGCTTGTAGCGGTCATCGGTGATGCGGTAGAGATGATCGAAGATGTCCTGCACGGCTGCAGCTTTGAGTGTCTCCCGGTCCGCCTGCCCGCCGGACTGGTTCAATTTGGCGAACACTTCATTCACCGGGTAGAGCAGGGCGCTCCTTTCCAGCGAACGGCCGCGCAGCCCGTCTTTCCAGGCGATGTGTGCCAGGCGTTGTAATTGGGTGCTGAGTTGTGCCATGAATTTGCCTCCTTTACTCCATGCCAATCCGTTTACGTGGGGAAAGGCCTGCTGTGAGAGCCAGGTCACCAACCCGCCGCTCTCTTGCCCGCGCACACGGGCTTCCAATAATCTTTCCGTCTCGTAGAAGATGGTCAGCGGGCTGCCAAGAAGCGCCCGCACCAGCCGGGGAGTGTTATCCTCGCGGGTAAATGTGAGCCGCCGCAGGGCAAATAGATGCCTCACATCCTCCCACAGCTCCGGCAATGTACCCGGCTTGTTTGTCCCGTCCTCGAACTGGACGTAGTCATTGTGGGGTAAGAGCCCTTCACAAGCCAATGGAATGTTGTCCACGTACAGGTCGGGTATTTCGTCCTTGCCCAAGGGCGGGACAGGTGCGTTACTCATCAGCACCTTGACTCCAAAGTGACGCTGGAGCAGCAGCGCGTTCCACAGCGCAAACAGAAAGCGCTCGGTGTCGTTCCGGCCGCCGGGGTTGATGGGGAAGATGAGCAAGTTGCCCATGGTCTCGGTGTAGCGCGGCAGATACAGCCCGTAGGGTTGCGGCTTATCGGCCTTGGTGCGGCTGCGAAAGGTGGGTGTGGCGACTCTATCGGCCAGATAGCTCTGGACGGCTTCATTGACGTTCAGATTGAGCGCCTGCACGGCGCTATCTTCGGTCACGATGCGCCGGATGGTGGCGTTTAAGCCTTCGATGAAGGGGCCGGTCAGGAATGAATAAGGGTACAGGTGCAGGTAGATGGTCTTTTCTCCGCGCACCGGGAGGTAGTTCAGCTTCTCCAGCAGAAATTGAAGCTGGCAGACGGCACAGATGTATTTTTTGGGCTCGCCCGGGCCGCCGCGCAAGCGATTGGAGAAGGTCTGGACGGTGATGTCCGAGCGCACGTCGCCGGCCATCCACTTATCGGTAGGGAACGGCCCGCTACAGTAGACACACTGCTTGTGCTGATTCTGGACGTAATGCGCCAGGTGCTCGCCAAAGCGGAGCGCCGGCTGCCCGATGCCGCCGAACATGGCGTAAAGGCCCAGGTAATGGGTAAATAGCGCCACCTTGGCGTCTGTGGTTTGCTCTTCGCTCTGGGTGAGGGCCAGGCCGTCTCCCTCGATGCGCCGGTAGACGGCCTGCTCGGAGAGGGTCAAATCCCGGGAGAGGACGTAGGCGCGCGCCCAGAGCGGGTCAAAGTAGGCATAGAAGGCATGCCGGGCCTGGGGTAAATCGAGCAGGGTATAGATCCTGGCCCAGGCATCGTCTACGACATGCTGGAAGTGCTTGTTCAAGAAGATGTAGTAGGAGCGGATCAGCTCGGCCTGGTGCAGCCGGTCCACGTCCTGGCTGACGAGCAGCGTTGTGTCCTCCAGAGCTGCCCGTACCTGGCCGGCCGCCTCCGGAAAATCGGCCTCGGCCTTGTCAAAGCCGCGTTGCGCCCAGTCGCGGACCTTGGCGTCCAGCTCCGCCGGGTCCGGGCTGCGCCGCAGGATGATATTGTAGATTTCACGCAGAATGTCTTCGAAAGGCACGCCCAGTTCCAGGCATTTCGGATCCACTTTGATGCCGGCAGGGGCCGGCTGGATGAAATCGCGGAACTTGGCGGCGGCGACTTGCGAGATAGTGCGGGCGATGCGCCGCGCCATGCGGGCCAGGTCTTCGCCGCCTATGGCCGGGGATTGTCCTTTCTCGGCCAGATAGGCGATACCGCCCGGGTAGTACAGGAGCGGGATCAGTCCATAGCGCTCCCGCAGTTCGGCAGCGATCCCGTTGTGGATCACGTTGGTCAGGATACCGCGCTGCTCGGTGAGACGGTGGGTGAAAAACTCGTATTGGGTCGCGCGGCGGCTGTCGGCCAGGTAAGCATTGAGATGGCCGAGAAAGTCAGCCTTGAGCGTGCTTTCCCCTAACGTATGCGAGAGGTCCACCACGTCGGCAGCGCGCATGAGGTGCAGCAAGGCATTCACCCGCTCCAAATCCAGGCCGTAGACAGGGGCACGTTTGACAATCCAGCGCTCGCCGCCGCTGTGGTGATGGCCGGAGTGCCCGCGAA
>CAYTNQ010000230.1:0-7067 GCA_964439175.1 uncultured Anaerolineales bacterium | reverse complement strand
GAGGGATGTGGTCATTTCACCCTCCTTGATAGCCACTGCGTGGCTCACTTACCCGGGAACAAGTAGGGACACCCCTTGCGGGTGTCCAGGGCAGGTGCACCCGCAGGTCCCCTCTGGGGAAGACCTGCCCCTACCAACCCATTTTGAACGCGCCCTAATCTTATCATAGTTTACTCATCCTCGCAATGTCGAAGAGGCTTCTTAACAATTTCCTAACAATTTCTTAAAGATCACTTTAGTTCAGCTTAAGCGAGGGTTAAAGACGGTCCCCATTTTTTCCACTATAATCATAGGAGTATTAAGATCTGTGAGATCGCCGGTTCCTCAATAACGTACTGCCATCTGAGAAGATACCGAACTCTTTGCTCATTCAGTTCGGGGAGGTGACCAAAGTCACCTGTTGAGTGCAACGAATGCTCGAAATCTAAATAATTTCTCAATCAATTCTTAATAAGTTCTGAACAACTTATCGGTATACTTGGATTGTATCCAAATTGACCGCTATGTTGACAGTATGAACAACACTAAGTCAGATAGAAATGAGTCGGATATATCAACCTAGTACTACAACCGTACATGTCATTCTGAGGAGTGAAACGACGAAGAATCTATATAGATTCTTCGCTCCCTTCGGTCGCTCACCTGTGCCTGCGGCCCAAGTGCGGGCAGAATGACATGGCGACTGCAGTACGGTAGTAGTACTAGAACATAGGAGATAAGTCAAATGTCTAAGCTAAAACTATTCATCGTAAATATCACACTGTTGGGTTTGCTAACCGCTTGTGGAGGCGCTGCTCTGGCAAACACGGCAACTCCATTAACAAATACGGCATCGGCGGTACCTGTCGCGCAGGCCTCTCCTGGGTCGACTGCACCAACTGGTAATTTCCAGGACGCGATTCGGCAGGTAGCCGAGAAGGTCAAGCCGGCCGTGGTGCAGGTTACCAATGAACAGGCTAACCCGTTCACTCAGTTTGGGAGTTCAAGTCAGGCAGTGCCAGTGGGTGTAGGATCTGGAATCATATACGACAACCAAGGCCACATTCTAACCAATGCTCATGTCGTGGACGGGGCCCAGTCGTTGCTGGTATCGCTTCCAGATGGCCGATCCTTCAACGCCAAGTTGATTGGTAGCGACACACAGACTGACCTGGCCGTCATCCAAATCAGTGGCAGTAACTTACCAGTTGCCCAGCTAGGCGACTCGAGCCAGTTGCAAGTCGGTGATTGGGTGGTGGCCATCGGCAATGCCCTGGCACTGCCGGGTGGACCTACCGTGACCGCTGGCGTGGTCAGCGCTCTGGGCCGGACGATCCAGGAACCGAGCAACTCGCAAGGCTCAGCCGCGGGTCCCTTCCTGTTTGACCTGATCCAGACCGACGCAGCTATTAACCCCGGCAACTCGGGTGGCCCGCTGGTGAATCTGAACGGCCAGGTGGTCGGGATTAATACGCTGGCAGCCGGAACGGCGGGCGCGAGCGGCGTACAGGCTGAAGGAATCGGCTTCGCCATTTCGATTTCGACCGCCAAGCCAATCGCCGATCAGCTCGTAGCCACAGGCAAGGTGATTCACCCCTACATGGGCATTGGCTATGTGCCTCTCAACCCGGCTATTGCCACGCAACTCGGCACTAACGCCACGCAGGGGGCAGTGATTGTGCAAGTGGTACCGGGCTCGCCAGCCGCCGACGCCGGTTTGCAGACCCAGGATGTCATCACTGAGATCGATGGCACTTCCCTGACAGGGGAGTCGACGCTGGCACAAATCGTCCAAAGTCACAAGCCGGGTGATACGCTGGATCTGACTGTGATGCGCGGGTCCCAGACGTTGCAGGTGAAGATAACACTAGGTACGATGCCATCGTCTTAAGCGCCCTAGCCTGGATGCTGCGTGTCAGGCTGCTACCTGGGATGCCGTCGAGCAGGCCAGGGGGTGCCAGTTCCATACGCAGTGAGTAGCGAGACGCCGGATGGGTCAGTCGGAACGGAGCGCGATATCCTCTGCTCTGCCGCCATCCGGTGTTCCATCTTCGACCTTGACAGAGAGGAAATAACCATCTGTTGAAACGCATCCTGATCGAATTTGTCGGCCTGGTGAAATAGGGTTATAGTTGTTGAAGTAGAATCGACTTATACCCACGTACGGGTATTATAAACTGGATCAACCCGCAAGAGACAAGACCTTGATGGCCAAAACAATCCTGGTCGTGGATGATGAGAAGCGGCTGCGAGACATGCTGCAGGCCTACCTGAGCCAGGAAGGATTCCGGGTGGTGACGGCCGCCGACGGCCAGCAGGCTCTATTTGTAGCGCGCCGTGAAAAGCCGGACCTTATCATCCTCGACTTGATGATGCCGGAGATGGGAGGGTATGAGTTCTTGCGAGCGCATAGCAAGGAACGAGATACCCCTGTCATCATTCTCACCGCCAAGCTGGAGGAGAACGATAAGGTGCTGGGCCTGGAGTTGGGGGCAGATGATTACGTCACCAAGCCCTTCAGCATGCGCGAACTGACAGCGCGGGTGCGGGCCGTGTTGCGTCGCGCTGGCGATAAACCATCCGAGACAGAAGTCTTGCGCGTGGCTGATATAACTCTGGATCAGGTTAGTCGTATCGTGAGCGTGGGCGAAACGCGGGTGGAATTGACGCCTTCTGAGTTCGACCTGCTGGCTGTTTTGATGTCGGCGCCGGGCCGCGCTTTCTCGCGTTCTGATCTCCTCGATCGTTTGCAAGGCATTGCCTTTGAAGGATACGAACGCACGATTGATGTTCACATCCGTAATCTGCGTACCAAAATCGAGCCCGACCCAGCCCACCCGCGCTATATACGAACCGTGTATGGCATCGGCTATCGGTTTGCGGCCGATGACTAAAGCTGGTGTAATGATCATGCGCTCCTTGGCCCTTAAACTTATGTTGGCCTTTCTCCTGGTTGGCCTGATCGGGGCTATGCTGATGGCCTTCTTTGTGTGGCGTAACACGGAACGTCGCTTCGACCAGTTTGTAGTTGATCGTGACCGGGCTTCTTTTGTGACCCTGTTGGTCCAGCACTACCAGGCCAATGGAAGCTGGACCGGCGTCGAGGAAGTCTTTGAGCGCGGGCGCTTCCAGGTATCGGAACCGGAGAGCCATCATGCTGCGTTGGTACTCGTGGATGCGAACGGGGAGGTCGTGTTCAGCCGGGGTGACAATCAGGTCATAGAGCAGGCACTCCAGTATGATCGTGGGCGGGGCGTGCCAATCATTGTAGATGGCAATGTGGTCGGCTGGCTGAGGTCTGTCCCGTTATCGCAGAGTCCGCGGCCGGGCTCGCCGGAGGCCAGATTTCTGGCGGACACCACGCAGGCGATCCTCTACAGCGCCTTAGGCGCAACGGCCATCGCCCTACTGCTGGGTGTCCTATTAGCGCGAACGCTCACGCGCCCGATCCGTGAACTCACGCTGGTCACGCGAGTGCTGGCCAAAGGGGACTTGGGGCAACAAGTATCTGTTCATACTCGGGATGAATTGGGCGAGCTGGCAGCCTCGTTCAACCAGATGAGCGCTGATCTGGCTCGCGCCAGCGAGTTGCGGCGACAGATGATGGCCGACATCGCCCACGAACTGCGCACGCCCTTGAGCTTGATCTTGGGCTACACGGAATCCCTGAGTGATGGCAAGCTGCCGGCCACTCAGGAGACGTTCGACATTCTACACGACGAGGCACAGCATCTCAGCCGTCTGATTGACGATTTGAGGACTCTGTCGCTGGCAGATGCCGGCGAGTTGCCGTTGGCTCGCCAGCCTGTCGATCCACGGACATTGTTAGAACGGGCCATGTCGGCTCATCTGCCCAAGGCTCAACAGCGGGGTATCTCGATACAGGTCGAAGCTTCACTTGATTTGCCGCGAGTTGAAGTGGACCCGGGGCGGATGGCGCAGGTGCTGGAGAATTTGGTGAGCAACGCCCTGTGCTATACACCCGAAGGGGGGCGGATTGTTTTGTCAGCCGAAGCCGGCGTAAGCACCGTCAATCTGCGCGTTCAGGATGACGGCGTCGGGATTTCCCCGGAGGATTTACCTTTTGTTTTCGATCGCTTTTACCGGGCGGACAAGTCACGTCAGCGACAGGGAACGGAGTCAGGCTTGGGGCTGGCCATTGCCAAGTCGATCATCGAAGCCCACGGTGGTTCAGTATTCGTTGAGAGTACCCTGGGTGAAGGGACTATCTTCACCATCATTTTGCCAGCAATCTGACCCGTGCTATTTCCCACCGCAATGTGCTTCATCTTGGGTAACTATTCAGGCCAGATAACCCTTGCGAGGGTTTGCTGAAAGTTTTCAGTGCGAAAATGCCTTGATCTACCGAAAACTGCCCTGTTAGCCAGGTTATTCGCAACCTTCGCAAGGGTAGAAGCCGCCACTCTACCCACAAATTATCGCCCCAATCGCGGCTTTTCCCGGCCCCAAACGGGCAAATATGTCGCCATACGATGCCAGTTTTGACAGGGGTTTAGAGCGAGAATTGACAATTTACAGCTTCTCGTTTACAATTCTTATTGTAACAATGTAATAACAATGTACCTGCGATAAACAGGAATAAACTGAAGGCATATCGTCTATGGCTGGCATTGATCGCTCTCTTCCCATTCCTCTATATTATCAACTCAAGACGCTGATCAAGAAGCAGATCGAGCTGGGTGAACTACGCCCCGGGGATAAAGTCCCCACCGAGGCCGAACTCTGCGAGCGTTATGATATCAGTCGGACTCCAGTGCGAGAGGCGCTACTTGACCTGGTACGCGAAGGCTTGCTGGTCCGGAGAGCCGGGCGGGGGACCTTCGTAGCCTCAACGAAGAAGAGGAAAGTGACCTTGAGGGTCACTGTGTCAGATACTCGCTGGCAGTGGCCTCTGAACGAAGCCGCTCGCTTGTGGAGCCAGGATCATCCAGAAGCAACGATGGACCTGATATTTAACACTGTTCCTTTGGCCGAGCTGCACGACCAACTGTCCACGGCCGTCGCCCTTGGGCAGGCGCCCGACATCTCGGTGCTCGACTCAGTTTGGGTGGCTGAATTTGCTCATCGCCGGTACCTGTTTCCGCTTGCCGAATTGGAGCCGGAGTGGGTCGCGGATGTGCAGGACGATTTCTATCCCTCGCTGCTGGCTGCTAACAGCTACCAGGGCCAGTTATACGCTGTGCCGACCAACGCCGATACCACTGTGCTCTGGTATCGGCGCGATTGGCTGGCGGCTGAAGCGCTGGCCCCACCCAAGACGTGGACTGAATTGTTAGCTGTTGGGCGGCATTTTCGTCTGCCAGAGGTCCGCACCCGTTATGGATTGGGGCCATATCCACTGGCATTTGTTGGCGGCCGAGCGGGAAGCGAAACGACCACCTATCAATTGCTACCTTTCCTCTGGGCTGCCGGGGGCGATATGATTGCGCAAGAGAAGGTGGTGGTAGACAGCGCCGCTACCCGCCAGGCGCTTGCCTTCGTTAAAGATCTGATACTTTCGGAGAAACTTGCCTCGCCAGATGTGGTACGGTACCCGTGGAATGGCGCCTTACTCGCCTTCGCTCGGGGTGAGGTTGCTATGGCGCTGGGAGGTACTTACGAGAATTTCCTTATCCGGTCGGCGGCCGACTGGGATATGGAAACCTTCCTGAAACGCGCAGGCTTCGTTCCCCTGCCTGCTGGTCCAGATGGTACACCAGCCACACTCGTAGGTAGCATGACCTTCGGTATCTACCGCCAATCCCACCACCCGATGGATGCACTAGCTCTGCTCCAACGGGTGCTCACTCCAGAGATTCTTAAGCCTTTCAGCTTGCAGACTGGCCAGAACACCGCCCTTAAGGCCATCGCTGAGGCGATCCGTCCTGACGAGGATGGTTTCCTGGGGCGCACAGCACCTCTGTTCGTCGAGGCGCGGAGTCGACCAGCATTGCCGACTTACAATCAGGTTTCGGTGCAATTCCAGGAGATGATTGAGGCCTGCCTGACTGCACAACTCTCTGTTGAAACAGCCGTGCGTCGCGCCGCTGAGCGGATCAGCGGTATTACTGGCTTGCCAATTGCTTGAAACCCAGCTCGTTGCCAAATACCCAGTGTGGTTCAGAAACAGCCAAGGTTAGATTTACAGTTGCTTTGAGTATTTGTCGCTCTCTTTGACTTTTGAAACTCTCCGCTTATAGGTTTTGACAAACAAGGAATATTTTGTTACACTATATTGTAATGACAATATTATATAGTTATAATATCTCGTGCGTTCCATCAGCCAATCTATGCATCGGGTGTATGATCTGCGATATGGTGACCAAGTGTCGTGTCTCAACGGCAAACCCCTGGCAGAACGTCACGTGCTCCTGCCGCCTTCCATGGTCGTCCGTCGTTCCATCGGTGGCTGAAGCGGGCATCGTTCTGACCAGGGACTGTCTAGTGTTCTCTCAGCGGATGAGAGAGTTGGCATAAGGAAGGGGGGAGGTGGTCAAACCCAAGATAGAAAGGGTAAGGATTTGGTGGGCAACAGGACACGATCAAACCATTTTCACAAACTCAAGAAAGGAGAGAGGGAGAAATGAAACGCTTGTTCGCAGTCTTCGCCGTATTGGTGGTCCTCAGTCTGGTGGCGGCCCAATGCGCTGGGCCGGCTCCAGTGCAGACCGTCGTCGTCACCAAGGAGGTAGAGGTCGAGAAGATCGTCGAGGTTACGCCAGAGGCCGCACCCGAAGCGCCCGTACTTGAAATCTATCACTGGTGGACCTCAGGATCAGAGAAGACCGCGATGGATGCGCTCATCGCCGTTTACACGGAGAAATATCCCGACGTCACAGTGCTGGAGAGTCCAGTAGCTGGCGGGGGCGGGATAGCGATGAGAGAGGTCATCCACACATTGATGCTCGCTGGGGAGGCCCCGGATTCGTTCCAGAGCTATCCATTCGGCCTGGTACCCTACTGGCAAGCAGACATGCTCGAGCCGATAGATGAGGTCTGGACCGAAGAGGTTAAAGCCGCCGTCCCGGATGTTGTAGAGGACATGTGTAAGATGCCTGATGGACACTATTATTGCGTTCCAGCCGGCG
>CAYTNQ010000229.1:0-7107 GCA_964439175.1 uncultured Anaerolineales bacterium | reverse complement strand
GGGCGTGAGCGGCCGCCGCCAGCGAGTTGATGAAACCCAGGCCGGCCAGGGTGGCTGCGTTGTGCATCTTCTCGCGCGCCTGCATGTCGTTTCCGTTCGCATAGGCGCGAGGCAAATAGGTGAAGATCATGTGCGCCGCCTTGAGGCAGAGTCCGTCGCTGAAGTCGTTGTACCAGGACGACGTGTAGCCTTCGATGGCGTGGGTCAGGGCGTCCAGGCCGGTGTCGGCGGTGAGGCGGGGGGGCATGACGACGGTGAAGGCCGGGTCCACGATGGCGATGTCGGGGGTGCATTCGGGCGCGCCGGTGGAGATCTTGCGCTGCTCCTGGGTATCGGTGAGGACGACCGCCCAGGTTGCCTCAGAGCCAGTGCCACTGGTGGTGGGGATGGCGGCCATGCGCGCCTTCTGGCGCAGGCCCAGCTCGTCGAAGGGGTTGATCTCCTCAGGAGCCACGTCGGGCCGTTCGTAGAGAATCCACATTGCCTTGGCCGCGTCCAGGGCCGAGCCGCCCCCCAGGCCCACAATCCAGTCCGGCTCCTTTTCGCGCATCAACGCCGCACCGCGCTGTACCGTCTGCAGCGACGGCTCAGGCTCCACTTGGTCGAACACGTCGCAAGCCAGGCCAGCTTCGGCCAGCTTGGCCTGCACCCTGTCCACAAAGCCCAGGCGAACCATCATCGCGTCGGTGACGATCAAGGCTCGCTTACCCTTAAGATAGGCCAGGTGATCCAGCGCATCCTCGCCGAAGACCACCTGGGGACTGCGGAAGTACCACATAGGCCCCTCCAGTAGTCAAATGGTCGGGTAGTCAGCTAGTCAGATGGTCGGGTAGTCGACCAACCGACTAACTGTCCATCTGACTAACTGACTAACTTGGAAACTCAGTCGGAACGTGGGTGGTGCACAGCACCAGTTCGTTGGCGGCCTTGACGGCGCGCATGATCTTGGGCATGTTACCCTTAAGCTTGAGCCTCTTGGTCAGCAGGCCTTTCATAGGGTCCAGTCGCAATTCGACCACATCCTTCCAGGTGCTGGCCGGCGCGCTGATGACAAACTCTGGATCCTTCACGTTGGGATCCTGGGCAACAAAAGCGTCGCGGCTTTCCCCATGCCACAAGTCCATGTACATATAAACTGGCTCGGACAGGGGACCACCTGGCTCGACCACGAAGTAAAAATCGCCTTCCCAGGTCTTGGCCGCCTGGCGATACGCTTCGCTTTTGTTGACCTCTTCGTGCAGCCGTTTGATCCAGGCGTCGGTGGCAAACGGGATTGTCTCTTTGGGCATGGCAGTATCCTTTCCTCAAAAGTGGCTACTCAGCCCACCCTCCCGGAGCACCCAATGGTCCCCCCTTCCCCTGGGCAGGTTGGATTGAGCAGGCATTCTGCATCTGCTTTGCGTTGGCCTAAACCTGCGGGAAGGTGAGCAGTTGCCCTCAAAAATAATGAGCCCTGACTCGAGGGCAAGGCTCATACGTCGATCGGATCTAATCTCATGATGATTGAACGGCAGGGATTACCGTCCACATAGAACTGGCTCCTCTAAGGGTCTACCTCGTTGTCAGACTGGGTACATTATACACTGATTTCTACCCCTCACCAAACCCGATTCTTGTCAGGGGTGCGTTCAGATTTGGGGGCAAACTGTCCTGACGACCTAACCCCCCGGCCCCCTTCCTCCCTTGGCAGGGACAGGCTCGCAGGGAAGGGGGAGAACTGCCCCCCTCCCCGCGTCGGGGAGGGGCTGGGGGTGGGGTCCGCCCCTAAAAGCGAACGCGCCCCTTGTCAAAGGGAATTGCTCCCCTCCCCGCGTCGGGGAGGGGCGGGGGGAGGGGTCCGCCCCTAAAAGCGAACGCGCCCCTTGTCA
Source organism: uncultured Anaerolineales bacterium (assembly GCA_964439175.1). GTDB lineage: Bacteria > Chloroflexota > Anaerolineae > 4572-78 > NAK82 > CAYTNQ01. Next base: position 5,239 of record CAYTNQ010000229.1, on the reverse strand, counting down.
AAGGGAACTGCCCCCCTCCCCGCGTCGGGGAGGGGCCGGGGGAGGGGTCTGCTCCCAAAGTGGTAGCCAAAAATCGCACGGAAGGTGAGCCTATATCTTGTGGTTCCTGACGCAATACCACTATATATTGCGGTTCTTTCGTCCCAACTGCGCATTGACTGGTCCTCAAAACTTGAGGAATCGGGCGAATCGTGGTAAAATATGGTGTCTACATTATCCTGTTTATATAGCTTGAGCAAGCACATTTTAGGAGAGAGAACGTGGTGAACCAGGTAATCCCCCGTTACGACGCGGAAGATATTCAAGTTTTAGAGGGATTAGAGGCAGTGCGCCGCCGGCCGGGCATGTACGTCGGCGGCACTGACATCAAAGCCCTGCACCACCTCATCTACGAAGTGGTGGACAACTCCATCGACGAAGCGCTGGTTGGCGTCTGCAATCATATTCAAATTACCATCCATGCCGACCAGAGCGTGACCGTCATCGACAACGGGCGGGGCATCCCGGTAGCTCCCCATCCGCAGAAGAAGATCTCCACTTTGCAACTGGTGATGACCACTCTACACGCCGGCGGCAAGTTCAACGGCGGCGGCTACAAGGTGTCGGGTGGCTTGCACGGCGTGGGCGTGTCGGCCGTCAATGCCCTCAGTGAATGGATGGAAGTCGAAGTCCACCGGGGTGGCAAAATCTACCGCCAACGTTACGAACGAGGCGTGCCGAAGGCCCCGGTGAAGGAAGTAGGCCCCCTGCCTAAGGGGCACGAGGAAGATACCGGCACCCGGAGCACCTTCCGCTTCGACGAAACCATCTTCAAAGAGGTGGGAGGCTATCGCTACGAGACGCTGGTGCAGCGCTTCCGCGAGATGGCCTTTGTCACCAAGGCTGTCACCATCCACTTCCGCGATGAGCGTGAGACGCCGGCACGCGAGATGACCTTTTATTTTGAAGGGGGCGTCACCTCCTTCGTGCGCTATCTCAACCGCAACCGGGGGGTGCTGCACCCGGTGGTCTACGTGGAAAGGGAGGTAGACAGCATCGGCGTCGAAGTAGCCGTGCAATATACCGACGCCTATACCGAGAGTGTCTACAGCTTCGCCAATACTATCAATACCATCGACGGGGGAACGCACCTGACCGGCCTGCGTTCAGCCCTGACCCGGACCATTAACGACTACGCCCGCAAGCAGGGGCTGCTGAAGGAGAATGAGTCGAACTTCAGCGGTGACGACACCCGCGAGGGCCTGACGGCTATCGTCTCCATCAAGCACCCCGACCCGCAATTTGAGAGCCAGACCAAAGTCAAGCTGATGAACGCCGAGATCAAGAGCTTGGTGGAGGCGGTCGTCAGCGAGCACTTCGGCTCGTTCCTGGAAGAGAACCCGCGCGAGGCCAAAGCGATCGTCGAGAAGTGCCTCACCTCGTCGCGCGCGCGCGCGGCGGCGCGCAAGGCGCGCGACCTGGTCATCCGCAAGAGCGCGCTGGAGAGCATGACGCTGCCCGGCAAGCTGGCCGACTGTTCGGAGCGCGACCCCCACCAGACCGAGATCTACCTGGTCGAGGGGGACAGCGCCGGCGGCAGCGCCAAGCAGGGCCGTGACCGCCGCTTCCAGGCCATTTTACCCCTGCGTGGTAAGATCCTCAACACCGAGCGCGCCCGCCTGGACAAAATCCTCAACAATAACGAGGTCAAAGCGCTGATCACCGCCCTGGGCACCGGTATCGGCGACGATTTCAGCCTGGAGGGGCTGCGCTACAATCGCATCATCGTCATGTGCGACGCCGACGTGGACGGCGCTCACATCCGCACCCTACTGCTGACCTTCTTCTTCCGCTACATGCAGCCGCTCATCGAGTCCGGTCACCTGTATATCGCCCAGCCGCCCTTGTATCGCATCGACCACAAGAAGCAGGTGCACTACGTGTACACCGAAGAGGAGAAAGAGACCCTGATCAAGAAGCTGGACGGGGGTAACATCGGCCTTCAGCGCTACAAAGGTCTGGGCGAGATGAACCCCGACCAACTCTGGGAGACCACTATGGACCCGGAGAACCGCATCCTGCTGCAGGTGACCATCGAAGACGCCGCCGCCGCCGACAAGACCTTCGACATGCTTATGGGCAGCTCGGTGCCCCCACGCAAGCGCTTCATCCAGACACACGCCAAGAGTGTGAAGAATTTGGATGTGTAGGGTGGTAGGTTGGTAAATTGGTAGGTTGGTAGATTGGTTACCAATTCCCAATCTACCAACCTACCAATTCCCAACTCCCATTAGCCTCGGCGGCGAGCTCGGGCTAGAGTCAGGCCACCGCCCAGAATCAGGCCGCCAGCCGCCAGCAACAGTAGGCTCGCCCAGGGGATGGGGACGCCCCCTGTTTGCGGCAGCGTGGCTGCCGGGGCGGCCATGGCCGTATCGGCGGGATTCACCACAAACCAGACGTCTCCGACGCCTTGACCGGTAGTATCGCCGAACTTGCTGTCCTTGATGAAGAAATACAGGGGTTGGCCGTTGTAGGTTACCTGCCGGCCGCTGTCTGTACGCTCGATGACCCCCAGTTGGCCGCTAAGGCCTTCGCCCGCCGTTGGTTCACCGCTGCTGGCCAACAGCGGCGGCCAGTTGGCAGCGCATTGATCGTAGCAATTGCTGACGTCCGCCTCATCCTGGGCGAAACGATAGAGTGTCATGCCCTGGCTGGTCAAGATCGTCCCCAGGCTGGGGTCCTCGCTTGTCTGCACCTGCGGGCTGCTCACCGTCATGCTGGAAATGTCGGGATGAACGACGAACCAAATGCCTCCCACGTACTGGCCGTTGGTATCCCCGGGCTGGCTGTCATTGACGAAGTAGTAGAGCGGCATGCCGTTGTAGGTCACCTGCTGGTCACCATCGGTGCGTTCGATCACCCCCAGTTGGCCGGGAACCCCTTCGCCGGCGCTTGGCTCTGCGCCTGCCTCGGCCAGCAGTGGCGGCCAGTTGACAGCGCATTGATCGTAGCAGTTACTCACATTTGCGGCGTCTTTGGTGAAAAGGTACAGAGTCATTCCCTGGCTGTCGGTCAGGATCTTCCCCTGCGTTGGGTGCTCCACCACCTGAACCGTCGCCGGGGCCTGTGCCGCAGCCAGGGGAACCAAACCAAACAGCATCAACAAAGCCAGTGCCAAACCAAGTCGTTTCTTGAGGTCAAACATTGTGACTTCCCTCCTTTCAGGAATAGGGTACTGCTAATAGGTGGATGTTCGTCCCGGATTTTCGGGGCGCGCCAGGGGCCTGCGCATGACCCTGCGGCCTTTTCCGCGAACCTGGAATAGATCGGGCGCCATGGTCGCCCGCCAAACCAGTGATGTTCTTAAATAGATACGCATTCCAAGCAAATTCGGATCTACCTGGTCTGATTTGTGGGCTAAAGTAGCAAAATAGGTTTTTAGCTAAAATGGACTATAATGGGTTTGTGGATGACTCAACCCCACGCCCTCAGCACGTGGTATTTGACGTAATTCAGGAGGCTGAAATGACTGAACCACTCCCAAAAGACGAAACACCCGATGGCGTGCCCATCTCTGATGGCTTTGACTTCCCGGTGGGACCCCGGGGCGATGTGGTGAATGTCTGGGACACCTATAAAGTGGACACAGTTTTGGTCGACCCCACCTACCAGAAAATATATGGCTTCTGGCACACCGGCGAAGATTGGAACGGCCGGGGCGGCGGCGATACCGACCTGGGTGTCCCGGTTTATGCCGTCTCCCACGGGCGGGTGGCCGGGTCTGGCTACTACACCCCCAGTTGGGGCAACATCGTCCTGCTGGAACATGCCCTGGCCGATGGCACCCGTGTCTGGTCGCAATACGCTCACCTGGACCAAATAACAGTCCAGGATGCGGGCCAGAAAGTAGCCCGGGGTCAGCAGGTCGGGACCATTGGCAAAGGGGAAAAGACGGCCAAATATCCCCAAGGGCGCTGGATTGCCCACCTCCACTTTGAAATCCGCCGCAACCAACTGCCGATTGATACTTGGACGCCGCTGGTTCATAGCCAGCAGCAAGTCCTGGCCAACTATTACAGCCCGACCTCCTTCATCAACGAGCACCGGCCCCAAGATATTGCCCGCTGGGCGGGGATTGACCAGCGTCTGCAGGCCATCGTTGACTCTCAAGGGACCGATAGGCAAGCGGGGACCTTCCGCAAAGCCAACGTGGACCATTGGTACAGCGCCCCCTATGGCTACCAGGGGACCATGCTCTGGACGTATGCCTCGGCCGAAACCGAGGCCAACTGGGCCGAGTGGCGACCGACCCTCCCCGAGGCGGGGCAGTGGGAGGTGTGGGTCTACGTCCCGGAGCGACACGCCACCACCACCCGCGCCTCTTACTTGGTCGTCCACGCCGATGGGCGAGCCGAAGCGGTTGTCAACCAGAACGACTACCACAACCAGTGGGTGCGGCTGGGCGTCTATCGCTTTGAGCCAGGGCATGGGTATCTGCGCCTGAGCGACGTGACCGGCGAACGGCGCAAGGGGATCATGGTTGGTTTTGACGCAGCGCGCTGGGTGAAGGTAGATCGGTAGGTTGGTAGATTAGTGGGATGGTGGAAAAAGCCCCGCTTTGCCCCAGGCTCCTCTACGACCAAGGCGTCGCCGGACGAGGCCGCAATTCGCCGTCCACATAGAGGTCCACTTTTTCGTTGTAGAAGGACATCAGCCCCTTGATCTTGGAACACTCGGGGATGGGGTCCAGGTAGCTCCACACGATATTCTTGAACAACTGATCCCCGATCCTCAGTGACCAGTACGAGGCCACCCCCTTATAAGGGCAGCGCGTCGTGCCTCTGGAGGGCTCCAGCAGATCCACGCGCACATCCTCCTGCGGGATGTAGTAGCGCGTGGGCAGTCCCGTTTCGAACAGCAAATACGGGCGCTGCGTGTCGGCCACCGTCTCCCCCGCAATCACCGCCTGCACGTGGCGCGAGCTGCGTATCACATCCACCCGCTTGTAGGGATCGCGCGGGTGGACGAAGACCTCCTCTTCCTCTTCGTACCAGGCGTCCATCTTGTGCCATTGGAAGCCGACATACCCTTTCAGATCGGCCAGTTCCGGCGGTGGATTGAGGTGGCTCCAGGCTGCCTTCTCCGCCACCCTGCCTCCCGCCTTCACCGACCAGGCCCCGTTCTCCTGGGGCGCGGGCTCCAGCAGATCCATGCGCACGTCTTCTCGCGGAAAGTAATACGTGGGCGATTTGCCCCGGCC
>CAYTNQ010000228.1:0-7189 GCA_964439175.1 uncultured Anaerolineales bacterium | reverse complement strand
GCACCTCGGCTCGCAGGTAGGGATAGCTGCCCAGGATGATGAGGGCGGTCAGGATGATGAGGGGGAGGAGGGGGGGACTCGGGGAATCGGGAACCCGATCTTCCAACTTGTGACGAAGGACAAAAGACGAAGGACGAATGAAGGATGGTGCCGAACTATTACTTTCGTCTTTCGTCGTTGGTCTTTCGTCCGCATTTCCTGCCACGACTGCCCCGGCCACCACCGCCAGCCCCGTCGTCGTCAGCACACCTAATCGCCACGGAAATTGGGCAAAGCTGGAAAGGGGGATGGTGCGCCAGACCCATTCCGAAGCGGGAGTCATCAGAAAAGCGACGACCAGTACCATCCCCTGGAAGAAGCGCAGCACGCGGCGGGTGTTGCGCTCAAGGATGCGGGGTATGGCGAAGAATGAAAGAACAAAGAGAATCACCGGCACCAGGCCAAGCTGAAAGCCGGCCTGGTCGTCAGGGCCGGGGATGCTGGCCCCAAAGCCCCAGCGCGGTGAGAAGAGCTGGAAGAGGTAGACGAAGTCGCCGCCGAAGGCGTAGCGCCCGCCCGTCCACTGGTCTACCCGGACGTAATTGTATTCCAGCAGGGCAGGCAGCACAAAGATGGCCGAAAGCCCAATTCCCAGGGCCAACCCCAGGGCGGGCGGAATCCCCAGCCTAATCAGTCGCATGAATACCGTCGCCAGCTTTTTGCTCCCAGCCGCCAGTTTCTCGTCCCGCAGGCGAAGCAACATCAGGATCACCACAAACAGGCCCAGGGTAGGGGTGACCAGCAATCCCAACAGGTTGCTGGTCAACATCAAACCGGCATAAGCCAATCCGGTGCCGATGAAGGCATTGAGCCGGGGACGGTCCACCAGCTCGAAGAAGCCCCAAAAGACGAGGGGGATGAAGATGAATCCGAAAGATTCGGACAGGGCCGCCCGTACGTATAAGTCGAACAGATGATACGGGACATAGACGTAAACCAGCCCGGCGACCAACCCGGCCGGCCGGCCCAGCAGCCTGCGCACAAAAAGGTACATGGCTGCCGCCGAACCCAGGACCGACAGGGCAAACACAATCTTGACGGCCGGCACGTAATCGAATCCCAGCAGATACACTCCCTCGCCCACAAAGTATGCCAGGGGACCGTAGATGTTCCAAAAGGGATAGCCGTAGCCGAAGCCCCAATCGGGTCCCCAGCGCGGCCAGAGGATGCCGTCACCTATGGACTTGTTGAATTCAAACAGGAAATAGACGCTGGACCGGGCATCGTGCGCGCCCCAAAAATATCCTGGCTGCATCAGCGGCCCGACGGCGAAGAGGGAGAGGAGGAGGGTGAGGATCAGGTAGGGGTCGGGAGTAGGGAGTAGGGAGTAGGGAGTAGGAAGTAGGGAGCGAGGAGTAGGGGGTTGGGGGTCGGGATTCTGGGGTTGGGAGTTTGGGCTTGAGATGGTCATTGGCGGCGCTCCGTGCTGTTGGTGAGGGCATCCAATTCCAGCATCACGGTGCCGTCATCGCGGCCGACGACCGGTAACCGCTCCAGCGTGTCGCCGTCGTACAGACCCAAGGCCAGCCGGTAAGGGCCGGGAGGGGCGTCGGGAGGAATGGCAATGACCACGTCGTCGAGGATCAACTCGCCTGGGTCCCAACGACTGGTGAAGTAGTCCGCCCCTTCCCCGCTGGCGCCAGCACCCGCCAGCGGGTCGGCCTGGGCGATCACCTGGCCCGACGTGTCCAGCAGGTGGAGGAAAAGTTTCAGATCCCGGTGGAAGGGATGGGTTGCTTGCCAGGTGAGGGTTATATGCAGGGTGTCACCGGGGCGGAGTGGGCTGTAATCGGCCAGGGGGAGACGTCCGGGCGTCGGTTCATGCAGGCCGGCGGCAACCGGCGGGATTTCCACGGATAGCCGGTAATCCAGGAGCATCAGGTGGTTTGCATCCCAGGCTGCCAATGGCCCTGAGCCTGGTAGCTCTTGAGTGAATCGGGGCTCCAGGTCAGTGTAGCTGGCCAGCAAGGTCAGGATGACGAGCCCGGCATAGGTGGGCCACGCAGCCAGCCGCCTGTCCAGCTTGACCGAGATTCCGGCCAGGACCGACAGCAGGAGGCCGGTGAGTCCCAGCAGTTGCCATGGATAAGTCAAGGTGTCCTGCAGGCCAGTCAGCCGCCAAAAGAAGGCCGAAAGTCCAAAGGACAGTAGTGTCAGAGCCAACGCCAGGATGGAAATTGTGAGGGGACTGAATAGATTCTTATCCTGGCTCGATCCGTTGGGGTTGGACCCTGCCTGCCCATAGGCCAAGAAGAGGGTCAGCATGCCCAGGCCAACGGCGGCAAAGCCAAAGCCCAACGCCAGGCCGTCGTTCCAACCCGGCCGGCTGTCGCCAAACCCCCAGTAGGCGGAGAAGAGTTGACCCGGGTAGAGAAAGTGGTCAAAAAAGTCGATGGGCGAGGTTGGTAGGGAGAAGCCAGCGGCCAGGAATGTCAGTGCCAGGGCTACAACTGTCCCGCTCAATGCGGCCAGAATTAGCCTGTAGGGGCGGGGTAGCGCCTCGCCTTTTCTCAGATGACCCGCCAGCATCCAGACCAGGAGCACCAGAAAGCCCCAAACCGCCAGGCCGGCCTGGCTCAAGCCTAACAGCGCCCAAATCAGCGCCGTTAGAATGTAGAGGCGAAGCCTCTCAGAAATCTGACTTTTCAGACCGTCTCTAAGGCCGGACGTTGCAGCCATCAATGCCCAGGGAAGCAATCCCAGGAAAAGTGCCTCACCCCACGCCCCCCGCACATACACGGCGGCGATGTGATAGGGCAGATAGGTGTAAACCAGGGCGGCCAGAGCGGCACCCGCTGGCCCCAGCGACGGTCGCAGCCAGAGGTAAACCCCGGCGGCTCCCAACAAGAAGCCCAGGGCGAAGACGGCCTTCACGCCACCCAGGGGCGTCCCGCCCAACCAGACCACGGGCAGCGCCAGGTAGTAGGGAAGTAACCCGTCAGCGCGCAGTGGATCGAAATGGGTGGCGACGGTGGGCGTCCATCCCAGGTGCAGCCGGCCACCGGCCAGGTTGGCCAGGTTATAGACCGGCACAAACCCGCTGTGCACCTGAACGTAGCCGGGATAGGCCAGCGGCGCGACCGCGAAGACGATCAAGGCTAGCGTAAGTAGCAAATAGTAAACTTCATCCCGCTGCCAGGTCAAACGGTGAGCCACCAATGTCACGCGGTCGCTTCCCTGATAACCGGTTTTAGCATGCCTATGATTGCTCCGATACTTTGTGCTTGTCCAATAATATAATACCCGTAATATAATACCCGTGCGTTGGGTATAACTTGGCATTCTTTTTGAGAAGATACCTTCGCAGCGCCCAGCAAAGCGGGGGTACATGGATAATGTAGCACAAATTAATTCCGGGTGGTAGGGGTGAGGTCACCTCGCCCCTACCGCGAAATATGCCGGAGAAATTCCGTGGTTTCATCTAAGTACAAACACGAAAGTTTTGCAAGTTCGTAGTGATGACTTTAGTCATTGATTACGCGCGGAAACGACTAAAGTCGTCACTACCAACCCACCAGGATTTAATTGGTTGTACTCAGATAAACGTTGCTATCTCCTCTAGCGACTTCTTCTTGATATCCGGCACCATTACCCCTTCAGCCGGGTAGCCGACCACCAGGATCAGGAAAGGGCGCTCGTTGGCCGGGCGATCTAGAATCTCACTCAGGAAGTTCATGGGGCTGGGGGTGTGCGTGAGCGACACCAGGCCGGCGTGATGAATGGCGGTGATCAGTATGCCGGTGGTGATGCCAACCGACTCTGAGACGTAATAGTGCTTGATCTTCTGCCCGTTAGGGCCCAGGGCGTAATTCTGGGCAAAGATGACGATCAGGTAGGGTGCGGTTTCCAGGAAGGGTTTGTCTGCGCTGGTGCCCAGCGGGGCCAGTGCTTCCAACCATTCTTCTGAGGCGCGCCCGTTGTAAAAGGCTTGCTCCTCTGCTTCGGCCGCCTGGCGGATGTATCGCCTGATCTCCGGGTCCGTGACGACCACAAAGTGCCAGGGCTGCATATTGGCACCACTGGGGGCGGTGCCAGCCGCTCGCAGGCAGTTTTCGATGATCTCACGCGGTACTGGCCGCTCCGAAAACTGGCGCACTGTACGCCGTCGCCGCATGTCAGCGTAGAAGTCGGCGACGCGCTGTTTCATCTCATGCACCGGGTACTGGCGGTACTGGGAGAACTGGATGAATCTGGCTTGCGTCATAGAGACCTCCGATTGCCCGACAGTTTGAATTATACATGGCGCACGTACTTCCGCCAAAAAGCCTTGCGGTGCTGCGTCAGCAGCACCGCAAGGTGCTATCTACCTTACAACGTATCTTCTCAAAAAGTAGGGGCAAACCCTTGCGGTTGCCCGCCGGGGCAGGCGCGGGACCTGCCCCTACCCCAAGATATTGAGAAGATACCTTACAACCTCAAAATAATTGTGCCCTTTCAGGGATTCTTCGTCGCTTCGCTCCTCACCTGTGCCGCACCACACCTACCCTGCCGGTAGGCACAGGCAGGTGCAGGCAGAATGACATCTTATGACAAATGTCAGCAGAATCTAGTCGTTTGATGTAGATTCTGCCCTGGTCAGGCGGCCAGTTCCAGCGCTCGCCCGGTCTCAAGCGCGCTGAAAATCTGCCTGGGTCCTGGGACCTTACGCGCCACCTCCAGGGCAATCTGGGCGGCGTCCTCGTCGGGCACCTGGCCTTGGAGTTGCACGTGTCCCAGCTCAGCGCGCACCCGGATGGGCCAGAGACGGGTCCGGCTATCGGCAGCCAGGGCCATGGCTACCGAACGCTCCAGGTCGGGGTCGGCCAGGATGTCATTGACGATGCTGTTTACGCCTTGCACGCTGCCGGCCAGTATGCCTGCCATGCGCCTGATGCTCCCGGACGGGACGTATCCTGACAGGGTCACCTGGCCGTCGTCTACAGTCACGGTGATCTCTGCTCTTGAGGTGCGCAGGGGGGAATAGGCTTGTAGAGCCTCTCCTACGGATTGCTTCAATGATCGGGGCACTTTGTTCACCTCCGATGGTGACTTGACATAATGGGTAAATTGAAAGGGATGCGTTTCAAACCTGGGATGAAATGCACCCAATTGTGGGTTTGTTTACGCCTCAGTGTATTAGTCTGGCTGGCTGGTGGACGGGCGCCGGCCCAGCGTCACTGTCACCGTCTGCGTTTCCCCATCGCGGATGATGGTCAGATCTACTTTTTGTCCTACTTCGCGGCGGGTGAGGTAGGAGAGAACGTCGTCGAAGCGGCGGACTTCCTGATCGTCAATGCGGATGATTACATCGCCGCCAATGGCCACCGGGCGACCTATGCTTTCGAACTGAACGTTGCGGCTGCCACCCCGCAGGCCAGCCTTTTCGGCCGGACTATCCGGGAGCACACTTTCGACCAGCGCGCCTTTAGCTTCGGGCAGATTCATCTCGGCGGCGATTTCGGGGAGGACATCCCTGCCTGAGAAACCGATCCATGGATGGGCATATTCACCTTTTTCGATGAGCGCCGGCACCACGTGCTGCGCCAGGTTCGAGGGAATGGCGAAGCCGACGCCCAGGAAACTCCGTTCACCCAACTGGTTGAAGTTGGGCACGATGGCGCTGTTGACACCGATAACTTCGCCCTGGGAGTTAAGCAGCGGGCCGCCCGAATTGCCGGGGTTGATAGCGGCGTCGGTCTGGATGATTTCAGGAATTCGGTAGCGAGGGTCGTTGGCAGACGGCAGGCTGCGGCTAAGACCGCTGATGATGCCGCTGGTCAGTGTGTTTTCGTAGCCAAAAGGATTGCCGATGGCCACTGCCCGTTGCCCGACGCGCACCTGGTCTGAGTCGCCCCAGATGATGGGTCTCAGGCTTTCGGGGGGCACGTCAACCTGGATGACCGCCAGGTCACTGTCCGGGTCGGTGCCCACGATGGTCGCCGGAACGGTCGTGCCGTCGAAGAAAGTCACCCGTAATGCGCTGGTGTCGACTACCACGTGATTGTTGGTAACGATGTGTCCCTGGGTATCGACCACAAACCCGGACCCCTCGCCGGTCTGCTGGAAGGGCCCTCCGGGGAGCTCAGGTGTGGGTACGCCCTCGGGAAGGGCGGGATGCTGGAAGCCTTCCAACGTCTGGACTGCCTGGATGCTGACTACCGAGGGATTGACCCGCTCATAAAGGTTAACGAGTAGTCGTTCCTCAGCGTCGGCTTCCTGGATCAACTCCGCCGGCAAGGGGGTAGGGGAGGGGGGCAGCGTGGGCGGGATGCCCGGCGTGATGACGGCGGCGGGCGCGCTGATGGGAACGGTCGTCGCTTGCGAGTTGAAAGACAGCTCTACTTGGGGCAACGTGCCGCAGGCCAGCAGTGTCAGAGCCACAAAGGTAACACTCATAATTAATCTTGATTTGGACATCTGGTGTCTATTCCTTGGGTTATTCACGTCTCTGGTTATTTGAGATTTTACAGTCCCCGGACTTCCAATTGGGTGCATTCAATTTCAGTTGTAGGGACACCCCTTGCGGGTGTCCAGGGCGGGTGCACCCGCAGGTCCCCTCTGGGGAAGACCCGCCCCTACAACCCATTTTGAACACGCCCCTTCCAATTCTTATGGGTGTGACTAAAATTAGTTGGGAACCTTCGCAAGGATCAACCAAGTTTAGTCAGACCCAATTCTTATTGATTACCTGCGGCGGCTACCCGTGAGGATAAAGATCCAGTACAACAGTTGCAGCAAGGCCGAGAGAGCGGCGACCACATAGGTCCAGGCAGCGGCGTTGAGTACTTTGTTCACGCCATCCAACTCGCGGCGATCGACGATGTTGTACCGGTAGAGCAATTGCTTGGCCCGGGCACTGGCGTCCAGCTCGACGGGCAGGGTGACGAAGGAGAAGGCGGTCACGGTGCCAAAAAGGGCCACGCCGAACCAAGCCAGGGCATTGCCCAAGGCAAAAGCGCCCATCAAGGCTTCCAGCAGAATGCCAGCCATAATGACGAGCGGGCCCAGCCACGAGCCGAATTGAACAGCCGGGACCATCGCGCTGCGAACTTGCAGCGGCAGGTAGCCTTTGGCGTGCTGCAGCGCGTGGCCCGATTCGTGGGCGGCCACGCCTATCGAGGCCACCGAGGGGCTGCGCGCCACCTGGGGTGACAGGCGTAGCGTCCGGCTG
>CAYTNQ010000227.1:0-7287 GCA_964439175.1 uncultured Anaerolineales bacterium | reverse complement strand
CGATGTTGCGCTTCTCCCACTGGGTGGTACCGCTGGGATAGGTGCCATCAACCGGTAGCGCGCTGACCGGCAGGGAGTCTCCTTCGCCGGCGATGATCTTGGCCGTTACCTTCTGCACAAACTCGGGCGCTTCCGGCGGTACTACCGGCGGCATTTCGATGCTGCTGGTCGCCTGATCGGGAACTTCTACCTGGTGAAGGTGAGCCAGGGCTGCGTCCACAGCCGCGAAGTTCTTCTGTACCACCGCCTCGCCCCGCTTGCCGTAGGTATCCCGGATGGCTTCTTTAATCTTGGCGATAGCCTCGTCGCGCGGCAGCACACCGCTGATGGCGAAGAAACAGGTCTGCATGATGGTGTTGATGCGCACCCCCATACCCGTCTCCTGGGCTACCGAATAAGCGTCAATCACGTAGAATTTGAGTTTCTTGGCGATCATCTGCCCCTGTACCTGGTGCGGCAATTGATCCCAGACCTCATCCGGGCCATAGGGGCTGTTGAGCAGGAAGGTGGCTCCCTGCCCGGCGTCTGCCAGCACGTTGTAACGTTCCAGAAAGCCGAATTGGTGCACGGCCACAAAGTTGGCTTTTTGCAGGAGATAGGTACTGTGGATCAGATGCGGGCCAAAGCGCAGGTGAGAAGTGGTGCGAGCCCCAGATTTTTTGGAGTCGTAGACGAAATAACCCTGGGCGTAGTAGGGAGTCTCCTCGCCGATGATCTTGATGGAGTTCTTATTGGCGCTTACGGTGCCGTCGGCGCCCAGCCCCCAGAACATGGCTCTCACCATGTCGGTCGGCTCGATGGCAAAGTCAGGGTCATAATCAAGGCTGCTGTGCGTCACATCGTCGTTAATGCCGATAGTGAAGTGATTCTTGGGTTGAGATTTGGTCATCTCGTCGAAGACGCCCTTGATCATGGCTGGTGTGAACTCCTTGGACGACAGACCGTAGCGACCACCGATCACGCGCGGGAAACTGGCGAAAGGGGCGCTGCCGCTGGCGAAGCTCTCGCTGACAGCCGTTACCACATCCTGGTAGAGGGGTTCGCCAGTTGCACCCGGCTCTTTGGTGCGGTCCAGGGCCGCGATCACTTTGACCGTGGTCGGTAGCGCAGCCAGGAAATGCTGGGTCGAGAAAGGACGGTAAAGGCGCACTTTGATTGCGCCCACCTTTTCTCCCTGGGATACCAGGTAGTTGACGGTCTCTTCAGCCGTCTCGCAGCCGGACCCCATCAGGACGATGACCCGCTCGGCATCCGGCGCCCCCACATAGTCGAAGAGGTGATAGTGGCGGCCTACGATGCTGGCGAACTTGTCCATTGCTTTTTGAACGATTTCCGGGGCGGCCAGATAGTACGGGTTGACCGTCTCCCGGGCCTGGAAAAAGACGTCCGGGTTTTGCGCGGTACCACGGATGAAGGGATGATCTGGGGAGAGAGCGCGGGCGCGATGGGCGCGTACCAGGTCGTCGTCGATCATGGCCCGCATGTCATCTTCAGTCAGCTTCTCGACCTTCATCTCCTCGTGCGAAGTGCGGAAGCCGTCGAAGACGTGTAAGAAGGGAACGCGCGCCTCCAGCGTGCTGGCCTGAGCGATGAGGGCTAGGTCCATCACCTCTTGCACCGAGCCCGAGAAGAGCATAGCCCAGCCGGTGGAGCGGGTGGCCATGGCGTCGCTGTGGTCGCCGAAGATAGAGAGGGCCTGAGCAGCCACCGAACGGGCAGCGATGTGGAAGACGGTGCTGGTCAACTCACCGGCAATCTTGTACATATTGGGAATCATCAGCAGCAGGCCCTGGCTGGCGGTGAAGGTAGTCGTCAGGGATCCGGCCTGCAGCGCCCCATGAACCGCGCCGGAAGCCCCCCCTTCCGACTGCATCTCCACAACCAGGGGGGTCGTGCCCCAAATGTTCTTCTCACCCCGGGCGCTCCAGGCATCGGCGTGTTCGCCCATAGGCGAGGAAGGGGTGATCGGATAAATGGCAATCACCTCGTTAGTTCTGTGGGCAACATAGGCGGCCGCTTCATTGCCGTCTATAGTTACCTGACTGCGCGTCATCATAGTACCTCCTTAATCAAGGGATATCCTTACATAAAATAAGTTCGTTTTTGGGGGCCGGGGAGAATTATACCTACGTGCGGGTATTATAAGCTGTAGAAGAAACTATAATAAAGTGGGACGTCCAATTCAGCAGGCTACCCTGCCCTCCAATTATTATAGTCCTGATAAGATGTTTGTCCAAGTGAAGTTTGTCGCTATTATCTCCGACTTTTGGCACCCGTGGTGTAGTTCCCCTTCGGGAGGCGCAGCGAAGGCATGTAGGGGCACTTCAATTTTGACGAACCCCCTACCTGCCGTTACAATCCTTTTGCAAGCCATCCATTTTGGGATTGTCATTCCGAGCGCAAGCGAGGAATCCCTAAAGCCATCCTTGGTGCACTATGCCCTTGATTTTATGGATCAACGCCGGGATGCGGCTGGCCCTGCGCCGCCTATTGCAAGTTGACCAACCCGTGCTGCCGCGCAGCGATGACGAAATCGCCGCCGAAGTCGAACGCAATTACCGCTGGAATTTCACCGTCAATTTGATAGAGGGCATCAGCTTCTGGTTCGGACTCAGTTTTGTCTCTTCCAGTACCATCGTGCCTCTCTTCATTAGCAAACTCACCCCCAACCCGCTTCCGATTGGCCTGGTGGCGATTATCGCCCAGGCCGGCTGGTACCTGCCTCAGCTTCTCACGGCCAATGGGGTGGAACGGCTGGCCCGCAAGAAACCGGTGGTAGTCAACCTGGGATTCTTCTTGGAGCGACTGCCGATTTGGGTATTGGCGGGAGCTGCCCTGGTCGCCGGATGGTCGCCAGGGCTGGCGCTGGCGCTTTTTTTGATGGGCTACGCATGGTACAACCTGGGTGCTGGGGTGGTGGCAAATGCCTGGCAGGACATGATTGCTCGCTGTTTCCCGGTGAACCGTCGGGGGCGATTCTGGGGCATCACCATGTTTCTCGGCGCCGGCACGGGGGCGCTGGGGGCTGCTCTCAGCACAAGGATCTTGAGTGCTTTTCCCTTCTCTCTCAACTTCGTCTATCTCTTCATCATCGCTGCTGCCGGTATTACCGTCAGTTGGTTCTTCATCGCCCTGACCCGGGAGCCGGTGCAGCCCGTCACCGCTCCCCGACAAAGCCCTCGCCAGTTTTGGACCGGGTTGCCTGACATTTTGCGTCAGGATCATAATTTCCGACACTTTCTGGTGGCGCGGCTGACTCTGGCCCTGGGGAGTATGGGGTGGGGGTTTGTCACTGTAGCGGCAGTGCGGCGCTGGCATGTACCAGACGGCACAGTGGGCGTCTACACCGCTGCCCTGTTATTGGGACAGACGGTGGGCAATCTGGCCTTTGGCTTCCTGGCCGATCGCTTTGGCCACAAGCTATCCCTGGAGTTCAGCGCTTTGGCCTCGTTTTTGGCTTTCACACTGGCCTGGCTGGCACCTTCGGCCGATTGGTATTATGTGGTGTTTGCCCTGCTGGGGGTTACCATAGGAGCTGTCATCGTTTCCGGCATCTTGTTGGTCCTGGAGTTCTGTGCACCCCAGCGGCGGCCTACCTACGTGGGTTTGGCCAACACCGCCGTAGGGCTGGTCAGTGCAGTAGCGCCGCTGCTGGGCGCCTGGCTGGCAGGTATCAATTACAATTGGCTCTTCGCCCTCAGCGCTGGCGTCAACCTGGCGGCGCTGGCTATGATGCGCTGGTGGGTGCAGGAACCGCGCTGGGCGAAGATGGCGATTGAATAGTCTCGGCTGCGATTTACTGGGCTTTGATCTCGCCCACCACGCGCGGCTTTACCGGGTATCCATCCAGCTTCTGCGGCAGGGCCTTCTCCAGGTCAGGCGTTGGCTCTGCCAGCAGAACCACGATGACAGGTTCACCCGTCGTCTCATCCTGCCCATTGCCCACCCCCACGACACCAGGCAGCCGCATCAATTCCTCCCGGTGCTCATCCAGCACCGTTCTGATGTCACTGGCTGGGCTGCTGGTGACAACCGGTGCCGGCGTCAGTTGATCTGGGCCAAGGGAAGGCGGCGTGCATCCGGCCAGGAGAGCGGACACTACCAGCACACCTGGCAACCACAGGACCCGGCTTATGACCCTGGTCCGTTTAGTAAACATGTTTTTTTCTCCTCCATTGCGCCTGCGGCATGTTGCTTGCCAAGACACACCTTGGAGTCCATGCAATAATAATGGCAAAGAGCCATATTGAATTCTGTGAGCCAATCAGCTTATTGTGCACAAACTCTCTTGAGATATTGATCGTGCGGCTAACACTAAATGGACGCGCCCGACGAGCAGAAAGTTCCACTCCTCAGATCGGGTCAACTGTGAGCCACGATCTCTCCCACTTCTTGCACGTCCACCGGCACGCCCTTGATCTCGGTGGGGATCACGTCGGCCGGCGCCAACTGAGCTCGCGGCACCTTTTGGCGGACCATTACCACCAGGGCCACCTCGTCCGTCCGCACGCCTCCCCGTTGGCGGAGACCCACGCCCACGCCGACGACGTTCGCCTTGCCCATCAACTCGACCTCGTGGGCTCGTTTGACGGCCTGAACCTTGTCATAGGCGGCCTGCGTGTCAGCGCTCTCGTTTACCCCCTGGCTCATATGTCCACCTCCAGACAGTCGAGCACCGCCTGAATCGGGTTGTAGATCGTGGTCTGATCCGACCCGGCGAACAGCAAGCCGACGGCGTGCTGAGAATCGCCCGCCACCAGCAACGAGCCGGAGTCTCCGGGGCTCGACATGGGGCCGCTGACAATCTGCCCCTCGAAGCGGGCGATTTGAAAGGGGCCGTAGCTGACGTCCACCGTGGCATCCAATACGGTGATCTCGCCGCTGGTAAGACCCGTCGTGCGACCGGATTTGCGCACAGACATCCCCAGCGTGGCCGGCACCGTGCCCTCCACAACCCCAATTTCCAGGATCTCGTCCAGGATATCGTCGTCTTCCAGGGGGCGGGCCACGGCGGCGTCCGCCAGGTTGGAGGCCTGCGGATCGCTTTGGAAGGCCTGGAGCTGGTGTTTTGCACCCACCAGGCGCGCCAGGGCGTTGGCCACGTCCGCCACGCCCATCCAAACGGGACAGGTCGGTGGCGCGACGCTGAACTCGATGGGGCAGAAGCGCTCCAGGCGAGCGATCGTGTCATCCGCCACCTGCCCGCCGTCCGCCGCGCCGGGCTGGAGGATCGGGTCACCGGGACTGGCGGCGTTGCTGTTGGCCAGCACGTGATTATTGGAAAGAATCAGGCGGTCGCTGCTGGCGCGATCGCGTACGACAGTTCCAAAGGTTCCGGCCGTCACCTGGTAGTGGCCTATGCTCACCCCACCCGGCGCCGGACGCTGGCGGTCGGTGCGCGACTGGAAGGCCCAAAGGTCGCCCACCTGCACTACGTCGGTAGCTACGCCATCGATCCCTTGGGGCACCAGTGCCTGGGGATGCAGCCCGGCCTCGGGTATCTTCCGGCGCACCAGCACCACCACACACAGTTCACCCGTCCTCTGTCCCTTGCTGACCTTGTAGCCTGTCCCGACGCCGACGACGTTCGGCTTGGCCATGATGGCTTCTTTGTGGGTCTCCTTGACCCGCGTTACATCCACTTGCTCGCTCATCGCTTTCCTCCTTTAGCCCTGGGGCGAATTCCACTTGGGTGTGCTTCAAATGAGCTGCTCCAGACCCTAAAGGTTTTTATGAAGTTTGTAAAATTAATCCGGTAACTGGCGCAGCTATTTAACCAAGGAAGAGCGACTAGCATTACCGGTTTATTTTGTTAAACTTCATAAAACCGTTAGGGTCTTCATCCCGCAAGAAACAGCGTGTTTCTTACCGGTTGGGAATGTAGGGGCAAGCCTCGCGCTTGCCCGGTTTAGGCGACCGCACCGATCAGAATCGTTCCTCTATAACGCAAATCTTGTCGGGTAACTACGTAATGTAGGGTCACAAGGAAACGACAAAGAGGTGGAGAAGGAGGACAATCTGTGGGTGTAAAACGCGAAGTAGAGGGGGTAAGTTTGCCGTCCGATGCTAGTTTAGCATAGTTATCAACCGGCGTCAATGATTCCTTACTCAAAATAAGTAATTTACTTTCCTCAGGCCCGTGGCTTGGTGGCCAGCGTAAACAACACTGGAAAGAGTTGATGGATGCCGTCGGTTTGTTTGAGAACCTGAAGCCTCTCAAAGACGTCGGCCTTGAACCTCAGCAATCCCTCCGCGCCTCTCACCTTTTCCAGCTTCTCCAGCCTCGTTCGTGTCCCGTGGGACCATAGCGTGGACCAAAACTCTTCTTCATCAACGTAGACAAACTCCCTCGCCTCCGAGGTGACTTGAATGTGAGTGAATCCCGTCGCGGTCATAAGCGCCTCCAGCCCCTCTGGCTTGTCGAACTCCGGTTGCGGAGGTGAGGGTGACCGGGTTGGCTGGTTTACCTCAGGTTGGGGGGGTAAATAGGCGTCGACAAGTTCGTCGTACCATGTCCATTGTGCATCAAAGGACTCGTCGAAAGTCGTCACGCCGAGGCGGCCACCGGGCTTCAGCACGCGACGAAACTCAGACAGAGTCCGATACGGCTGCGCAAAGAAAAAGATCGCGAACCCGCACAGCACGCAGTCAAATACTGCGTCGGGAAATTGCAGGTCCTCAGCGTCCATGTGGCGCACCTCGGCATTCGGCACACCCAGGCTTGTTAGCTCTTGGGCAGTTTCCGACACCATAGCCTCTGCCAGGTCGATCCCAACGACACGCCCGCGCGGCCCCACGCATGCGGCCGCCGGAAAAAGCACTGCGCCTCTACCGGTCGCCACATCCAGAACATGGGCGCCGCTGGGGATTTGGGCCAGCGCAACCAAGCGTCGCCCATAATGAGAAAAAAACCGGGGGCCAACCCGGTCATACGTACCCGCGACTTGACTGAAGATGCCTGATACTTTCTGTTTCCTTTGCGCCACGTCGGAAGGTTCGTCCTTGCTCATCTCAGTTCCTTTTCGGAGCGCCCCTCACGATGCTGATGTGCTGCGACTGAAGCCGGCTGACTTGCGCTGCGCTCGTCGTCGCAGCGCTGTACCCATTATAGCACATCTCGTGCCAAACTGTATCACGTATTTGAACTGGGTGCGTTCAGATTTGGGGGCAAACTGTCCTGACGACCTAACCCCCCAGCCCCCTTCCCTCGCAGGGAAGGGGGAGAACTGCCCCCCTCCCCGCGTCGGGGAGGGGCTGGGGGCATATGCGCTAACTTAAGCGTGTAAA
>CAYTNQ010000226.1:0-7338 GCA_964439175.1 uncultured Anaerolineales bacterium | reverse complement strand
ACCTAGGGTAGGGGCAAGCCCTACCCCTACAAGAGGGCTTATTTGAACGGTATTGTACCAAGGACCGACCTGTTATATTGCTGGAAGAGAGCGTGGGCGCCGTATTGCTGTTTGACCTTCGAGTAACAGGATGATGATGGCTGACGCAAATCCATATTCCAATTCCAATGTCTTTGGGTCGCCTGACCGCACCGACGAGTTTGCTGCTCGCTTTCCGGAGCAGGTGCGTTCCATGCTGGCCATGCTCCGCACGAGCAAATCGGGCGGGTTGGCTGTGGCGGAATGTGACGATTTTGACCTGCGTCGACAACTCTTTACTTACTTTAAGCACCGGCTGGCCGATGAGGAGGTCTATCTATACCCTTACGAAGTGGCGGGCAGAGATCTGAACTTAGTGCGTACCTTGCGTGACTTGACCGAACAGCCTCAGTTCAAAAATCTGGAATTTACTGGGAAGTTCAAGTCCATTGCCATCTTCGTTTACGGAATTGAGAAGTACAACCAAGCACAAGAAGCTCGATTCCTCTACTTGCTGAATTTCTTGCTTGATGACTTCAACACCATCGAGCAGCCAATGGTCATTTGGGGTACCAATGAATTTGTCACCCGTTTAGCCCACTCTGCTCCCGATTTTTGGAGTTGGAAGAAGATGCTGCTCCCTTTCCCCTCCACGGCAATGGAGCATCCGGTAAGCGAAGAAGCACGTGAGGAGCTGGAAGGGGTGCGATCCCAGTTGTCGCCTCTGTTGCGTTACCTTCAGGCAGTGGTGGAAGCCCCCGACTATGCTGTGTGGCGCGATCTCTATCTACCGCTCAAGGCGGTGCGTGCTGCCGATACGATGAAACTGGCACCCCCACGCCATACTTTGACTGAAGACGAGATGGCCCAGCTTCAGCAAGCTGTCACCACGACGGAATCTCACAAGGCGGGAGAGATCATTTTCGATCGCGGTGCGCCTGGTGATACGTGCTACATCATCGCCACCGGCCAGGTAGAGGTACTGGTGCCTGATGCGTTAGGCAACGAAGTGGTCGTCTCGACTCTGGGACCGGGTGACTTTTTCGGTGAGATTGCCCTGTTGCAGAGCGTACCGCGTACAGCATCGGTTCGTACCACACAACCCTCCCATTTTTTGGTGCTCAACCGTCGTTCGTTGGGGACCGTTTCGCAGGTCACTCCCTCGGTCGTCGAAATATTGATGGAAATCAGTCGGCGACGGCTGGAGACCCGGATTCGAGATCCCCAAGAACTGGTATCACCGCTGCGCCGCTTTGCCCTGGAGGGGCATAGCCTGATCCGCCAAACGCCGATGGATGTGCGTCAACTTATCGTCGATGATCAGCGCGTGGTTGTATTGGGTGAAGCTGGGGCTGGCAAGACAACCATGCTACGACGCATGATGTTCGACTTGGCCAATGAGGGCTTGGAGGCCCTGACAGAGCCAGGTGGATTGGCCGTTGTTCCTTTCTTCATCAAATTAAATATGCTCACACCCGAGCGGCAGGTAGAAGATCTGATCCTCGAATCATTGCACAATTATGGAACTCCTCCCCAGGGGGGGGCTTCAGGTGAATTTGAGTCCAAGGAAAACCTGGCAACCCTCTTGCGGGGGCAAGACCCCGATACCTATCCCGCTCGCAGCCTTGTCTTTCTGATGGATGGCCTGAATGAGATGAGTAGTCAACCGGAAGTGCGGCGCGATCTCAGTCGATTCATTCAAGAATATTCGCGTCACCGGTTTGTATTGACCTGCCGGGTGCAACATTACGTGCCCATCGCGCGTTTTCGCACCGCCATGCTTCAGCGATTGGCGGGGAATGACATTGAGCGTTTTCTGGCCAGATACCTGGGGGATGATCGGGGACGACGCGTCGCCCGCGAAATTTATAGCGACCCCCAACTCGAAGACCTGGCTCAAACCCCGCTAGCCCTTTATATGTTTGCCCAGATTGCCAAGAGCAACGAAATAGCACTACCCAAAAACCGGGGCATTCTTTTTGAACGGTTCACCAACAATTTGCTGGAGCGCATCGATAGTGAAAGCTGGAAAACCTTAGGGCGCTCGAAAGGGCAGATACCCTTGGACATCCGTCGGGCTGCCCTGGCTTCCCTGGGCCTGATGATGCAAGAAAATCAGGTGTGGGCCTTCCCCCGTGGCCGTTGGGAAGCGATTGTGACGCAAGAGCTTTACCTCTACCGCGAGGCAGCTACCTCGGAAGAAAGGGAAACCGTGCGCTCCGTTTCGCCCCAAGATGTGATGGACCAGGTCATGACCAGTGGCCTGCTGCGCTACTCCGGCGACCAGGAGTGGGTGGAATTTGCTCACCACACTTTGCAGGAATTCTTTGGGGCGCTCGCTTTGCGCGCTCAGGATGTGGATTTGGAGCCATTGCTGCGCACTCCCGAGAGTCGCCGTCACTGGTTGGGTACGATTGTGTTGCTCTATGGCATTTCTCATTACCAGCCGGTGCTCTTCTTCAAGATTCTGGGACATGGCAATGATCACAGTCGTATCTGGCTGGCCGCTGAGTGCCTGGCCAATGCTGGGGGTGACATTGCCTACGCTGCTGAGAACCTGGAGGCGGCAATGGATAGGAGCGGCCCTGTTGACGAAAGGCAAAGGTTTGGCATGCTCTTCAGCGTGGGCCTGGCCTGCCGGCAATTGGAACGCTATCCCGAAGCTCTCACCTACTTGCATCGTGCCGCCGAATCGCAGCCCGGTTCGGCCGACGCACAATATGAACTTGGCTCCTTATATCGCCTGATGGATCAATATGATCGCGCCATTGCTCACCTGGAGGAAGCCATTCGGGTACGCCCTGATTTTGTGGATGCTTATAATCAGCTTGGCATTACCTATTATGACCAGGGCAAACACGTAGAAGCTTTGACTGTCTTCCGGGCGACGACCCAGCTTGAGCCTTCTAACCCGCATCATTATCACAACCTGGGCACGGTTCTCAAGCTTTTGCGCGATTATCCGGCTGCACGCAATGCCTTTCAAACCGCAGTCGAACTCAAGCCTGACTATATAGAGGCCCGAACCCAGTTCGATATCCTGGAAAAGGCGTTGGCTTCCGGGGTGGTGCGGGTGCTGGATCGCATCCCTCTTCTCAGCAAGCTGACGTTGGAGCAAAACGTATTGCTGGCCAACCGTCTCCAGGTTCTTGAGTTTCAACCCGGGCAGATTGTATTCCATATGGGGGAGATAGGTGACACCTTCTACATTGTTGAGACGGGTGAAGTAGAGGTGTTGGCGCCTAACGTAAAAGGCTCACCGACCGTACTGAACCGATTAGGGCCTGGGGACTTCTTCGGTGAGATTGCATTGTTGAGGGCGGTTCCGCGTACGGCCACCATTCGTGTCGTTTCGCCAGCCCGGCTGTTGGCCCTCAGCCGGGGGGATTTCAACGACGTGCTGGCTCGCTATACTTCGGTAGCCCATCGCCTGGCCGAGACATCCGGCCTGCGCCTCCTGCGTGACCGCCAGCGCGGCCGGCGGCTGGAGCTAGACCGCTATTATGATCCGGCTTACATCGAAGAGTTAGTCCAGCAGAAAGAAGTCACGGTGGTCATGGGCGACATCCACGGCTCGACTTTCCTCACCAATGCCATCGGGCCGGAGCTGATGGTAGAATTCCTGGACGAATATCTGCTGCGTATGTCCACCATCGTCGTCCAGGTTGGGGGAGCGATGGACCGCAGCCTGGGGGACAGCGTGATGGGGGTGTTTGGTTCTTTCTACGAACGCCACGGCGACAGCGAAACGACTTCCGGCGCTCGGGCGCTGCTGGCTGCCCTCCGCATGCGCCAGGCCTACCTGGATCTGCGCGCCGAGTGGTCCAAAGAGAGCCTGGAGTTCACTCGCACCGGCATGGGCATTGGGCTCAGCACCGGCTCGGTGGCCAAAGGAACCGTCGGCTCGGAGACGGCTATGGTGGGCTCGGCTGTCAACCTGGCCAACAAGCTCTCCAAGCTGGCCATCAAGGGCCGTCGCGAGAGCGAAATCTACGTAGATGAGCGCACCTACGAGATGTTAGGTGATTCCGTCATCGCCGAGCTCCTCGACCCGGTTTATACCTCGCGCAAGGCAGGTGGCGTGCCGCTGAGGGCGTATCGCATCATTCAGCGGCGGGGGTAGGTGTTAGAGGTAAGTGTTAGATGTAAGCTGTTTTGGTAATCTGTCAGCCAAGTCTGGCAGATAGGAAACCCCTTACTGTGACGAATGCGTGACGTGTGACTTACAACCCGTGTTCCTGCGGCTAGACCTCGACACAAAGAGTTGACAATAATAGAAGACGCGATACTCTTCCAGTTGAGTGGCAGCTTCTAGCAGCTATACAACCACACCCACCAGACGCAGTGCACCTCTTGACATTCGCCCTCTATGTGTTATAATACATACTGTTATGCAACAGTACATATTTCATTTTGAGGAGCGAGATCAGGTGGCACGACAAGTGAAGATAAACGCTTCAATGGGGCACCGGGCTTTTGGGAAACTGCTCAAACGCGTATATGGCTCAGATGAACATCTGATTATCGAACGAGACGGCTATCCGGTGGCGGTGATTATGTCCTACCAGGAGTATGAAGAGCTTGGCCGGCAGCAGACAGAGATGATACCTGAGGAGTCATTGCCGCCGGTCATGAGCCTGGAAGAGGCATTTGGCTCGGTTGCTCCCCTCAACCAACCCGAAGACTTCGACGCACTGCGTGAGGCAGCTATGGAGGAGCACGTGCAAAAAGTAGTTGAGGAAATGAAAGACTGACCGCCTATGCCATTCGTCGACACCAACATCTTTCTTCGTTATCTGACCCGAGACGATCCTGACAAAGCCCAGGCCTGTTTTGAGCTATTCAAACGAGCTGAGGCCAACCAAATCGCCTTAACTGCTACAGAGACGGTGATTGCGGAGGTTGTGTACGTCCTATCCTCCAAACGAACCTACAATCTGCCCCGAGATCAAATCCGCGCTCGTTTATATCCCCTTCTAACACTCCGGGGGTTGCGGCTACCCCAGCGCCGGACAGTCTTACGGGCGCTTGACTTGTATGTAACCTATCCAATCGACTTTGAGGATGCTTTGATTGTGGCGCACATGGAGCGGCAAACCGTTCGCGATCTGTACAGCTATGACCGGGACTTTGACAAGGTGCCAAGCGTAAACCGGCAGGAGCCCTGACGTCATCCAGTTTGCCAACCCTTTCCCGATCCTGCTAGTACTACAATCGTACTTCAGTCGCCATGTCATTCTGCCTGCACTTGGGCCGCAGGCACAGGTGAGCGACCGAAGGGGGGTAAAGGCTCACCAGAGAGCTAGATATTGGCACACAGGCACATTGTCTCCGATGGTTAGAAACCCGCTTTACAAACCAGGGGCTTGAAGAGAAATACAGCAGTGAGAAGTACGCTGAAAAAGCCAAATGTCTGGCCTCTGTTGAAAAGCAAATGCAAGCAAAAGAAGATGAACTGGAAAGTAGGAGTATTCGAAGTCGCCACCACAAGTAACCCGGACCATGATGCGGCAACGTTACCCGAGCCGGCCACCCTCCACCCTACCGCGCTGAAGGTTTGCCCACAATAACCTCCGGCTCATTGCTCAGCTCGATCACGTTTTTCTGCCCACAGGCCGGGCAGCGCACCCAGTAGCGAGGCGCGCGCTGGCCCTGGATCAGACCGTCCCGGTAGGGATGCAGCGCCTCTGGATCCAGCGGGAAGCTGGCCTGGCAGGTGTGACAGCGCACAGTCTGGGACATCAGTGGATGATTTTGTGGGTATGCGGCGGCGGCGTTACCGGCTCGTCGCTCCAACCGATGGCCGACAGCAGGCGGCTGCGCGCCTCGGCTAACTTGCCCTGGTCGTTGGCGTGGATGGCGAGCAGCGGCTCCCCCTCTTCTACCCAATCGCCCACCTTCTTGTGATGGACGATTCCCACCGAGTAGTCAATCGGATCGCCTTTCTTCTCACGCCCACCCCCTAACATGACAGCGGTCAGCCCGACCTCATAGGCATCAATTTCGGTGATAAAGCCGGCTCGGGGGGAGGGTACGTCCTCGATCAGTGAAGCGTTGGGCAGCAGGCCAGGGGCTTCCAGGACAGCCCGGTCGCTTCCCTGGGCAACCAGCCACTCCATGAATTTGCGCCAGGCGGAGCCATCATCCAGCGAGCGGATCAATATGCTCCGGGCTTCGTCCAGGTCGGGTACCTTGCCCGCCAACAGCAGGATCATCCCGGCCACCGTCAGGCAGTGTTCGCGAAAGTCGGGCGGGCCGCCGCCGTGCAGGGTGTCAATCGCCTCGCGTACTTCCAGCGCGTTGCCCACGGCCTGGCCCAGCGGCTGGTTCATGTCGGAGATGACCGCTGCTACCTTACGTCCTACCCCACGGCCAATGGCTACCATCAATTCCGCCAATTCCTCGGCCTGAGCCTCGGTCTTCATAAAAGCGCCCTTGCCTACCTTCACGTCGAGAACGATGGCATCCGCGCCGGCGGCGATCTTCTTGCTCATAATGCTGCTGGCGATGAGGGGCAGACTCTCGACGGTGCCGGTCACGTCGCGCAGGGCGTAGAGCTTGCCGTCGGCCGGGGCCAGATCGGCCGACTGTCCGGCAACCACAATGCCGTGCTCGGCCAGTTGGCGCATAAACTGTTCCCGGCTGAGGGTGACGGTGAAGCCCCGGATGCTCTCCAGCTTATCCAGGGTGCCGCCCGAGAAGTCCAGCCCACGCCCGCTCATCTTGCCGACAGGCAGCCCCTGGCTGGCGATCAGCGGTGCCACGACCAACGTGGTCTTGTCCCCTACGCCACCGGTAGAATGCTTGTCTACCACAAAGGGGGCGATGGAGTGCAGATCTAACATGTCACCCGAATGGGCCATGGCCAGGGTCAGGTCGGTCGCCTCCCGGTGGGTCATGCCGCGCAGCAGCACCGCCATGCACCAGGCTGCGGCCTGATAGTCGGGGATGTCGCCCCGCGTGTAGCCCTGGATGAAGAATTCGATCTCCTCGGCGGCCAGTTCGCCGCCGTCTCGCTTTTTGACAATGATGTCTGCGGCACGCATCATCATGCCTCCCAAGTTGAGTATCAGAGCCCTTGATTGATTTCGGTTACCGAGTAGTGAGAAAACAGTATACCCGTAAATGAGCGTGCGAGCAAAAGGGCAGGGGACACGTGCCTGTTTGCGCGTATTGGCGGCGTGAAGTAGAATTCCTTAAATGCCCTGGCTTACCCCGGTCCGTTGGCACGGGGGGGGAGCAGCGCACTATGGATAATCATCGCAGGCGTATTTCAGTTTTGGGGCAGACCCCTCCCCCAGCCCCTCCCCGCGTCGGGGA
>CAYTNQ010000225.1:0-7339 GCA_964439175.1 uncultured Anaerolineales bacterium | reverse complement strand
TCACCCTGCGCCCGGAAAAGGCTTAAGTTAGCGCATATGGGGGCTGGGGGAGGGGGAGGGGTTTGCCCCTAAACTGAAATACACCTCCCTCAACTAACAGTTTCTGTTGTCATTGGCTCTCTTCGGTGGTACAGCCAGGAGCCAGCATGGACCATCGCCAGGCGGAGGAGTTCGTGCCTTCACAGAACTTGCGTTCTGGTAAGTTGCAAGTTTTTGACCTATGTGCTATAATCGCCAGCCAACTAAGATGGGAAGGAATAAAATATGGACTTTTTTCACAACTCATGCTATCGTAGCGTGGGTGAGGTGAAGTGTTGGCGGCCAATTAGCTCTGTCGGTTGCCAACAAAATGGATGAAGGTATGTAACTACTCAGGTGCCCGGCACTTTTGCGGCCTTTAAGGCGTAATCTGGCGTCTGACAGCAGCCCGGACATAGCGTCTTTCTGTCAACGAAGTGCCGGGCACCTTCAGGCTGAGTAGTAACGAAGGTATAATGGGCCAATTGATACTCATCTGGAAGGTGTAAAATGCCACAAGATAAGACAAGATTGCAGAAAGAGAAGCTCAAAAAGGACCGGGAGCAGACCCTGTTGGATTTGGAGCGCCTGCGGGAGGCGCTTAAGACTGAGGTCGATCCAAACGCCGACGAAGGGGATCCGGACCTGGTAGAGCGCGAAAAAGTCATGGCGTTGGTGAAGGCCCTGGAACGGAAACTGGAGTCCATTGATTATGCGTTGCGACAAGCTCAAGAGGGCACGTATGGTATATGCGAGCGTTGCGGACAGCCGATTGACCCGGCCCGGTTGGAGGCAGTACCCGAGACCACGCTCTGCGTGAAGTGCAAGTCCATTGTCGAGCGACAACAAGCGCGGTTGGGAGCGACCGCTTCCAAATTCTGATAGAGGTAAGTTGACGACGAAAAGGCGCGCAGGAATTTCCTCGCGCCTTTTCCTCTTTATCTCAAGCCCAGTTTGTGATATAATATTCATAATGATGTGCCTTGTTGTGCACAGGTCTTGACCAGGTCGTAAATGAGTGTTAATTGGCTAGTACCCCATCACAGAGATTATGATATACCAAGGCCACGCCTATGGCGGCTGAATCGGATCTATCAAGATCACTTTGATGGGGCACTGGCGGCTATCAAGCATTGGTTGTCAATTATGGGCGCCATTACCATTTCCCGGCAGATGGACAGCGGGGGGGACGAACTTGCTTTGCAGGTAGCCCAGCGCCTTGGCTGGCGGCGGGTCTGTCGTGATCTGATCAATCAAGCTGCGCGGGCAGCCGGCGTTCCGCAAGTGGCTCTAGCCGAGATTGACGAGCTTGGCTTTTTGCGCTTGCGCCCGTCAACCAGAGACTGGCGCGCCTATCAAAGTCAGGTGGAGCGCATCATTCGTGAACTGGCCGATGAGGGGAACGTCGTCATCGTTGGCCGGGGAGGACAGGTGGTGCTGCGTGGTCGCCCCGACGTGTTGCACGTGCGTGTCGTGGCTCCTCTGAAAGTGCGGATCGCGTCGCTGCAGCAGAAGAAGAACATCTCGGCAGAAGCGGCGCGCGCTTGCCTGGAGGCAAGCGATAAATCACGAGCCCGCTATTTGCGGCGAAGCCACGGCGCCCGGTTGGATGATCCAGCGCTTTACCATGTCATCATCAACACCGGTCTGCTGGGCCTATCCCATGCAGTGTACCTGGTTGTACAGGCATTCCAAGAATGGACCAGGGTATAATCAAGAAATTCGCCCATCCCAGTGAAACAGAATTCGCCCGCATCCTCGATTTCTACCAAATTCCATGGGAATACGAACCGAGAACCTTTGATCTGCGCTGGGACGATGAGGGGAATGTCATTGAGGCTTTCAGCCCCGACTTCTATCTGCCGGAGCAGGACTTCTACATCGAGTTGACCACAATGGAGCAAAAGCTCATCACTAAGAAGCACCGCAAGTTGCGCCGTCTGCGCGAACTCTACCCCGACATCAACATCAAGCTGTTGAATCGAGCCGACTTTGAGAAGATGATGCTCAAATATGGTCTGGACGACGATGAATCGCTCATCGGCCAGGGTGTCAGACCACACGATGATGGATAGCAGATGACCATGGGAGAGTCTGTGTGGATTCCGCCTCAATCCCCCCCTGGCTCGGGGACATCGGCCCGGTGTTCCTGACTGAGGAACAAATCCAACAACGGGTAGCAGAACTGGGGACTCAAATCGACCACGATTATGCCGGGAAGGACCTGGTTGTAATTGGGATTCTTAAGGGCGTTCTTTTCTTTATGGCCGACCTGTTGCGTGCTATTGCTATCCCGGTTACGGTTGACTTCCTGGCTATTTCCCGCTATGGCCCCACCGAACAGACTCACGGCGTAGTCCGCCTCACCAAAGATCTCGAGGAGCCCCTGGCCGACCGGCACGTCCTTTTCGTGGAGGACATCATTGATACCGGCTTCACAACTCACTTTGTTATGCGCACGCTGCGTTTGCACCGGCCCGCAAGTCTAAACGTTTGCGTCCTGCTTAATCGCACCCGGCGCCGCATTATCGACATCGACCTGGCCTACGTGGGCTTCGAGATCCCCGACTACTATGTGGTAGGTTATGGTCTCGACTTCAGGGAGCACTACCGGAATCTTCCTTACATCGCCAAATTTGAACCAGACCGGACGACAAAAGAGTAGACAGCAGAAAAGCCCTGGCATTCGCCAGGGCTCGCACTTCCAAAACGTGGAAAGGGCCCCAAGTAACCTTCCAAAACTTCAAGCTTCCGGTAGCTTACTCGCTTCGGATCTCCCGAAGATGTTCTCATTCTACTTTCGACCGGCATTGATCACTACCAGGTCGATTGCTGGTTTCCCGGTATTGCTACCTTTCGGCCAGCTTACGGTTCATACCCGTTTCCAGGCTGTCCCGCTTGTTAAATGAGAATTACCTTTCTGCTACTTTCTTCTCGAGGTCTCTTCCAATTTCTCGGAACCCTCTCCGAGTGTCATGTTACCACAATTATGAGATCGTGTCAATACAAAAATTCACACAATTCGAACCATTTTGAACGCACCCAATTAAATTTCGGGCTCTGAGATTTGGGACCTATTGCATTTCGCCGGCAATTTGTGGTAAAATTGAGCATCGTCATCCTCCCATAGTAAGGGCATGCAGTGACCCATTCACGACAGCTTACAAATAGCGTCCGGTTGTTGCTACGACACGGGTTATTAGCTGGACGTACCGGCGATTACGCTGAAGCACGTCTTTGGTTTCGGGCCGCTCTGGACGTGGACCCGGACAACATCACAGCTTTACTCTGGCTGGCCTGGTTGGCGCCTGCCCAAGACGAGAGTTTGGTGCTGCTTAGCCGCGTGTTGGAGTTGGACCCGAAGAACGAGCGTGCGCGTGCCGCTATTCGCTGGGCACGTTGTCGCCCTTCAATCAGCCAGGATTCTCCTGGTGCACCGGGTGGCGACGAGTTGGTCGGTGCCGATCAACCGCCAACAGTTCAGGGTCTCCGCCGACTTATTGGGCCCCTGGGGCTGTTATTGGTGGTCGCTGCTTGCCTGTTTGTGAGTGGGGTGGTGCTGATAGCCTGGTACTCACCGGCCATAGTGCTGGCCTGGGTGTTGCCTACTGCTACCCCGACGATAATGCCCACGCCGACCTTCACTTCCACGCCCACGGACAGCCCGACGGCTACCGCTACCTTCACTCCCCCCTATACACCCAGCCCAACGCCAACAGCTACTGTTACTAATACCCCTACTACCCCGACGCTTACACCCAGTCCAATGCCGCCGCCCTCTGTGCAGCCTCCTCCGCCAACTGCCACACCAGTGCCGGCCATATCGCCTCCTGTTGCTGCCAGCGAGAAGTGGATTGATGTGGATCTGACTCACCAGCGAATGACAGCCTATCAAGGGAACACCCCTGTCTTTCAAGCCCTTGTCTCTACCGGGTTGCCCAACACGCCCACTGTCGTTGGCCAGTTCCATATTTACTGGAAGTTATCGGCTACCGACATGGCTGGACCAGGTTACTATTTACCAGGGGTGCCGTACACCATGTATTTTTATCGCGGCTATGCTCTGCATGGCACTTACTGGCACAATAACTTCGGTCACCCGATGAGTCACGGCTGCGTGAATCTGCGCACCGAGGATGCTCAATGGCTCTTTAATTGGACCGATCCACCTCTACCTGTTGGTGCCAGCCACGTGCGAGCAAATGACGCCAATCCTGGTACACTGGTCGTCGTTCACTATTAACCCTTTAGTCGGGTAAACAAAAAAGCCGCTTTGGGAGCGGCTTTTTTGTTATTTGCAATTTGTGTGCTTCGCGTCGTTATTTTGCGTAGTCTACCGCCCGAGTCTCGCGGATCACGGTCACTTTGATCTGACCAGGGTAATCCAGGCTTTCCTCCACCCTGCGGGCGATATCTTTGGATAAGTTGGTAGCAGAATAATCGTCGATCTCCTCGGGTTTGACGATGATGCGCAGCTCGCGCCCAGCCTGGATAGCGTAACTCTCGTCCACTCCGTCGAACGAGTTAGCCACTTCTTCCAAGGCCTTAATGCGCTTGACATAAGTCTCCAGACTCTCACGTCGAGCCCCCGGGCGTGCGCCAGAAATAGCGTCGGCTGCTTCTACGATGATGGCCTCTAGCGTGTCTTGCTCGGTCTCGTGGTGATGCGAGGCGATGATATTTACCACTTTGGGATGGACACCGCACCGCTTGGCGATGTCAGCGCCAATCAGGGCGTGTGGGCCTTCTACTTCGTGGTCTACTGCCTTGCCGATGTCGTGCAATAGTGCCCCTTCTTTGGCAATCCGCACATCGGCTCCCAGTTCGGCGGCCAGGATGCCGGCGATCTGGGCGCATTCAATGGCGTGTTGATGTTGGTTTTGGCCGTAGCTGGTTCGATACTTGAGTCGTCCCAACAGTTTGATGATATCAGGATGCAAACCGTGGATGCCAGCTTCCAGGAGAGCTGATTCACCTTCTTCGATGAGGGTCTGCTCGACTTCCTGGCGCGCTTTTTGTACAGTTTTTTCAATGCGCGCGGGGTGAATGCGCCCATCGGTGACGAGCTTTGACATGGCAAGGCGTGCAACTTCCCGCCGCACAGGATCGAAGCCAGACAGAATAATGGCTTCGGGTGTGTCGTCTACAATGACATCAATGCCGGTAGCATTTTCAAAGGCCCGGATGTTGCGACCCTGCCGCCCAATGATGCGTCCCTTCATGTCCTCACTAGGTAGCGGCACCGCCGATACCACCATCTCGGACACTTGATCGGAGGCGATGCGTTGGATGGCGAGGGCAATGATCTTGCGTGCCCGCCGCTCGCCCTCGGTCTTGGCCTCCGCTTCGATCTCACGCACAATCCGGGCCATATCTTGTCGAGTGTCTTTTTCCACCGTTTTCAATAGTATCTCTTTGGCCTCTTCTTGTGTCAGGCCTGAGATACGTTCAAGTTCGGCCGCCTGCTTTTCGTGGAGCTTGTTAATTTCATTGGCGCGGCGGTCGAGAGCACTCTGTCGCTTGTTGATCGCTCGTTCTCGATTGTCAATACTTTCAAAGCGGTGATCCAACACTTCCTGGCGCTTTTGCAGGCGCTCCTCTTGCCGTCGTAGTTCGGCGCGTTTGCGTTCCGTTTCCGCCTCGAACTCGTCACGGAGCCTAATGGTCTCCTCTTTAGCCTGGATTAGGAGATCCTTTTTTTGCGCTTCCGCCTCGGCCAGGATGTGTTCGGCTTCAGCTTGGGCCGATTTCAGCTTGGCTTCTCCAAAATATTGCCTGAGGAAATAGCCAAGCAAAAAGGCGACCAACCCGACGCAGAGCGCGACTATCAGTACAACAAAAGGGTTCCCCATTGTTTGTTTCCTCTTTCTCCTCGTCTAATCTGGTTCCCGGTGTGAAGCGCCACATCTTGAAGATTGGTGGCAAGGCGTTAGTATGTGCTATCTGCGTTTCGCACCAGGGAGTCTTCTATTGTTAATTGTGCCCAACCTGGGATCTTTCTAGAAGTTGGGCATAGTTAGTCTTCTACTTTCAAGACCTGGCAAACTTTTTCAAAGGATAAAGCAATCGTGCCATAATCAAATCCACGACGACTCAGATAGCCTGTCACTTTCTGACGGAGTTCTTCGTGCGACAGGCGAGCCCATCGAGATAGCTGACCTTCGACGGCGTGCCAGGCAGCCGCTTCGTCGTCCAGGCCATCTAGCACTCGGGCGATGATTGGGTTGCTCACACCTTTTTGGCGGAGTTCGTAGCGCAGGGCGCGTTGACTGCGAGGCTTGAACTGCTCACGATTTTCCACCCAAAAGCGGGCAAATGCTTCGTCGTTTAGATAATTGGCTTGCTCCAGGCGCACGACGACATCGGCTACCAATTCTTCGGCAACTCCTTTGCTGCGCAGGTAGCGCTCCACCTCTGCCCGACTGCGAGGCCGGTAGCTTAAGAAGCGCACCGCCTGATCGAAGGCCCGTTTCTGTTCATCTTGTGCTTTGAGCGCGGCAATTTCTGCCTCGGATAGTACCTGGCCTTTGCGCAGCCGAGCCGCTTCAACGGCGTTCAGCCCAAAGGCATACTCTCCATCCAGGTAGACGTTGACTCGTTCTTTGTTGCGTTGTTGAAACTTTAGCGCCGTGATGGTCCCTGCCATTATTCTGTATTACCTGAAAAAAAGACAAGCTGTGGCACATCGCGCCACAGCTTGTCACGATCGTCAACAAATAAATAGAGCTTGTACGTCGATATTATGAAACTACTTACCCTTGTCTCGAAAGGTCTCCAAGCCCGAGTTTTAGCCCAAACGTTGGCCAAACCAGATTGGATGTTCAATCATAAAATTCTATGGTATCTGGTTTCAAACTGCTCTGTATCCGGATCAACCGGCATCATCGACCACGTTACCCATTCGGTTGCCCGTCTTACCTGCACCGGTAGCACGAGCACAGGTAGCCGAGCCAAGGAGCTTACTGCGAAGCATATGGATACTTTGCTCTAACGGGTTATGAATCACATTATCGACGAACCGCCGAAAGCTGGCCCCTGGACGCATCTTGCTCTGGTTCTTTAATTCGGATGCTCCAGGCAGCCTTATTAGGCTATATCCAAAACGTGCGGTTCAAGCTCATACATTGCTAGCTGTGACGTAGGGCCAGCAAGCGAACGTTCGCTCGGTAGTCCAACTCCTGGTGCGAGATACCTTAACTGAGGTACACCTCAATACTCGGTAAATCTTTCGCTTGACGTGCCTGGTTTTCAATTTCTAAAGCGATGTCGGGGTTATCGCGCAGGAATTGTTTGCTGTTCTCCCGTCCTTGCCCCAGGCGGG
>CAYTNQ010000224.1:0-7407 GCA_964439175.1 uncultured Anaerolineales bacterium | reverse complement strand
CAGAAGCGGCAGGCACCTTGAGGAGTAAAATGCCAGAGGGGATAGGTTGACGTGCTTTTGCGCGTCTCTATTCCCTTCCTTCATTTCTCGGAGGTGCCGACATGTTAAGAAATAACTCCCCTGATTTACGTCCCGTACTTCAAGCGCTGTTTGTTACCTTCCTCTGGTCCACATCTTGGGTGCTCATCAAGATCGGCCTGCAGGATATCCCCGCTTTAACCTTCGCAGGGCTGCGCTATAGTTTAGCCTTCCTGTGCCTGCTGCCCTTTTCCTTGCGCTCTGCCCGCCTGGCTTCCCTTCGCACCCTGTCCAGATTGGCGTGGGCGCGCTTGACCAGCCTCGGCCTTCTCTTCTACGCAATGACCCAGGGCGCCCAGTTCTTAGGTCTTGCGTATATGCCGGCCGTCACGGTCAATCTGCTCCTCAGTTTTACCTCGGTCGTTGTCGCACTGCTGGGCATCGTCCTGCTGGCGGAACGGCCTACTCTTCTCCAATGGAGTGGGGTCAGCCTATCTGTGATGGGCGCCCTTTTCTATTTCTACCCGGTCTCGCTCCCTGCCAGCCAGATCATTGGGTTCATCGCCGTAACCATCGGCGTTCTCGCCAACGCCGGCTCCTCGATCCTGGGACGGCACGTTAACCGGGGAGGAGACATCCGGCCACTCACGGTGACGACGATCAGCATGGGAATTGGAGCTATGGTACTTCTGGTGACCGGGGTGGTCATCCAGGGCATGCCCCATCTCAGCCTGATCAACTGGGTGATCATCGGCTGGTTGGCCGTGGTAAACACAGCCATCGCCTTTACGCTCTGGAATCACACCCTGCGCACGCTATCCGCCATGCAATCCACGGTCATCAACAACACCATGGTCATCCAAATCCCTGTCCTGGCGTGGCTGTTCCTGGGAGAGCAAATCACCTGGCAAGGAGGAATCGGGTTAGTCCTGGCGGGACTCGGGGCATTGATCGTCCAGCTTCGCCGATCGCAAGAATGAGGTATCTCTATTCCTTATTGAGGCTTCGTCGTTATTGACTGCACTTTCTGCAGCAAGTCTGCCAACTCGAAGGGTTTGCCCAGGTAAGAGGTGCCGGTCTCTTCCAGAAAGCGACGGGTGGCAGGGCTCACTGTGTCGCCGGTGATGAAAATGATGCAGCGAGCCAGGTCCAGGTCTTGTGCAGCTATCTGTCGGTACACCTCCTGCCCACTGAGGCCGGACATGCGCACGTCGCACAGGATCAAGTCGTAATCTGTTTCGGCGAGGCGGCTCAATGCTGTCTCACCGTCGCTTGCGGCATCTACCTGGTAACCCTCACGTTGAAGGGCACGAACGACCATTTCCAGTATCTCTCGCTCGTCGTCAACCACCAGGACGCGGGTCGCGCCAGGGGAGATAGGCTGCTGGGTCCGCTCTGGCGCGCGGGTCTGGTGTGGCATCTCGGGGGCGATCACAGGTAATTCGACGAAAAAAGTGGTGCCCCCTGGACTGTCATCCTGTGCCTGCGCCGCCTCGGCCCAGATGTGACCCCCATGCTCACTCACGATGCCATGACAAACTGCCAGTCCGAGCCCAGTACCCTCCCCCGGCGGCTTCGTGGTGAAAAAGGGATTGAAAATGTGCGGCATTAAGTCACTAGGGATGCCTGGCCCATCGTCCTGGACCATGACGCGAATGACCGGCTGTGCTCTATGTTGGTGATTCAAGAAGGCAGGGAACTCGAATTCGCTGCTGACGGTCAGGTGGCCATGGCCGTGAGCCCCACTCATCGCCTGACATGCGTTGTGAACCAGGTTGACAAAGACTTGCTGCAACTGCTGCGGGTCGGCCATGGTGAGTGGCAAATCGGGTGAGTAGTGAGTAGTCCACTCTATATTACTGATACGCAATTCATAGGCCAGCAGGTCCAATGTGCTGTCTAACACGTCATTGACCTGGACCGGCTTCCGCTCGGGTGGATACTGGCGGGCAAAATCGAGCAAGCCGCGTACGATGCTGGCCGCTCGCTGCGCCTGGGCCACGATCTTGTTCAAGTCCTGCTGGCTTTGGCCGTCTACCTGGCTGTGTTGGAGCAGTTGGGCAAAGCCAATGATAGAGGTAAGGGGATTGTTCAATTCGTGGGCCACGCCGGCCACCAGTTCACCGATGGCGGCCAGCTTTTCGCTCTGCACCAGCCGGGTTTGAGTACGTCGTAGGGCGTCTAGCTGAGCCTGCAAATCTTCGTGCAGCCGGGCATTCTCGATGGCGATGGCGGCCTGGGCGGCCAGCAGACGTAACGCGCGCAGTTGAGCTTCCGAAAAGCTGCCAGGTTCGGGCCGGGCGATATTCATCACGCCTACCACACGCTGGCCGATTTTGAGTGGCAGACCGGCGATGGCACCTACCCAATCGGGCGGCGCATCGGCGAACAAGGGATGAGTGCGGAGATCGGGTACGATAATGGGCTCTCCCTGCCGGGCAACGGCATAGGTCAGGCCGCCAGGACGGGGGTTGATAAAGGGCGTCTCCCGTTCGCCATCCATCCACAAGGCCGCGCCGAAAGTCAGGCAATCCCCGTCATATAGAAAAATGTGAGCATCTTGTGCCGAGATCAGATTAAGCGCAGCGTGCAGGATGGCATCCAGTACCTGGGGCAAATCGAGTGAGGCAGTCAGGCTCAGGCTGGCCTGCTGAATCGCCTCGAGTTCCTGGCGGCGGGCGCGTTCTGCCTGGTAAAACCGGGCATTTTCGATGGCGTTGGCCAATTGATCGGCCATTGTCTGCAGGGTGGTGACGTCTTCCTGGCTAAAGGTCGCCGGGTGGGTGCTCTGCACGGTGAGGGCACCGATGGTTTCGCCCCGATAGATGAGCGGAAGTGCCATTTCAGACCGGGTATCGGGTAGAAGGGGGTTGTCGAAATGGATTGCTTCCTGTCCCACGTCCGGCGCGATTCGCGCCTGGGCGTTGGCCACACACCAGCCGACCATCGACTCGCCGCCCACTTTGAGCCGGTGCCCTTGCGCCAGTTGAGTCTGGCCAGCCTTCCCGGTGCCGGCCTGCAAAACGACCCACTCGCCCCCTTCGTCTACCAGGAACAGACCCACGTAATAGAGGCCAAAGCGTTCGCAGATCAACTCCACCACCTGCGGCAACAGTTGGGCCAGTTCTAACACCGAGGTGGCAGCCCGGGAGACCTCGGCGGCTGTTTGCAGTTGAACCGCACGCTGGCGCACCTGGTCGAAGAGCCAGGCATTTTGTAGGGCCACCATAGTTTGATCGGCCAGGCTTTGCAATAACTGCTGGTCGGCCTGTGTGAAGTGATTG
Organism: uncultured Anaerolineales bacterium; assembly: GCA_964439175.1. Taxonomy (GTDB): domain Bacteria; phylum Chloroflexota; class Anaerolineae; order 4572-78; family NAK82; genus CAYTNQ01. The sequence goes on along the minus strand of CAYTNQ010000224.1, from coordinate 4,105 downwards.
GGCTCGACACTCTCGGCATCCAACACCCCGATGACCCGATCACCGATTTTCATCGGCACACACAGCTCCGAACGGCCGGGACTGTCTTCCGGGAAGGGGACGTAGCGCGCGTCCTGGGTGGTGTCGGGCACATTGATCGCCTGCCCGCTTTGAACGACAGCCACACCGATCCCTCGCACCTTGCATCCATCCAGGGGCAGGCGCAGCGGAATTGTCTCCTGGGCCATCCCCGGGGCAGCGCCGACCAGGTAGCGATACACCAATTCGCCCGCCGCCTCGTCTACCAGGCCACAGCCAGCTATCTCGAACTGGAGCACTTCAACTGCCCTCTCCAGCACGCGCTGGACGATAGCAGCCTCGTCACGGAGCGGGGTCAATTCCTGTCCCAGTTGGTAGATGGCTTCTAATCGCTTTTCCAGCCGCTTCACGGTGGTCACGTCGCGATAGGATTCGATGACGCCACTGACTTCTCCCGATTCATCCAGGAGAGGTGACACAACGACATTGATGGTGATTGGCTTGCCAGCCTGGTCGTAGTGGATATGAGTGGCACCACCGGCGCGGCCCGTCTGCCACACCTCCGCGATAGGGCAAGAGTGATCGGAGTGTTGCCAACAGGGGACATCCAGCCCGTGCCCGATTTCGTAGCAATGGCGGCCGATAACTTGCTGGCGCGTGTACCCGGTTGCACGCAGCAACGGCTCGTTGACGTCGGTAATGACGTAGTCACGGTCGATGACGAGGAGCGAATCGTGCAGACTGTTGAGCAGGCTGTTGTAATAATCACGGGTGGCACGGGTCTCGGCATAGAGCCGGGCATTGTCTAACGCTACGGAGATGTGATTGGCGAAGGCCTCCACCGTCGGAAGGTCGTCTGGGGTCAGGCCGGGGCCGACTATATTCAGTACCCACCGGACCCGATTATCAGTTATAATCGGCGCATAGATGCCAGGTGACGGGCTTAGGGATTCCAGGATGCGCTCAGCAAAGGGCTGGGCCGCCTCGGGAAGAAGCCGAGCAACGACGGCGGCGCTGCTGGGGACGAAAAGCGTCCTCCCAGTTTCCACCACCCGCCGGTAGGCATCCACTTTCCCCAGGGCGAACTCAAAACCCTCGACCTTGAGCCCGGTGAGTTCTTCCAGGTCAGACAGCATTGGGGTGGGATAGACGGCGGCACGGATGACCAGGCGTTCGTTCTTTTCGTCAAACAGGCTGAGACTACCACGCAGACCGAGCCCGGCAATCTGCTCACTGACCGCGCGAAAGACTTCTGCCTCGGAATGGGCCGACCGCTGGAGCGAGGCTGCAGCAACATTGAGAGCCCGAAGCAATTCCACCTTCCGGCCCATCTTGGGCAAGTCGGAATTTAAGTGAGGCGCCTTCTTCCTCATGCTTCATCTCCAGGCATGGCCTCAAATTGCGCACGATTCGTGTCTTGCCCACAAATCCTGCATTGGCAAAGAGCGAAGAAACTCTCCGGCTACTGTTTTCTCTTCATCGGTGCAAAGCTCACCGAGAGTTTCTTGATTCCCTGGTCAGGAAAAGCGACCTCCACCTCCTGGTCGTCGTCGGTTAGAAGACACTTGATGACGACACCTTCACCAAATTTAGCGTGGACGACCGTGTCGCCCACAGCAAAGTGCGGTGCGGTCGAGGGCGATGAGGCAGCGGTCGCTCCGCCCCGAGACCAGCGGGTGACAGAGCCCGCGCCAATAGCCGATCCTGACCGGGAAGTGGATCCTCCCTGCCGGGAGTAGTACTTTTCCTCACGATCCTGGGCCGGCCTATCCCGGACGGTGGGCCAGGTGGAAAGTTGCTTCTCTGGTGGAGAGCGCCCTTCCACCAAGTCGGCAGGAATATCGGCCAGGAAACGAGAAGGAACGCTCAATTCATTGCTCCCGAAGAGGGTGCGACGAAAAGTGTGTACCAGGTAAAGGCGGTCCATAGCTCGCGTCACGCCCACGTAACACAAGCGACGTTCCTCTTCCATCGCCTCCGGGTCCTCTATAGAGCGACTGTGGGGAAAAAGCCCCTCGTCCAAACCAATAATGAAGACCACGGGAAACTCCAGACCTTTGGCCGCGTGCAGAGTCAGCAGGGCCGGGCCTCGTTCGTCTTCGGTCAACGCATCCACGTCAGAGACGAGCGCAACCTCTTCCAGGAAGAGGGACAGCGCTTCTGACCGCTCCACGCTGACGTATTCCTGGGTGAGGCCCCGCAATTCCATCAGGTTTTCCCACCGCTCCTCTCCTTCGCGCGTGCTATCTCGGACGAAATCCCGGTAGCCAGAGCGAGCCAACGTCAGATCGAAAAGTTCGGGCAGGGTTAGTCTGTCGCGGGCGGCGCTAATGGAAGTCAACAGGTCCGCGAAGCCTAACAGCGACTTGCGTGCCCGCGCGGCGAAGGGGCTGGGCAGGGGCAGTCTGGCGCCGTTGGCCTCCTCCTGCAATTTGAGCAGCGCGCCAAAGATGGAAGTTTCCAGCTTGAAGGCCCAGCGTTCCAGCGCGGCGGTCGTTTGGGCGCCAATGCCCCGGGCTGGTGTATTGATGACCCGCGCCATACTCACGCTATCGTTAGGGTTGTGAATGAGACGCAGGTAAGCGATGACGTCTTTTACCTCTCTGCGCTCATAGAAGCGGGTGCCCCGCACCAGCCGGTATTTCATCCCCCGCCGGATGAACTCCTCTTCCAAGACACGGCTTTGGGCATTGGTGCGATACATCACGGCGCAATTACCGGGGAGTATTTCGGTCTCTGCTCCCAACCGGGCGATCTCGCCGACGACGAAGCGCGCTTCGTCGTGCTCGTCATATGCCTCGACGAGCTCGACCCTGACCCCGGCGCCCCGCTGGGTGAACAGGTTTTTGTCCACACGATGCAGATTCTTACGGATAACGTGCTTGGCAGCTTCCAAAATTATCGTCGTAGAGCGGTAGTTTTGCTCCAACAAAATAAGCCGGTGGTCGGGAAAGTCGTCGCGGAAGCGGAGGACATTGCGGTAGTCGGCACCACGCCAGCTATAAATACTCTGATCTTCGTCGGCCACGGCGAACAGGTTGCGATGTTTCCCCACCAGCAATTTTACCAGCTCGTACTGGGCGATATTCGTGTCTTGGAACTCGTCCACCAGCACATGGAGGTAGCGTTCCTGATAGGAGTTGCGTAAGTCATCCTGCTCTCTGAAGAGTTCGACGGTCTTCATCAATAGATCGTCGAAGTCCAGGGCGTTGTTGTCGCGCAGGAGACTCTCGTAACGTTGGTAGACGCGGGCGGCGATCTCTTCATTGTAGGTGCGAGCCTGGAAACGGTCGGGGCCAATCAATTCGTTCTTGGCCTGAGAGATGATGCTGTGGATGGCCGCCGGGCGGTATCGTTTGTCGTCCAGATCCAGGTCACGCAATGCCTGCCGCATTAAGGCTAATTGATCGCCGGCGTCGTAAATGACGAAGTTGCGGTCCCAACCCGGCATGGTCTCGATCTCGCGGCGCAGAATGCGGGCGCAGATAGCGTGGAAGGTGCCGATGGTCAAGGCCTGGAGCTGCCGGGGCGTGAGGAGGCCGCCCTGACCGCCCTCGGTCGCCGAGGCCAGCCTTTCCTTCATCTCGCGGGCGGCCTTGTTGGTAAAGGTGACAGCCATCAGCCGCCAGGGTTCGACGCCGACCTCGCGCACCAGGTAGCTCACGTGATGGGTTAGCACGCGCGTCTTGCCGCTGCCCGGCCCGGCCAATACCAACACCGGTCCCTGCACTGTCTGGACTGCTTCGCGCTGCTGGGGATTGAGTTCTGCCAGGGTGTACCGATTCATCATGGCTCCATTGCTAGTACTTTGTCAACTGTGATTTGATCCCGCTTTGCGGGATTTGACGGGTACGGCCCAACGCCATGGGCGTCAACATCACCCGTCAATTCCCCACTCACGGTCCCCTGCACAGGGGAAAGGGGACCTATAGGTTAGCTTTGACAGAGCCCTAGATATCATACCCAAGTGCAAGTATTATAAAAGAATTGTAATCGGATAGGCTACCGATGTCAAACGCATTCTCGTCGGGTGCGTTCGGAGTTGGGGGCGGACCCCACCCCCAGCCCCTCCCCGGCGCGGGGAGGG
>CAYTNQ010000223.1:0-7414 GCA_964439175.1 uncultured Anaerolineales bacterium | reverse complement strand
CCGAGGTCAGGGTCAAGTCGCTTCTGTTAGAACATCACTTTCGAATAATCGGCCATCCAGTGAATCCGCTTCCCCTTTGTTGTATATTTTTCATTGGTAGTCATCGTTTTTTCTCCTTTTTGGCTATTTCCGAGATTGATGAAACCTATTACCTTTCACGTTTTGCCTCCTAACCTGAGCTAAGTAATCGCTTTCAAGCGTCTTATCTGAGATATTCTTGCCCCCCAGCATACCTGAAAAAGCCTCTCCTGTCACCAGATAAAGAGTGGATTTGCCATACGCAAAAAGGACCGCCTTTCCGGCGGCCCTTTCCACACTGAGCGTAGTGAACCTCTACGGCATATGTTGTACCTACTCCTCCAGGCCTGTCTTATCATTATGTAGGGCAGGTTTCCCTGGCCCGCCGGCCACCTGTGCCGCGCCGACAGGTGCACCGTCCCGGTACGGGGCAGGCAGGACGGGCCATACCTGCCTACAGGCGGCGGCTATAGAAAGCCACCCTACTTATCATAATGTAGGGCTTAATTCCAGGCTTGGCACATCCCTTCACATCGTAATGACGACTTTGCCTCGGGCGTGTCCTTTTTCGAGATACCGGAGAGCGTCAGGGACTTCGCTCAACGAGTGTTGGACGTTTTTTGGGCCATATTTAGGGGGGGTCCGGGATCATGGCCTAGCTTGAATCGCCGTCACGGAGTGCTTGTTACAAATTCCCTCTTATCCCCCTTGCAAATAATCTGAGTTACATGCCGGCCTGACATAGCCGCCGTAGGCACGCCACCGCCCGGCTCAACCCATTGCCCCGCCATGTAGAAGTTCTTGAGCCCCGGCAGGGTCTTGCTCATACGCATCCTCAATGTCTTCGTTGTAATCTTCCAGCCCAAAAAGGTGCCCTGCCAGTTGCCAGTGTAGCGCTCGAAGGTCATGGGTGTCGACACATCGCGCATCTCCACCTGGGCGGCCAACCCCGGGAAACGTCGATCGAGCGCAGCAACCACCTGGTCCGCAATCTGCTCCTTCTCTGCTTCATACCGCCCAGGGTCCTGCCTCAACGTTTTCCAGTATTCATAATCTGAAGCGAAATAGACTCTCATCACTGTCTTGCCCGCCGGTGCCAGGCTGGGATCGAAGTTGTACATCTGTACACACAGTCGCTTCCGTTCCTGCGCACCAATCCTTACCGGCTCATCGAGGGGGAAGTCTAATCCTGTTGTTTGGTGCGGCATCTCATCGAACGAGCGGGCTACGCCCAGTGCAATGTAGATTACAGGACGAGAGGGAGGAAGTTCGTCATAGTAACCCCGGATCTTCTTGCTCAGGTACCTGCCATCCAGCATATCGAATATGGTGGTGCGCCCATCGGCGGCGGAGATGACGTTGTCGCTGCGGTGCTCACTGCCGTCAGCCAGCCGCACACCAACCGCGCGGTCATTTTCTACCAAGATCTTCGAAACCGTCGACCCGTAGTGGATCTGGCCTCCCAGGGCAAGGTAACGCCGCTCGAGCGTGCGGGCAAACTCCAGGGAGCCACCTGCCGGATAGCCGGCTGTTTTCTGGTCCATCCAAGCTAGGCTCATGAGAAAACCAAGCATCGGAAAGTCAGGGTCATTCTGGAGGTTTACGACAAGAGGAAAGACCTGGCGCAGGAATGGATTCCTAAAACGCTGGGCAAAGTCCTCGATGGTAACCTTCCCCCAATTCCTGAGAAAACCGAAGTAGGGACGCATCTGAAGCATGACCTTGAGACCGTCAATTGGGCCATACAGCTCGCGCGCTTTTTCGACCGGCATGGGAAAGTGAATGATAGTACGAATCCCATTGGCAAACTCTTCGATAACATCCTTGTCTTCTGGAGCAAGCTCGAGCATATGCTGCTCCAGGCGGTCGATGTCGGAGTAGACGATAAAGACTTGGCCATCCTTGCCTTCAATCCGTGCATACTCGTCATGGTCAACGATCGTCCGCCCCTGCAACGCACCCAATTCCTCCCAAATCGGGTAGAAAACGTTTCCCAGACGAGAGCCCGTCAACCAGTGAATACAGCCATCAATCTTATAACCCTCACGTTCCCAGGTAGTGCAACATCCGCCAGGTGTGGTGTCCATCTCGAAGATCTGGGTGCGGTAGCCGTTCATCTGGCCGTAGCACCCGGCGGATAGGCCGGCGACGCCGGCCCCAATAATAATTGTTGACTTTTCCATCTTACCTCCTTTTTGATTGTTTATTATTCATTGATGCAGCGCTTTTTCAGGTTTCGTTATCATGCTCCACAGTTATGACTACATCTCCCTTTTTGTGTCCTTTTTCAACATACCTGTGAGCCTCGGACATCTGTTCCAACGGATAGCGTCTTGAGGTGCGCATTTTGGGCTGATCCGGAGATGAAAATTATGGGCTGGCTAACTACTCGTTTATATTCTTTTCATATCTGCAGGGGCGTGGCCCTGACGGTAATAATAGAATTCACAGATTGGGTTGCCTTTGGCAATCGTGCCGGGACGCCGAAAATCGAGGTTGACTTTGTCTCCCATTGCTTCGGGGGCATATCCAGCGATGTCGATGTCGCAGCCCAAGCGGGCCAATTCCGGGCAGCCTAACGCTGAAAAGGCGTCCACATTCAGGCATTTTGTCAGGCGGATATACTGCAAATCTTGCGAATCGCGGAGTTCGGCGATGTCATAGAATCCCTTTTGGGCGCTGCTCTCAAAAATGGAGCGGTTCAACTGGCAGAAATTGGTGTATACATCACCTTCGCATTAAAGAAGTTATAACAAGACCAAGTCCTATTCCTATGAGTACAGATGCAACAAAGAATAGGGCTGATTCCTGAAGGAAAATGAATCCAACACCTATACCTATAAGTGTTGTTCCACCAATGACCCATGTGCTCTTATCGTTTTTTTTATTTGTCTTATTCATTTTATGCTCCTCCTAATTTGTTATGTTTTGTTGTTATGTTCCAAAGTTATGACTACTTTTCCTCTGAGTGGTTTAAAAAAGATGGAATCGGCTCATGCTTCCTGTTTAGGCCACCTCCATGCATACCAGACAATCAGTGACATACACACAACTTCTATAGTTGCGAAAAATATATAAGAAAGACCAGTGTTTCCACCACCTATAACAAACAGAATAGTTATTGCACCTGCGATGATATTTGCCCAGCGATTTACTCTATACTTCAATACCCGGGACAGGAAAATCATCGCAATCGGAATCTCCAGTAATATTGAGAATACCAACAATAATCCTTGAGTGATTTGAATCGGACCCGCCCCAGTCATTATTTCCTCTAGGGTCCCTGGATTCATAAATCCGACAATATCCGCAAAAGCCATATTAAACATTACAAATACCCATAATGTTGAAAGTATTACTTTCCTATCTTTCATTTCGGTGGTCTTTTTGTTTGAATTCATTTTTTATCTCCTTTATGAATGAACATAAACAGTGTTACGTATGAGAGTCCCCCTGGGGGTGAGCGCGCGTCCAGGCGCGATCACTTGCGGCCGCCGCCTTACCGACCCGTCTTCAGAGACCCTGACTACGCGCTGGCAACGAGAACCACCTTGCCCGCGTATCCGCCGCGCTCGAGCAGCTCGTGAGCACGAGCGGCCTCAGCCAACGGGATGCGCTCCGCCACGACCGGCTTGATCTTGCCCGCTGCCAGCGAATCGATGAGTTCCGTCAGCGTTTCGCGGTACCAGGCGTTGTCCTTCCCGAGATCCGGGGCCAAAGGCGCCTGCTTGCCGTCCGGAATGAGCGCCAGCAGAGTCCGCATCAGCAGGCTGAGGGGAATGACCCGCAGCCCCTCCTTCTTCGTCGCAGCCACACCGAACCACACCAACCGCCCGCCTTTGCGCAAGGCTCGGTACGAACGCCAGAGTTGCCTTGCGCCGCCGATGGGGTCGAACACGGCATCCACCCCATCGCCGGTAAGACCACGGATACGCTCGACGAAGTCCTCGGTGTGGTAGTCGATCGGCGTGGCTCCCAGTGCGGACACGAGTTCGTGGTTGTGCTTGGACGCCGTGCCGTACATCTCCAGCCCGGCCAGCTTGCCGAGCTCGAGCAGAGCGGTCCCTACGCCTCCCGCCGCACCGTGGACGAGGATACGCTCGCCGCTCCGCATGTTGGCGGTTCGGTGCATGGCCATGTGGGCGGTGAGGTAGTTCACCACCAGGCAGACGGCCTCGGCAGGATCCAGGCCCGGGGGAAGGGGCACCAACTCGCTGGTGGGCAGGCAGATGAACTCCGCGTAGCCGCCACCGACGCCAAGACAGAAGGTCGCGCCGGCAACCGTCTGCCCCGGCTCGACGGTCGACACCCCCTCGCCCAGCTTGTCCACCACGCCGACGACGTCCTCGCCCAGGGTGAACGGCACGCGCGGAGTCCCGGGGAGCGAACGTGAGCGTCGGAACATGAGATCGAAGGCGGAGACTCCTGCGGCCAGCACCTTCACCCGAACCTCGCCGGCCCGGGGTTCGGGGAGATCCTCTTCCACCACCTGTAACACCTCCGGCCCGCCATGCCGCGTCACGACGACGCGATGATATTTCATACCAGGTGAGCCGTATTCGTCTTGGACGATTGCTTTCATCGTGTCCTCCTGATCCGTCGCGGGTTCGGTGGAAGGTAGCCACCGAGATCCCGTGATCTGAGCGGTAGCCCGCGCCTCACACGGTGATGACGACTTTGCCTCGGGCGTGACCTTCGTCCAGATACCGGAAGGCCTTAGGGGTCTCGCTCAGCGGGTACGTCCTGTCGATGACCGGTGTGACCTTGCCGGATTCAATGAGCTCCTTCAGAACAACCAGGTCCTCATTGTTCGGTATCGCAATGTACGGGCGTCCCTGCTGGCGCACGAACAGTGACAACACGAGCGCCTTGATAATGTAACCCATGCCGCTATGGCCGCTGTTGGGTATGAGAGTCCCCTGGGGGGTGAGCGCGCGTCTGCAGTCTGAAAACGAATGGTTCGCCACTTGATCGAGGATGAGATCGTAGCGCTGCCCGCTTTGCGTGAAGTCCTCTTGGGTGTAATCAATGACGTGGTCTGCGCCGATCGATCGGACCATGTCCACGTTCCTCGTGCTGCACACGCCGGTCACTTCCGCTCCGAACGCCTTGGCAATCTGCACGGCGAATGTACCCACACCTCCCGACGCACCATTGATCAAGACCTTCTGCCCTGGCTGTACCTTTCCCGCATCGCGAAGACCGCGGAGGGCGGCGACTGCGGAGGTAGGTACAGCCGCGGCTTGCTCAAGCGTGAGGTTGGCCGGCTTCAGCACGAACTTGTCTTCTGCAGCACACACATACTCCGCGCAGGTAGCCTTGCACGCGCCGAATAGCTCGTCACCTGGTTGAAACCGCGTCACGTTCTTGCCGACCGCCTCAACGTGCCCTGCCACATCGTATCCCGGAACATAGTTCTTCGGTTTGGGCCACCCGGCACTCATGCGCACAACGTACGGCACGCCTCTCATGGCGAAGTAGTCACCTGCGTGGAGGGCAGCCGCGTGAGCGCGTACCAGCACGTCGTCATCCTTGACCACCGGCTTGTCGATCTCCTTGAGTTCGAAGACATCCGGTGAGCCGTACTCGTTTTGGACGATTGCTTTCATAAGTATTCCTCCCAGTTTACTTTGATTTGGTCATTTAGACCTTTAAGGCCTGGCTCATCACCTGCCCGTAGTTGGTGTCAGTTTTATCTTTCAACTATGGTGCTCGGAAGGGAAAACTTTCGGCCTGCTCCGGCTTGAGGACGTTGTTCCTGTGCAGATTAGCACCGGCCCTTATGATCGTAACTACGAAAAACGCTATGAAGCCCGTACGGTAGTCGATTGTCTTGGTAAAGGGAAGCACTATAGGTATCCACCAGACAACATTGTAGGCAATAAAGGTGAGTCGGTTAGTGAAGCTCTGTTTGACTGAAACGTGGTTAGCTGAGTTTTTCCTTTGTCATAGTGTCCCTCCTTTCTGCTTATCGATTTCCAGATAATGATGCCTAATATTACGATTAGGTTTTGTCGTTATGTTCCACAGTGATTACTACTTTTCCTAGAGCGTGTCCTTCTTCAAGATACCGGAGAGCTTCAGGGACCTCACTTAACGGGTAGCGTCTATCTATTACAGGTACTACTTTGCCGGCTTCAAAAAGCTCTGTCAAAAAATCCAAATCCTCTTTGTTGTTTGGTTTCCACATCCCGACACCCACTTTCTTACTCCCGATCTTTGAAATCAAAGGTCCCAGGAGCAAAGCTTGGAAAATTGCAGCCGTGGAACCTCCGACATAGACAAAAATCCCCTCGGGACCCAAAGCACGCTTGTAAGCGAAAATCGAACGATATGCCACAACATCAAGAATCAGGTCATAACGCTGCTCATTTTGGGTGAAATCTTCTTGAGTGTAATCAATGACATGGTCTGCACCAATCGAGCGTAACATGTCCAATTTCTTCGTGCTGTCCACACCAGTCACTTCAGCCCCAAAGTATTTGGCAAGCTGAACCGCAAACGTACCCACACCACCACCCGCACCATTAATCAAAACCTTTTGTCCTGGCTGAATCGGTCTTTTACAGCGAAGATTCTGCAAGGCGACGACTGCCGCTGTAGGTACGGCCGCTGCTTCCTCGAATGTCATACTGGCCGGTTTCAGCCTTAATGCATTTTCAGGAACACATACATACTCAGCAAAAGTGCCAAAACCTAACGGATAAGATAAGTCCCCCCATATCTCATCACCTGGCTGAAACTGCTTTACGTTTCTGCCAACCGCTTCAACCCGCCCGGCGATGTCAGATCCGAGTATCTTGTACATTGGTTTTCGAGGCGCCGCGATGCGGATTACGAACACACCTCTCAGGGTTTCAAAGTCAGCCGCATTTAAGGATGTCGCATGAACTTTTACCAGTGCTTCATCCTCCTTGGGAGTAGGTTTTTCTACCTCTTTGAGCTGAAGAACATCCGGTGATCCGTATTTTGTGCATACAATCGCTTTCATTAGTTTCCTCCAAATATGCCCTGATCGCGCGCGATGCACATCTCTCCCGACGTAGCCCCTTCTAGGGTGTGGCTTCCACTCTTAACAATGTACTTCGCAGCTATTAAGACTCAATTTTTTTCCACTTCCATGCATACCAAACAGTCAGTGCATTAAACACAAGTCCTACAATGATCAAAAATTTGTCATAAGCTGAAGGGTAGGTAGGCAATCCAATGAGATTAAAAACAAAAAAGAATATGGCTACGATGATGTTTGCCCAGCGATTCACAGGATAATTCAACGTCAGGGACAGGAAAACCATAACAACCGGAATCACCAGTAATATTGCGAGTGCCAAATACATTATCTGAGCCGATTATTCGAAACTAAGCGAACAACTCTTTGACAGCAAGTAAAGGGCGG
>CAYTNQ010000222.1:0-7459 GCA_964439175.1 uncultured Anaerolineales bacterium | reverse complement strand
GACCTCTCCTTGCCGACCTCAACCGTAGGCGCTACGTTGCTCACCCGGACGCGGGCCGTTGCCGTCGCTTTACGCCCCCTCCGATCCGTAGCCTGCACCCCTATCGGATACTCCCCTTCGTCGTAAAACACATAAGTGACGCCAGCCCCCTCGGCATCGTCGTACTTCCCATCCCCGTCCAGATCCCACCTATAGCTGAATGGCCCCAATGCCAAACTGGCCGCCCCGGCCACGAAAGAAATCGGGCTCCCTTCTTTTCCTGTGTATGGCCCCCCAGCCCTGACTGTCAACACCGGAGGAGTGGGCGTAAATGTGGGCGTGAGGGTAGGGGTAGGGGTAGGCGTTGGCCATGGCGTGAGCGTAGGTATGGCCTCAGCTAAAACCAGCGTGGGGGGCGAAGTTCGTGATACCAGGGCATCCTGTTTGACCGCCTCAATTACCTGAGGTCGGACAGGTGCCAGGTGGGAGACCTCCCGGGTATCGACACCGTAGTCCGCAGCAACCTGAGGCACCAGTTTCACCGGCAGCCATTGCTGGGGATTGCGTTGCAAGCCCAGCGTGGCCGTGGCGAAAATGAGGGACCAACCAATTACCAGGAATACCAGCAACAGCCCATCAAAGTGAAAGGCTCTCCAGCGCCCCTGGCTCGCTTCATCTCGCCTGCTTTTATTCTTCGCATGGGGATATTTTTCTCTCACGTCAACTCATCTCATACCAAGCACTTGTCCAAAAACAACTCCGAACACAACTATCTAAACTTGCCGAAATGCTCCATGCGCAGCAGAATTGGTTTAGTTTCAGAAGTTCGGAGCAGTAGAGGTGTATGCTACAGAATGTTAAAGATTTATGGGAAAAAGGGGGGGAAGTAAAATACTTGTGGAAGAAGTAGAAGTTTTCTTACTAATGCCAGTATATTACAATTCGCGACCCGTGTCAATCAGTTCCAAGAGACCGGGTCTGTCCCCAGAAAAGGTGAGGCTTTTGACTTTTCCAGGTATTTGTGCTATATTTTCTGCACACGTGTGCAACCCCCTCTCAACTCTCCTTTTGGGTCCATCTGTGATTATCACTTAGCTACAAGACGGAACGCTTACCGTGTAGTAGTGAGGCAGACATGCAACAAAAACTCAATCTAGGAGTGTGCACCTGGACGTTTGGAGACCTGCCGCTGAACGAAATCGCCTGGCGGCTGAGCGCCCTCGGCTTCGACGGCGTCGAGTTGATGGGAGACATGGAGCGCTACCAGGCAGCGGAAGCCGCTCAGATCTTACTGGACCACAAGCTGGCGGTCTTTTCGCTGACGCCGGACAATGTCGATCTGGCACATCCCGATGCGGCCATCCGCTCGGCAGCAGTCGACTATTACTTGCGCCTGCTCGACTTCGCCGCCGAGATGGGAAACCCCCTCGTATCGTGCCACGGCTACGTCGGGCGGGTGCGGGCCATCAGTAGCCTGGGCGAGGAGCGGGCCGTTTTTATCTCGGCTGTGCGCCGGATCGCCCAACGAGCCCGGGAGTTGAACCTACGCCTGGTGATGGAGGTGCTCAACCGATACGAAGCACACCTGCTCAACACCGCCGCTGAAGCACTAGACTTTGTAAACGAGGTCAGAGCCGAAAACGTGGGAATCCTGCTCGACGCGTATCATATGAACATCGAAGAGCCCGACCCTGCAGCCGCCCTGCGCCGTGTCGAAGATCACCTCTGGCTCTATCACGTAGCCGATTCGAATCGACAGGCTATCGGGCGCGGCCACATCGACTTTGACGCGCAGATAGCAGCGCTGAGCGACATTGGTTACAGCGGCCCTATCATCCTGGAATGCACAGCGCCGGGCCCGGATCCCTTTACTCCTATTAAAAATAAAGCCTCGCGGACGTGGCTGGAAACTTATCTACAGGAATCTCAGAGTTGGCTGCGCGCTGCCGCATAGTCTGTCACAAACTCTGATCCCTTCTCCTGGAGCAAGAGACGAAAGCACGAGCGGAGGCTCTGTTGGCGGATTAATCTGTAGCCTTAAACGAATGCGCTTGGTCGTTCGCCGGGGCCCTTCCCGTGCAACGTCTGAAGCACACGCTCCAAGTCGATAGGGAGTGGCGCTTCCAACTCCACCACCCCCTTCCCGCCAGGACGCTCGAAGGACAAGCGCCAGGCGTGCAGAAACTGGCGCCCCAGACCCAGGCGTTCCTTCGCCTGTCGAGTCTTACGCCCCCGGCCGTAGATTGGGTCACCGGCGACCGGCACCCCCAGCCAGGAAAGGTGCACCCGGATCTGGTGTGTGCGTCCTGTCTCCGGTGACACAGCCAGCAGGCTGTAGTCGCCCAAGCCTTCCAGTAGCCGATAACGAGTATGCGCCGCTCGCCCGCCAGGGACGACCGCCATGCGCTGGCGATGGCGCGGGTCGCGGCCCACTGGAGCCTCAATGATCCCCTCCGGGGCCGGGGGCCGGCCGTGAACCAGTGCCAGGTAAGTCTTCTTCACCGACCGCTCTTTGAACTGGCAGCGTAGATGCTCCAAGGCGACTTCTGTTTTGGCCACCACGATCAGTCCCGACGTGTCACGGTCCAAACGGTGCACAATCCCCGGTCGCCCCGCGTCGCCCACGGCTAAATCAGGATAGCGAGCCAGCAAGGCATTGACCAGCGTCCCCTCCTGATGCCCATGGGCCGGATGGACGACCATCCCTGCCGGCTTGTTCACCACCAGAAGGTCGTCGTCCTCGTAAACCACATCGATGGGGATGGCCTGGGGGAAAATCTCGCCTGGGGGAGTGGGCAAAATCCGCACCACGACTTGCATCCCCGGCTTGACCGGGGTGCTGGGTTTGGCCGTCTCTCCATCCAGGGCTACTGAGCCCTGGCGTATCAGGAGCTGGACCTGCGACCGTGACACACCAGGCAAGACGCGCGCCAGGTAGCGGTCCAGGCGCTCACCCGCCTCGTTTATCTGCAGGTGAATGATCCGTTCCTCCTCACCCAACTTAACATCCCCGTCGTTATGCATACGTCATATCGTCGCTAACAATATCAAAAAGCGTCCGAAGGTTTCTGCCCTCGAACGCTATCTGAATTTGATTTCTATCCGAGACGACTAACGCCTCTTCCGACGAACGGCCTGCGCCGCGCGTTGGAGGGCATAAATGGCCGTGCTTGAGCGCCCCCCGCCATTGGTACGATGGACCCGCTGTCGCTCGCGCAGACGACGGGTTGTCAAGGTATCTTGTAGCGAGCGCCTTACCGCGATTTGCTGGCCTTTGCTTCCTTGCCGGAAGAGATGCGAACGCAACCAGGTACCCAGCGCGGCCGTTTCGTGGCAATAAGCATTCAGGCGGGCCTGGCCTTGGCGGGCGACGTCGGCCATACGCTGAATAGCGCTACGAGGCCCTCGGTTCTTATCAGGGCTGGAATCACTCATAGTTTTCCTTCTTCGTCAGCCGGAGCTAAGGCAGAATCAGAGATGATATGATCTTGACGCCACAAATAGTAGGCCAGGATAGCTACACCGATCACGATAGAGGCATCGGCCAGGTTGAAAATCGGCCAAAAACCGATGTCGATGAAATCGACCACGTATCCATAGCGAACACGATCAAGTAGATTGCCGATGGCCCCACCAAGCTGGAATCCCAGACTTAGGCGTATCAACCAGGCTCCGGCTGGCAGATGCCGATAGTAAAGAACGATAGCCAATGCCACGACCACAGCAATGAGAATAAAAACATTTCCCTGGTCAGGGAAAATGCCAAAAGCGGCCCCGCTATTAGTGATATGGGTGATGCGAAACACACGCCACAGCCCGGGTAATGGACTCCACCACCCACCTTCAGGTAACGAGGTTGCTACCCAAGCTTTGGACAACTGATCTAAGGCCAACACCAAAACGGCCACACCTAACAATACAAAAAAGGAAAATATCCTCCTGAGAGATGATTGTTTTTCGTCCCGTAGCAAAATACTTTTCACCCTCTCGATTAAATTTTCACCCCTGCTCAGGCTTGCTCAGTATGTTGCTGACAGTCCATACACAAGCTAGCATAGGGCAAGGCCTTGAGCCGGGCTGGATCAATCTGTTCTCCACAGCGCTCGCAAATGCCGTAGATGCCTTGCTCAAAGCGCACCAACGCAGCTTCCACTTGAGCCAGAACTCGTTCTGAATTCTGTAGCAAGCTTAATTCCTTGGCCTGCTCGAAGGCATCGCTGGCATCATCAGCCTGGTGATTGCCATACCCCAGGTTGTCACCGCCAGAGATGCGAAATTGCTTGATCTCTTCCATCAGCCGGGCTCGTTGATCTTCCAGCCGCTGTCTGAGCACTTCATGAGAGACACTCATGGCCCCCCTCCTGTATCACGAAAGAGGCAACTTTGTCTTGATCCAACGCATCTGATTTTACTCCAGCGTCAGACAATTGGCAAGCCAAGCGTGCAGCAATTCCAAATTTTAGGGAACCCTCCCGCAGGCTGTGTCTTTCAGGCAGAATCGGCCGGCAAAAGTACCCCTTGCTCTCAAAAATAGCCTGCGGGAGGATGAAGTGCAAAAACACACCTATTTTTGGGACAGCCCCCCCCATTATTCCTGGCTTGACTCAAACTATGTTACATGGTAAAATAGTATCATATAATTATGTCAAACCAAGACCTGTGTGAAAGGAAGGTGACCGCATGGGAGCGCAGTCCTCGCAGGGGGCGCAGTCCTCGCAGGGGACAGAGTCTCCCCCAGAGACAAGTTTCCCCCAGCGAGCTGAACAGTTGCCGCTCTTTCCTCAAAAAGGGGTGCATGGCGAAAAAGGGCCAGTCGTGGCCGAAACCAGGCCGCTGCGTAGCACGTCTTCACTGAGTGCAGCTATTGGCGCTTTCCACGACTATATGCTACGCCAGGGATTCTCCGATAACACCGTCAAAGCCTTCCTGGCTGATCTGCGTCTGTTGGGCAAACATAGTGGCCCCAATATACCTATCAACGAGTTCGGCACCCGGGAGTTGAACGACTTCCTCACCTGGATGCTTCATTATCGTGGTGTTCCATGTAGCCCCAAGACTTATGCCAGGCGTGTGACCACGCTCAAAGTTTTCTTTGGCTGGCTGCACGAGATCGATGTGCTGCCTCGAGATCCGGCGGCCGCCGTCCTCCACAACCGGGTTGTCACCCCTATGCCACAAATCCTTCACGATGACCAGGTGAGGCAATTGCTGGCCACTACCCGAGAGCTGATGATGGGTGAGAGTTCCGACCCGCGCCCCTATCTTCTAATCAGCCTGGTGCTGCAAACCGGCATTAAAAAGGGTGAATGCGTGAGCATCGCTCTCAACGACGTAGATCGCTCGAACTCTAAAGCGCCTGTGCTGTATATTCGCTACAAAAACCCCCGTATGCATCACAAAGAACGCAAGCTGGCACTGTCGCCAGATCTTATGCCGGCGCTAGATCGCTACCTGGCTGCCTATCAGCCACGTCAGAATCTCTTTGAATGTACCGCTCGCAACCTGGAATATGTTTTGCGCGACGCGGCCCAGCTTGCTGGCCTGAAAGGTGGCGTTTCGTTCGAGATGCTACGGTGGACCTGCGCGGTGCGGGATTTTCGAAACGGAATGGACCCGGAACGCTTGCGCAAAAAGTTAGGATTGTCTCAGATCACGTGGTACGAGGCAGTCGAAAAGCTTAAAAAACTGGCTGAGCCAGCACTTTAACGTAAACCAAAGCCACAGGATTCATCCTGGCGGGTAGGTTCAGGTAGAGTCACAGAGTCCATAGAGAACACTGGGCTGGCGTCACTGTGCCACCGGCAGAATGATACGGAATAGCGCCTGATAGGCCTCGTTTACTCCTGAATAGCCTCCATTCCAGCCACCGACGGCGTAGATTTGTGTGCCTAAGGCTGCCACGCCCAGGTTCCGCCACTCTCCCAGCACTGGAGACTCGAAGGCACTCCAGGTATCACCCGAGGGGTCATAGCGTTCATTTGTGGCCAAATAGCTTTCCCAGCCTCCGCCAATGGCGTACAACTTATCGTTGATTACGGCGACTCCCAACCCCCCACGTCCCACACCCATAGGTGCCCGCTCTGTCCAGGTGTCGTTGGCAACGTCATAGGCGTAGGTATCCGCGAACTCCTGAACGCCATCGTAGCCGCCTACTACGTAAATCACTCCCTGGATGGCACCAGCAGCGGCAAATCCTCTGACGGCAGGCATTGGCTGTCGTTCTGTCCAGGCATCTTGGTTCGGATCATATACCAGCGTGCGGTTAACAAAGCGCTGGCCATCCCAACCGCCAAAGAGGTAGACATCTTCGTCAACCGTTGCCAGAGCGTAGGCACACAAAGGGCTGGGTAATCTAGCCCCTTCGGTCCAGGAATCGTCCGCCGGGCTGTAGACCTCCAATCGGTCAGTCAAGCTGGTCAACCCGATACAGCCACCGGGCACATAGATGCGTCCTTCCACCACCGCCGCCCCGATGTTTGAAACCGGCGTGGGTTTGGGCGCACCAGTAGACCAACTGTCGGTATCGGGCGAATAAATCTCCACTTGGCCTGTGACGCCGCTCTCCCGGTCGCCGCCGATGGCGAAGAGCCGCCCGTTGTGAGCCACCAGTGCCAAGCGCGTGCGCGACGTAGGTAAGTCGGCCAGGTGCGTCCAGCGTGACGTTTCAGCGCGGAGCGATGCGACACCTGCCGCTGGCTGATCCGAAATAGGATTATCCGCTGCGGCAGCCCGCTCTCTCCGTCCAAGAGCAGGCAAGAGCAAGAGGATTAACGCCAATGACAAGGCAGCCAACACATAAACGCGCTGCCACCATGCAAGTGGCTCTAGCGATGCAGTAGAGGCAGCAGGTGCTGCCATACTCTCACCGGACGTCTCGGCTACAGCAGTCTCTACACCATCTACTACCACCAACCCCTGCCGGATTGCGTAGAGTGTCGCCTCGGTACGCGACTGAACACCCAATTTCTCGAAGATATTGCGCAGATGGACCTTGACGGTGTTGACGCTGATCACCAAGTCGCGTGCAATTTCTTGATTGGCGGCTCCGGTAGCGACCAGTCGCAAAACCTCGATCTCGCGTTCGCTGAGAGGAATTTCGGCATCGGCCATTTGAAGACTCTTCCCACTCATATAGATTTAACCTTGCTGCGATATTATTATGGCATGCAACTGCGCTATTGGCAATAGGACACACATCTTACACCATTTGATTTGATATTCACTGGAGGTGACTCTATGATCGTGTGGCGAGAAGAACTTGAGCAACAGGAGGCTGAACGGCTGGCTCCTTATGCAATGAAATGCCGCGACTCGCGCGGACGGGAATATCCCGAAGACGAACACGCTTATCGAACTGCCTACCAGCGGGACCGGGACCGCATCATCCATACCACTGCCTTCAGACGGTTGGAGTATAAGACTCAAGTCTTCATTATCACCGAAGGCGATTATTATCGCACGCGTCTCACTCATACCGTCG
>CAYTNQ010000221.1:0-7491 GCA_964439175.1 uncultured Anaerolineales bacterium | reverse complement strand
ATTACAGTGGCGACGTCCCCTGGCTTACTACAGAACAGATGATCGAAGTGGATCGAGCGATGGTCGAGGGCTACCAGATCGAATTGATCCAGATGATGGAGAACGCCGGTCGTGCCAAAGTCCAACACCTGCCCGTCCACCGTCCTCTCGAAGGCGATGGCCGTGTTGCACAGGGGGCAGAAGGTCACCGTCACCGGTACGCCGCCTACCGTGTTGTTGACGATCTCATGCCACATAAGAATCTGGAGAGGGTAGGCGCGCGCGTCATCGCCAAGTTGGAACAGAATCACCGGTTCTTGGGGTTGGAGCCAGGCATCCGCTTCGTCAATGCGGATGAACTCGGGCTCGTCGATGGCCGGGATACCGTCTTTGGGCGGTCCCCCGGATAGGATCTCGTTATAGGGCACACTGTGTTGGCTGAAATCCGTCCTGAACTGGCTGGCGTCAGGCGGAAGGGGTTCCTCCGGTAGCGACGTGGGAGCCTCAGAGGCAGCGGCTGGTGGCTGCGGAGTGGGCGAGGGCTTCGCGGCTGGAGAAGATATTTGGGTGGGAGTGGCCGCTTCCACAGCAGCCGGCGATGCCTCGTCAGCCAGTTCTGCTGATGGGCCCTGCAAGGCCTGTCCACAAGCGGTCAGAGCCAGGGCCAACAAATTGATGAATAACCAGAGGGTCAAACGCATCGTATTTTACCTCCTCGCGAGGTAGATCTGTCTTCGCTCACCATGTTAGATTAGACAAGGACGTCGGGTTATTCTTTGTCACTCTCGATTCAGGGGTCATCACTCTACCCATTTTGTCCTTTGGGGAATTTGTTCAAAAGGAGACAACTTCATAGAAACTGACGACTTGAAGAAACCTCGTCTTACCAAAAAGCCCAAGAGTCCTGACGGAGACACCTATTGGAAATGCTTGATAATAGGGTGCATGAAGCCATCGCTAATGGATGAGCCTCATCGGCCACCTCGTATATGAGCATACCCTCCGACAGGAGTGACCGACGCTGACCTTAGTGCGACCGCCACCCCCGGTCTGGCTTTTTCCGGCTCGGGGCGAGCGAATGCCACCCCGTCACCGGCGGGCAATGACTGCGATTGAATAGTGCCGCACCGAGACTCTCGGCGGTCACGTATCCTATTGTGAAGCGTGCGATGAAGCCCTGTACAGCTATCACTGCGCAGGAATTTATCTTTCACCAAGAATTAGTCAGGTTTCCGGCCAGAATTGGCGGCAGCATGGCGGCGAAAAGAGTGCGCCCCTGGTCAGGAGAGGTGACCAGGGGCGCGTGGGGATGCAGTTTGCGGTCCTTAGCCCGACCGCCGGGCAATGTGGAGGGTATGCAAATTATGGATATATGCGAACAGGTTGGCGAAGTCGTGGGTTCAACCCATTATGTCGCCACCTGGAAAGATATCGACTAGCGCCGGCGCAGGAAAGCCGGGATATCCAGGTCGTCCTGGTCAAAACGCTGCACCGGAAACTCGATCGTCTTCTTCTTGCCGGCGACGTAAGGTCTACGCTGACTGATGGCGTCGAAGCCGGTAGCGATGACGGTGATACGGATCTCGTCACTCATCGCCTCATCAATCACCGCGCCGAAGATGATATTGGCGTCGGGATGCGCCTTGGAGCGGATGATCTCCGCCGCTTCGTTGACCTCGAACAGGCTCAGGTTGGGACCGCCGGTGACGTTGAAAAGAATACCCCGGGCGCCATCAATGGTTACGTCGAGCAAAGCGCTGCTGATGGCGCTCTGCGCCGCATCGGCAGCCCGAGTGTCACCATTGGCCTTGCCCACCGCCATCAGCGCTGCGCCGCCTTCGTTCATAATCGAGCGCACGTCGGCGAAGTCCAGATTGATCAAGCCGGGCACGGTGATCAATTCGGAAATGCCCTGGATGCCCTGGCGCAACACGTCGTCGGCCACGCGGAAGGCCTGGGTAATGGAGGTCTTTTTCTCGACAATCTCCAGCAATCGGTCGTTGGGGATGACGATCAGCGTATCTACCTTCTCTTTGAGGTGCTCAATGCCCTCTTCGGCCAATGTCCGGCGACGACTGCCCTCAAAGGTGAAGGGCCGGGTGACCACGCCGATGGTCAGTGCGCCGTTGGTCTTGGCCAACTCGGCGATGACGGGTGCAGCGCCGGTGCCGGTGCCTCCTCCCATGCCGCAGGTGACGAAGATCATGTCGGCGCCGGCCAGGATGTCGCCCAGGTCTTCTGACGACTCTTCGGCCGCTTTCTGGCCAATCTCCGGGTCGCCGCCGGCTCCCAGCCCCCGCGTCAGCTTGTCGCCGATGCGAACGCGCTGCGGCGCGTCGCTCATGAGTAGTGCCTGGGCGTCAGTGTTGACGGCCACAAAATCAACCCCGCGCAATCCCTCGGCGATCATCCGGTTAACGGCGTTTGACCCGCCGCCTCCCACGCCCACGACCTTGATCTGGGCGAAATGTTCAGGTTCGATG
Source organism: uncultured Anaerolineales bacterium (assembly GCA_964439175.1). GTDB lineage: Bacteria > Chloroflexota > Anaerolineae > 4572-78 > NAK82 > CAYTNQ01. The sequence continues at coordinate 5,029 of CAYTNQ010000221.1, read as the reverse complement.
GATTGTTTTCCGTACTGCATCTCCCATACTCCTTTTATCCTAGGGGCTGGAGGCTGGTCGCTGCCCGTCCCGGCTTCGCCGCGCGGGCCGGGGGGGTTAGGGGCAGTCCTCAGCCCCCAGCTCCTAGCCCCCAGTCCCTAGCTCCTAATCTGTCTTTCTGGTAAAAAGGCTTTCAGCCAGCCGGGTAGTTTGAAATGTCCATTGCGCCGAACGTTAGTGGGTTGGGGTACGTCGTGTTGCAAACCCCATTGCAGCAAGCCCACGCTGGTGGCGTAGGCAGGGCTGCCCAAAATGTCTACCAGGCCCTGCAAATCTTGGGGTGCGCCGATGCGCACCGGCAGCTTCAACATATCGCGCGCCAGGTTACGGATGCCGGCCAGGTCGGCCGTGCCGCCGCACAGAACCATCCCGGCTGGCAGCAGGCCATCGTAACCGGAGCGTTTGATCTCTTGATGGATCAGGTCAAAGATTTCCTCGACACGAGCCTCGATGATCTGCGCTACGAATTGACGTGAAACGCGTTGCCGTTCTCCCTCGCCGAACACAGCCACCTCGAAGTTTTCGTCAGGATTGATGGAATGGGGGCGGGCGTGTCCATATTTGATCTTGAGTTCCTCGGCGGTGGTAAAGGGAGTTCGCAGGCCGATAGCGATGTCATTCGTGATGTGCTCCCCCCCTGTGGGCAGCACGATCGTATGCCAGATGCTGCCTTCGATGAAGATGGCGATGTCGGTAGTGCCGCCGCCAATGTCGGCCAGAACGACCCCCATTTCTCGCTCCATCTCGGTCAACACCGCTGTGCCTGAGGCCAATGGTTCCAACACCAAAGCATCAATGCCCACGCCGGTTGCCTGGACGCATTTGACCAGGTTATGAATGGAGGGTGTGGCTCCGGTGACGATGTGTGCTTCTACTTCCAGTCGGTAGGCCTGCATGCCAAGCGGGTCGCGCACCCCATCGTCGCCGTCCACCGTGTAGCCGCGCGGAATGACGTGTAACACCTCGCGGTTGTGGGGAATAGCGACGGCGCGGGCGGCATCCAGGGCGCGCCCAACGTCGGTCGGCTGGATGCCGCGTTCGCCTCGGTTAACGGCCACCACGCCCCGGCTGTTAACGGCCGAAACGTGGGCCCCCGCCAGTCCTACATAGCCACTCTCGATCGCATAGCCTGAGATGCGTTCCGCCTTTTCGATTGAGGTGGCAATGGCATCTGTTGCCTCTTGCACGTTGACGACCACACCTTTGCGGATGCCCCGGGCCGGAGCAACTCCTACGCCAACAATGCGCAGGCCGCCTTCCGCGTCTACCTCGCCGACCAGGGTACAAATTTTAGTAGTGCCGACGTCGATGCCGACGATGGTGCGCTCCACGCTTTACCTCCACCCTCCGAGTACTTCGCCAGCGGTGGTTGCCAATATTATGGGAAGGTGCAACCACCAGTTTACCACAATCTGTTGTGTTTTGCAAGGGGTTATACCACAATATATAGTATGTCATACCTTAAAATATTTCTGTATCTACTTGTAGAACGGTCTCTCCACAAACCGCACGTCGATAAATTCCGGTGATACCCCGCGCGCCAGCAGTTCTTTGCGTAGGGCGACCAGGATGGTCAGCTTGGCTTCCATGTCCTGAGCATCTCCCAGATAGATGGGCCAGCCTTCGCGTGTGGTGAAGCTCATGCCCTTCGTATGCGAGTAATGCATCACCGGCAACTCGGGTAGCAGCCGGCGCAACGCACGAGCCGCATCAAGAATCGAGGGATCGAGCGACTGGCCGGCCGAGACCGGTTCGGCGTCCGTATCAATGATCGTCAGGGTATCGGGCAGGTCGCTGCGGGGGGGGACGATGACCCCCTCGGCGTCAACCCACCACCGGGCATCGCCGGTTTGCCATATGAGCTCGGGCGTTCGTTCCTCGATGTTAATGATAACATGGGCCGGCAATCGTACCTTTATCTGGGCTGTTTTCACGTTAGGCAGAGCCTCTAGCCGCGTGGCAACGGCTGCCGGGTCTACCCAGAAGACACTCATCCCTTCCAATCCGCTGGCGGCATATACCTCGCCGGGTGTCACTGCCACGTTGCCTTGCACTTCCGCACCGTACACATAAAAATTCGGTGAATCGAAGATGGCATAAATTGCCCAGCCCAAAGTCACCAGCAACAGCACTGCCAGCAGCCGGGAGCCGGGTGCCTGCCAGCGGCCGGCTATCGGCGCCAGCGAAAAGCGAACGCGTCGAGCGGTGCTATGATATTGGGTGCCGAGCCGCCTTTGAGAGCGGCGACTGGTTCGCCTGCGGGCCACGTTTACATCCTCTTCTTAATTATTGCCTATACTTCCTTCACGTCGCCCTGGACACGTCGAACGACGTGTCCGAGCGTCCCTTGTCTTCATAGCGCTCCAGGGCGAGTTGGATCAGGCGGTCAATCAACTCGGTATAGTTGAGGCCGGTCGCCTCCCATAGTTTGGGATACATGCTGATGGGCGTGAAGCCGGGAATGGTGTTGACCTCGTTGAGCCAGAGTTCGCCGCTGGTCTTGTCCATCAAAAAGTCAACGCGAGCCATGCCGGCGCAGTCAATAACCTTAAAAGCCGTGATAGCCAGTTGCCGCACTTGTTCGCTCCGTTCCGCCGAAATTGGGGCCGGGATGAGCAATTCTGAAGCGTCGTCAATGTATTTTGCGGCGTAGCTGTAAAACTCGCGCGAGGGGATGATCTCCCCTGGTATGGAGGCGATGGGGTCGTCGTTGCCCAACACACTGACCTCGATCTCTCGCGCCTCGATGCCTTGCTCAACGATGAGCTTGCGGTCGAAGCGAGCGGCCTCGTCCATGCCGGTGCTGAATTCATCCCGGTTGTGAACTTTGCTAACACCAACGCTGGAGCCCAGGTTGGCGGGTTTGGTGAACATCGGGTAGCGCAACATCCCTTCGCAATCGGTGATTACCTTCTCCGGGTTTGTCTCCCAGGTTTTGCGCAAGATGACGCGGTAAGGTAGGACCGGCAGGCCGTGCGTGCGGAAGATGTCTTTGGCTATGGCTTTGTCCATACCCACTGCACTGGCTGTGACCCCCGCTCCAACGTAGGGCAGCCCGGTCAATTCCAGGAAACCCTGCACCGTTCCATCTTCGCCGTAAGGGCCGTGGAGTACGGGGAAGATCACGTCAACCTCCAGAGGGGCGTTGCGGGTAGTCAGAGCGGTGCCGCGCGCTTCCAACGGCGCCAGCACGGTTTCGGGTGCTGCTCCTTCCTGCTCAGCGACGGCGGCCAGGGCGGGTGGCATGTCGGCGGCAGCACGCAGTTCCTGCATAGGATCGCCGCCCGCGATCCAGCGTCCCTCTTTGGTGATGCCGATGGGCACGGCTTCGTATTTGTCTTTGTCGATCGCTTTCATAATCCCCTGGGCTGAGGTCAGGCTTACCTCGTGCTCACCCGACCGTCCGCCAAAGAGGATGCCAACTCGAATCTTGCGTTTGGTCATTAGTCTGCTCGTTCTGTTATGGGCCTGCCTCACACTGCTCTTCAAACACACCTGCCTGGGCAGATTGGCCTATAGGTCCTCTCTCCCCTGTGCAGGGGACCGGGGGTGGGGAAAAGTCTGCCCCACGTTGTTACCAGGGATGCGGCAGTGCCGCTAACGCCAACAACAGCGCCAGGCTCACAATCAAGCTCAGGAGCAGCCGCAGTCGACCTAACCCGCTGGCCCGCACCTGCCCCTCAGCCAGGATAGGCCAGGGGACGTGCAGACGGTTATTCGGCTTCCCAATCTCCAATCTTCTCGATCTCCAGTTCCAGCTCAATGTTGAACCTCGCTTTCACTGTCTGGCGTGCCAGTTCGATGAGGGCGGCGAAGTCGGTCGCCTTAGCATCGCCCCGGTTGACGAAGAAGTTGGCGTGCACCGGCGAGATTTGCGCGCCACCGATCTGCGTCCCTTTCAGCCCGGCTGCGTCGATGAGGCGACCGGCGTAATCTCCCGGTGGATTCTTGAACATACTGCCGATGCTTGCGCCGGGCGGCTGGGTGGCCCTGCGCCGCTCGCTGTAAGCCGCCATCTGATTTTCAATCTCCGCCGGCGACTTGCGACTCAGCGCCAGCTCGGCTTGCAATACCACAAACTGTTCCCATTTTCCTTCCGCTCCCAGCCGCTTCAGCCGGCTCGACCGATATTCGTACTCAAACCAGTTCACCGAGCGCCACTCGCGCGAGCGCCATTCGCGCCGGCCATTACTCTCTGAATATCCCGCTGGCATCAGCAGTTCGGCGCGGACCAGACAGTCGGCAATGGAGGAGCCGTAGGCCCCGGCGTTATTCACCACCGCCCCGCCTATCGTCCCGGGCACACCAACCGCCCATTCCAGCCCACTCAGCCCCCGACGGGCCAGCCGGTGGGCCAGCGAGGGCAAGATCACCCCCGATTCGACGATGATGTGCGGCGGGTCACTCGTCGTATCCATGAGCCCCTTCTGGGTCGCTCCGGATCCCTCCGATGGGACAGCCCTTCGGGGAAACGTCACCTGCTGGCAGCGATTTTGCACCACCAACCCCCTCACGCCCCGGTCGCTGACCAACATATTGGCGCCACCTCCCAGTAAAAGGAGCGGGACTTCATGTTGTCGTGCCAGCGTCACCGCCTCGATTAGTTCATCCAGGACCGACACCGTCAGCCACAAGTCGGCCTGCCCGCCTACACGCAGGGTAGTGCGCGCTGCCAGCGATTCATCACGTCGCACCCGCCGCCCGAAGCGGGCGCGCAGCGTCTTTGCCAGCGAGTCGACGTCGGGCGGTTGCGACTTATTCACGCGCCTGGTTACCATCTCTCCCACCCGGTAGCCATCACCCGCACCCAAGGTAATGAGCACATCACCCGGACGCAATCGGCCAACCAGGAAGTTGGCTGCATCCTCCAGCCGGCCGATATAGCCGGCGTCAGGATGTTCCATGCGGGCCACTATGTCACGGCTGCTGACCGATCCGTCGTCTACCTCGCGCGCCGGGAAAATATCGACGATGACGACGTGGTCGGCGT
>CAYTNQ010000220.1:0-7501 GCA_964439175.1 uncultured Anaerolineales bacterium | reverse complement strand
CGTCGCACCTGTTGGATGAGAATGGGGGTCAGCGCCGCCGGGATCAAGGCCAGCACGATGTAAAACGCAATATAAATAACGATGGCTACCAACTTGCGAGGGATACGAGTGCGCTGCACAATCCAATTGACAGGCAGGTTAAGCACATAGGCGATGATAACGGCCACCACCAGCGGTGCAAGCGCCCGACTAAACCGGGCGATGGCCAACCCAAACAACAAGACAATACCGACCACGACGAGGCGTTTAGTTGAGCTACTCCACGGGTTACTGGTCATCACTTCTCCTGGCGATTGAGATGCGGCAAAATTGCCGAAGCGGGTGAAAGGGTAGGTTGAGTAATAACTCGATTGTCATTTTACCGCATTTACACTACCTATGTCAACCGATTCGCAGAGACAGGTCCGCAGGACACTGGCCGAGACATGCTATAATCCGTAAGTTTCTGGGGTATAAAAAAGAGGCAATGAGCCTGACCTCATTGTCTCTTCAACCCAGCGCATGGATGACCTACGTTGTTTGTTGCCCTCACATCGGCTGGCTATCTTATCAGCCCCCACTGATCAGGAGGCCAGTACGAAAACCAGGCCCGGCCTACCACGTCGTCAAGGGGTATGGGACCAAAGGCGCGCGAGTCATTAGAGAAGCCACGATTGTCCCCGAGCACAAAAATGTGCAACGGGGGTACGTCGATCGGGCCGTAATCGCCATAGGTGGGTTGGCTTAGATATGGCTCGTTAAGAAGCTTGCCATTGATGAAAACCTGACCACCGCGAATCTCCATCCGATCGCCGGGCAAACCGATGACCCGTTTGATGAGCAAGTCGCTGTTTGGATTGATGTCGAGCACTACCACATCTCCACGCTGCGGGCCGCGGATGGGCAACCAGTGATTGTACGAGATCTTCTCCACCACCAACCGCTGATCGGTATGCAAATTGGGCTCCATACTCTGACCGAACACTCGAGTAGCTTGCGCCAAGAACAGATTGATGAGCAGGGCGATGATCACCGCCGGGATCATCGTTTCCAGTATTTCGCGTAGAGCCCCCAGGATACGCCGCCCCGGAGAGGCGTATTCACCTGACGCTTCGTCTGATGCCATTGGCTGTGAATCGCGAGGCGGACCTTGCATAGCATCTCCCTATGATGCACTCTTGTAATGATTCAGCTACCCTTGCGAAGGTTACAAACAACTTTGCTGACAGGACAGTTTTCGGCAGGCCAAGTCACTTTCGCTCTGAAAACTCTTAACCTTCGCAAGGGTTACCTGATTGGCCACTATGGCGCTCGTCATTACTCATCAAATCCCACTTTGCGGGATCAAATCACCCTTGACAGAGTACTAGCGGGATCGGCTACGACCACCTCGGCTACGCCCTCCTCGGTTGCGATTGTTGCCTCGGCCACCGCTGGGGCGACGCCGGTCATGTTCCCGTGCTTCCTGGGCTGTCCAGCCTTCCAAGACGGCCTGGCGCGAGAGGCGGATCTTACCTTCAGCGTCAATGTCAATGACCATAACCATGATCTCGTCCCCCACGCGTACGACATCTTCCACGCTAGGTACGCGATAATCGGCCAATTGGCTGATGTGAACCAAGCCATCAACGCCAGGCAAAATCTCTACAAACGCACCGAATTCTGTGGTACGGACAACCCTGCCAGTATAGATTTTGCCAATTTCAGCTTCTTCTGTCAAGGCCTCCACCATTTGAATGGCGCGTTCGCTGCCCATACCATCAACCGAAGCGATGAAGACTGTGCCATCTTCCTCGATGTCAACCTTAACGCCCGTTTCATCCTGGATAGCGCGGATCGTCTTGCCGCCGGGACCAATGACCTTTCCGATCTTCTCCGGGTCAATCTGTACCGTGATGATACGTGGTGCATAGGGCGAAAGGTCTGGACGCGACTCGCTGATTGTCTCCATCATCCGGTCCAGGATAAAGAACCGGCCTTCACGAGCCTGGGCCAGGGCCCTTTCCATAATCTCATAGTTCAGCCCGCGGATTTTGATATCCATTTGTAGGGCGGTTATGCCTTTGCGAGTGCCCGCCACTTTGAAGTCCATGTCGCCCAGAGCATCTTCAATGCCCTGGATGTCAGTCAATACGACATAGCGGTCACCCTCAGTGATCAAGCCCATCGCCACGCCACTGACCGGCGCTTTGATGGGCACACCCGCGTCCATCAGCGATAGGGTGCTGCCGCATACACTGGCCATCGAGGTAGAGCCGTTGGATGAGAGAACCTCCGACACCAGGCGCAAAGTGTACGGGAACTCATCTTCGCCAGGGATCATTGGCAACAGCGCCCGTTCGGCCAATGCACCATGTCCAATTTCACGCCGCTTGGGTCCCCGCATAAACCCGGTTTCGCCGGTGGAATAGGGTGGGAAGTTGTAGTGATGGATGTATCGCTTGGTCTCATTGGGACCCAAGGTGTCGAGGGTCTGCTCCTCACGAGGGGTGCCCAACGTAGTAATGGTGAGCACCTGCGTTTCACCTCGGTTGAAGAGTCCAGAACCGTGAGTGCGCGGCAACATTCCCACTTCACACCAGATGGGGCGGATTGTGATAGGATCCCGGCCGTCAGGCCGGATGCCATGGTCGAGGATGCGCTGGCGTACCACCTTCTTAAGCTCGTCGTCGAAGATGCTCAAGATATCCTTGGAATCAACGGTGTCGTCATCGGCAAAGCTTGCAACAATCTCATCGCGCAAGGCATCGAGAGCACCACTGAGTGCTTCTTTGCTGTTGTTCGCCTCTAAGATAGGAGCAATGCGCCCTTCTAGTCGATTCAAAATGGCAGTCCGCTTCTCTTCAGGGACTTCGGCCAACGCAACTTCCATCGGCGGCTTGCCAACCTGAGCAGCCATTTCCTTCTGTACCCGGATGAGATCCTGCATGGCATCATGGGCCACTCGCAGTGCCTCCAGTACTCTGGCCTCCGAGACTTCGTTGGCACCGGCTTCAACCATCAGGATAGCGTCCTCGGTCCCGGCTACCCGCAAGTCCAGCGCGCTAAGTTCCATCTCGCTGGCTGTAGGATTAACGACAAGCTGATCGTCAATGAGACCGATGCGAACCGCCGCTACTGGCCCGTCGAAAGGGATGCCAGAAATCATCAACGCCGCAGAGGCAGCGTTGATAGCTAGAATATCTATTCGGTTTTCGCCATCGGAAGAGAGGGCGGTCAAGACGATATGAACTTCGTGGCGAAACTTTTTGGGAAAGAGAGGACGCAATGGACGATCAGTCAACCGGGAGAGGAGGATGGCATCTTCGCTGGGCCTCCCTTCACGGCGGAAGAAACTGCCGGGAATACGACCGGCGGCGTACAGCCGCTCCTCGTAGTCTACGCTGAGGGGGAGGAAGTCAACCCCCTCGCGGGGATGCTTCGAGGCGGTAGCTGTTGCCAGCAGCATGGTGTCGCCAGTGCGAATGACAACAGCACCCCCTGCCTGACCGGCAAGTTTGCCGGTCTCAAAGATAATATCTCGATCCGCAACATGTGCTACGAATCGATGAGCTTGAATAGGCTGTGACATGTTAAGGTTTTACCTCCTGGGCTTGAAGCCGGGCCCAGAGGTCAGGGACTGGGGCGTGGGTCGTAACCAACAATGGCGTGCTTTGAGCCTATCATCTGACTAAGGCACACGCCCCAATTCCTGCGCCTCTGACCGACTTCATGCTAAATATTATGTATATAATTCAAACGAGCAGATGACGTACAGCCCGCCTCTACTCGTTTGTTCCAAAGTGATAATTGATCATTTTTTGCTTGACCTGGCTATTTTCTCAGCCCGAGACGATCAACAATCTCTCTGTAGCGAGCGGCGTCTTTGCGACTGAGATATGCCAGATGACGTCGGCGCTGCCCAACTAGCTTTAGCAGGCCTCGCCTGGAATGCTCATCGTGCTTATGCGTCTTGAGATGTTCAACAAGCTGATTGATGCGGGTCGTCAACAACGCGATTTGCACTTCGGGCGAACCGGTGTCATTCGGGTGGACGTGATAGGTTTGAATTATTTCCCCTTTTTGTTCTTTACTGAGCGCCACGATGTCCTCCTCACCTTATGTCGGGCGACGGGCAGAGGAAATTCCGCCCGGGCCCCTAGCCAATCCTATGAATTATATCATAAAAGAGGAAAGGGCGCAAAAATTGGAAGTTTGCTGCTCTTTCTTTTGTCGCAGTCTCTACTTCGTGCTACAATAAAGTGTCCATGCAGCGTATTCTATATGTTATGTAATGGTGGTACGGTAGTGCGATTCGACATTTTCACTCTCTTTCCAGAAATGTTCAGTGGGGTCTTCGACGCCAGCATCATCCGGCGCGCGCGTGAAGCAGAGCAGGTAACCATTGCTTTACACAACATCCGCGACTACGCTACCGACCGACATCACATGACCGACGACACGCCGTACGGCGGCGGCGGCGGCATGGTGATGAAGCCCGAGCCAATCTGGAGTGCGGTTGAATCGGTCCTGGGATTTGAGCCGACCGGCCAGCCCGACGGCCCGCCTATTATCTTGCTCACGCCACAGGGTCGTCTCTTCACGCAGGCGGTGGCTCACGAACTGTCCGAACATAAACGGCTGCTGCTCGTCTGTGGGCGCTATGAAGGAGTTGACGAGCGGGTACGCCAATACCTGGTAACCGACGAAGTCTCCATCGGCGACTACGTGCTCTCCGGCGGTGAGATTCCAGCTATGGTCGTCGTGGACGCTATCGTTCGTCTCCTTCCTGGCGTGCTGGGTGACCCAGGGGCGACGGCGAATGACTCCTACGCCAGCGGACTACTGGAATATCCGCATTATACCCGTCCCGCTGTCTATCGGGGCCATCCGGTTCCCGATGTCTTGCTCTCTGGCCATCATGCCGAGGTAGACCGCTGGCGGCGGCGCGAGGCATTGCACCGCACCCGCAATCGCCGGCCTGATCTATTGGCCCGTGCCGATCTCAGCCAGGCCGACCGCGAGTTTCTGGCCCAACTGGAAGCTGAAGGCGAATAGCGACGGTGAGGTCGTCGGGGCAGTTCGCCTCCAAATCTGAGCGTACCCAAACCGGGCGTAAGATTTGCTCGGTATTTCTCCTGATGCTATAATTGTCGTTTGTGACCTGGGACATTGCCCCAGGTGCAGGCGAAGCAACCTTTTATACCTGGGTGCGGTATTATCGCCTATAACCCGTTGACATATATTGACCCACGCAGAAGGGTGGCAATACAATGGCAAATGCAGTCGATCTAATCCGATCCATTGAAAATCAGAAAGAAGAAATCACTGACCTAGCGCCTGGCGACACGGTAAAAGTTCACGTTCGCATCGTAGAAGGCAATCGCGAGCGTGTGCAGGTTGTGCAGGGTGTAGTGATCCGCATACGAGGGGGGGGCATCAACAAGACGTTCACTGTCCGTCGCACCGCATCCCACGGCGTAGGCGTTGAACGGACTTTCCTGATCCACTCGCCTCGTGTCGAGAAAATCGAGGTATTGCGACACGCGCACGTGCGTCGCGCCAAACTCTACTTTCTGCGCGAGCGCAGCGGCAAGTCAGCTCGCCTGCGTGAACGACGGGACTAGCGGTATTCTCAACACCGGTCTTCCTGCGATGAGCCCCGCTGAAGGGATTGAGAGTACATACATATCCTCTGGCTCGCACAGCGGAACCGGGACGAGGGTCAGGTGAAGACCTGGCCGGCAGGAGACACAGTGAACTGTGCCTTGAGAGGTCTCGGATTCTGCGCAGGCCTGGACTTACGCTTTATAGCTCCCGATAGCTAAGATGGATATTCCTACGCTTGAATTTGAGTTGGCCCTGCGCGCGCAGGGCTATCATTTTGTCGCCGGGCTGGATGAGGCAGGACGGGGAGCGTGGGCCGGACCGGTGGTAGCGGCTGCTGTCATTCTGCCTTTGGATCGTACTGATCTGCAGCAAGCCCTTGAGGGTGTACGTGACTCAAAACAACTCACGCCTGCGGCGCGTGATATGCTCTTCGACGTGATACGCCAGATCGCATTGGAGGTTGGCGTGGGAATCAGTGCGTCGGCAGTGGTTGACCGGGATGGAATTGTACCCGCAACCCGGCGAGCGATGAGGCGAGCACTTGGCTGTCTCTCGCTTCAGCCCGGCCATCTCATCCTCGACCACCTGCGGCTGACTGCCATTACCCTGCCCCAAATTGCCTTTCCCAAAGCCGATGCACGCTCCTTATCGGTAGCGGCCGCCTCGATCATCGCCAAGGTCACCCGTGACCGACTGATGGTTCTGCTCGACCAGCGTTACCCCGGCTATGGCTTCGCCCGTCACAAAGGGTACGGCACAACTGCCCACCAGGCCGCCCTGGCCGAGCTTGGTCCGACTCCCATCCACCGTATGTCCTTTGCTCCCTTGAGCGCATATCTCAAAGCTTAGCTAACTGCTTACCCTCACACTACGTTATATTCCGGGTGCAGCTCGCCCACCAGGAATCGGTCGTAGCGGAAGGGGGCGATGTCCAGCGTGTGGGCGTGGCCATCCAAGATTTCCTCGGCCATCAGCAAGCCAACCATCGGCCCATGCATAAAGCCGTGCCCGGAAAAGCCGGCCATGGCGTAGAAGCCTTCCACGGTAGGGATGCGTCCCAGAATAGGATGAGCATCTGGCGTGACCTCATACAGACCTGCCCAGTGCGAAAGAAGCCCTGCTTTTTCTAACGCGGGCATACGGACCATCGCTTCATCCATGTGCACCATTTCCCATTCAGGATCCACGCTCAATTTATAGCCTGTCGTCTCGTCCGGGTTGGATTTGCCGGTCAAGATTCCTTCTCCCTCGCGGTGGAAGTACAACGCTTCGTGGAAGAAGATAACGAAGGGAAAATCAGAGGGTACCTCGGGAACGGGCGTAGTGACGACAATTTGGCGCCGGATGGGCTCAATAGGGATTTCCACTCCCACCATGCGGCCAATTTGTGCGGCCCATGCCCCACAAGCATTGACCACCACCGGTGTTTGGATGACCCCTTGGTCCGTCTCCACAGCGGTGATGCGCTCCCCCAGGGTGCGAATGTCCACCACCTTCGTATCGGTGAACAGGCGGACCCCCAGCCGCCGGGCGTTAGTGACGTATCCCTGAACCACACTGGCAGGATCACACAGCCCATCGCGCTCGTAAAGTGTGCCGGCCCTCACCCCTTCCAGATTCAGCAGAGGCAGCATATCAGCGATTTCATCTGGCTCCAGCCACTGAGTCATCACCCCGAGTGAATGCTGCAACGCGACGTTCTCGCGAAAGGAGACGACGTCTTGCTCGTGGGTCAACAGGAAAAGGTAGCCCGTAAAACGCAGACCCACGTCCTGCCCCATCTCTCCCGGGAAGCGCTCCAACATGCGAATGCTGTCAATCGACAGGCGAATGTTGATATCGGACGAGAACTGGTGACGGATTCCCCCGGCACACTGACCGGTGGACATCACGCCAAAGAACGGTTCCTTTTCCACCAGCAGCACGTTTTTAG
>CAYTNQ010000219.1:0-7524 GCA_964439175.1 uncultured Anaerolineales bacterium | reverse complement strand
AGGCTCCTTGACTTATTCTCTATAGTATGCTTCGCAAGGGTGGCTGAGTAGTTACTCTAAAATGTACCTTGAAATAAAAGGGCGTTACCTGGCAATAATCTGGATTTAATGGTATACTCAGAAGGCCAAACTTGAGGGAGTCGCAGGCATCGGCTTTTTTCATGTGTTCGGGGTCCGTTTCCGTCCTCACTGAAGGAGGTTGAATGTGAACGCCTTTAACCGTGTTGTCGTCATCCTGTTCTTACTGATCACAATGGTGGTATCGGCTATCTTTTTCATCGTGCCCGTGTCAGTTCTTCAGGCGGTAAACCCCTTCCTCCAGCAATTGCAGACAAACTTGACAGGGATGTACGCGCTGCTACGTCTTGGGGGAGGACTACTATTCACCTTCCTCGTCTGGATCTTTTGCGCGGCGCTTCTTTGGCTGGAAGTGCGCCGACCGCGTGCTAAGACGATTAGAGTGCGAAAAGTGAGTGGGGGTGAAGCTGAGTTGACGACCGATTCTATCGCCAGTCGTCTGGAATACAATATCGATCAACTTGCCGATGTCATCAAAGTAAAGCCGATGATCAGCCCCGGACGCAAAGGGGTGCGGGTGAACCTGGAGGTGGAGACTACCCCCGAAATTGAGGTGCCGATGAAGACTGAAGAGGTCCAGCAACTCACTAAGGATATCATCGAAAATCGTATGGGGCTAACGCTAGACTCGGTGCGGGTAGTCATCCGGCATGCCCCTTATCCCAAGGCGGCAACCTTGAAAACGCAGTAGAACTCGGCCAATCCCAACATTGGCTTCAACGCGACCTCACTGGGGTTCTCGGCGTGTTCCCGCCAGTTGCAGTTCGCCTTCCAGGATCTCTAGGGTTGTGACTTCCAAGTCCAGTTGCATCTCGACCAGGGTCTCATTGATCGACTCAGAGGCTGACTCCAAAACTCCCTTGGGGAAGGGAAGCGGTCCCATCTGCGCTTTTTCGACTTCTACTTCTACTTGGCCATCACGCACTACTGCCGTGGCGACGATAAGTGACCGGAACTTGAAAGGCCAAAACGGACTGAAGGTACCAGTGATGTAAATTCGACCTGCTGTGAACCACACCTGAGGGTCAGACAGGGGAACGCTGCTGGTATCTTTCAGACTAAGAGCGACCAACGAGGTAATCTCCTCGTTGGTTATAAACAGGCGAAATTCTTCGCCAGTGCTCGCTTCTTGCATCTCACGGTTGAAGTTTTCCTTCAACTGGTCGGCGGCCTCTTGCGAGACAGGGATTTGACCGCCAGGTGGAGAAGGTATATCGCCCGGATTTCCAGGGGCACATGCCAGACTGACCAGGATGATCAACAGACTAACAACACAGAGAGCAGTTCGCCGCTGTAGTGCCACGGGGTTCTCCTTTCCTCATCCGTACGTGAGTCCCTTTGCACTTGTCCAGAAATAACTTGCTACTTTTGCAATCAGTTTACGCCCGATTTACCGATTGAAGTGCAAAGTTATCATTGGACAAGTGCTTTGGGGATAGGTTTTATCTCCCCGCTGTCTGTGGATCCCCGAAGGGGATCTATCCCCTGCGGGGTAAACAGAACCTCCGGATGAGCGGGGAAAACGGAACTATCCCCACCCACGGTCCCCCCTTCCCCTGTGCAGGCCTGCCCCCAGGGCGGCCCCGAGGGGGGACCGTGGGCGGGGCAGGCCTGCACAGGGGAAGGGGATCTACGGGTGGTCGGAAACGTTGTAAACGCGCGAGCCCGTTCAATCGGGCGCTCATTATAGCACTGAACGAGATAGATGACAACAGATCATGGTGGTCCCGAGCCGCTCCCTCTGGCGGCTATCGTCGAAAGTTTGTTGTTCATAGCCGATGCTCCCGTGTCGGTGAGCCAGCTTGCCGAAACGGTAGAGCATAATGTGCGCGATGTCGAGGAAGCGCTGCAATCGCTGACCGAAAGTTATTCTAGTCGCGGAGTGCGCATACAGCGCAAAGGTAACCAGGTACAGATGGTCAGCGCACCCGAAGCTGCGCCTTACATCGAACGCTTCCTTGGCCTTTCGCTTTCGGGCAAGTTGTCGGCCGCTGCCCTGGAGACATTGGCTATCATTGCTTATAAGCAACCCATCACCCGACCACAAATTGAGGCGATTCGTGGCGTAAGCAGTGATGGGGTTCTCCGTACCTTGATCAGCAAGGGACTCATCGAAGAAGTAGGCCGCCTGGAGACGGTAGGACATCCAGTTCTCTTTGGCACCACCTTCGAGTTTCTGCAATACTTTGGACTGAGTTCCTTAAGTGAACTCCCACCGCTGGAAACCGAGCCTGTAGATCCCTTTGAGGAGGAGGAAGGAGGCGAGTCATGACTGTTATCATCGGATTAGTACTCGTTGTCTTGGGGTTAGCGATTGGGTTCATCATTGCCTGGGCTTTTGGCGTGGGCGCCTCGATGGGCCTCTTCGTTGGCCTGTTATTGGTGGTTGCTGGCGCCATTGTGGGTTTTATTAGCGAATGGCTGATTGACGAAGCATATCGCAAGAACCGGGAGCTGCGGCGGCAATTGCTCGAGCGAGGTAGCGCGGCATTGGCACTGGGTGCCAGCTCGGGTGACCAGGAGGACGCTTCTGCCTCGGAGACGCTGGCCGACCTTCTGCGCCAACGCGACGATGAGATACACTCGCTTCGCCAGCAACTTTCGGCGGTCGACATGCAACTGGATGCCCTGCGTGAAGAGGCTGAAGTGTACCAACGGACACACCCAGACGATCTGACGGTCATCAAAGGTATTGGGCCGGTCTACCAATGGAAGTTGCGCGACGCTGGCTTCAATACCCATAAGCAACTGGCCGCAGCCGACCCCGATCAACTCCGGCGCATGCTCGATGTCAAGACCTGGCAACGAGTGAATGTCGAGTCTTGGATTGAACAAGCCCGCGATTGGGCGCAACGGGGTTAGCAGTGTTTGAACAGGATCTGCTCGACGAGGAAATTAGAAAGAAAAAGCGGCGTGTCCTCATCGGCTTGCTCATCCTTTTCTTTCTGGTAGCACTGGCGGCTCTCCCTCGGCTCCCCTCCCCGACGCTGGTCGCCCACGGCACTGCCACGGCCACCCGCTTGCCGCCCCCCCCCGCGTCGGCCGTCGAAGCTACGCCCCATCCCACGGCAACCTCGGGAGTCGTCGGCACAACGCCTGCCAGGGCGGAGGAGACGCCCGCTGGCGGCGGCAGCGGGACACTCATCGCCACAGAGACACCATCTGGTGCAGGGGGCAGTGAGACACCGGGTACGCCCCCTGCTGGCGGAGTGGGCGGTGGAACGCCTGGCGTCACTCTGCCCGCGACGACCATCACCGAAGTCAAAGGTACGCCGGGAGCAGGCGAAACGCCAGCCGGGGGAGTGGGCGGTGGAACGCCTGGCATCACCGGCACGACGACTGCCTCCGCCGGGGAAGAAGGCCAGCCAGGAACGGGTGGACCGCCCGTTGTCGTAGGCGGTGAGACACCCAGTGCAACCCTTCCAGCGACAATTGTCGCACCCATTGGCACGGCGTTAGCGGCGTCCACGGCGGTGCTGTCCCCTGGCGAACTGCCTGTTACTGGAGCCACGCGTCCCTTCGTATCAGGCTGGCTGGCAATAGGATTGATGCTGCTGCTGCTGGGGGCAGGCGTTGCTGCATTGCACAGCATCACGCCGGGGCATAGGATTCGTTGATGGCGCAAGCGGGCGAGCGATTGCAAAAAGTGTTGGCCCGGGCTGGAGTTGCCTCGCGGCGGGCTGCCGAAGGATTGATCGTGGCCGGACGGGTCAGTGTCAACGGTCGCATCGTCACCAAGTTGGGCACGCGGGTGGTGCCAGGTCAGGATGTGATCGCCGTGGACGGCGAACGGCTGCCGATGGTGGCCGAGGAGTTAGTTTATGTAATGATCAACAAGCCGCGGGGCGTCCTTTCGGCTGTGGAGGATGCCCGAGGTCGGCGTACCGTGACGGATCTGGTGAACCTGGAGGCTCGTCTCTTTCCGGTCGGCCGGTTGGACCTGGCCAGCGAGGGCCTGGTACTGCTGACTAACGACGGTGACTTGACCTACCAGATGACGCATCCGCGTTACGGCTACGAGAAGGAATATGAAGTCCTCGTTGAAGGGCATCCTTTGGACCCAACCTTAATTAAATGGCGGCGCGGCAGCGTGTTGCTGGACGGGGTACCTACTGCACCCTGCCAGGTGGACCGTCTGCGCATCGAACGAGGAGCCTGTCATGGAAAGGATGGCACCTGGTTAAGGATAACTATGCATGAAGGGCGCAAAAGGCAGATTCGGCGGGTGGCGGCGGCATTGGGACATCCTGTTTGCCGGCTCACCCGTACCAGGATCGGCCCCTTGAGACTGGGCCGTCTCAAAGTGGGGGCCTGGCGGCATCTGACACAGACTGAAGTGAATGCCTTACATGCGGTCGCCAACACAACCAGTTCACGTACTCGCGCCCAAGCGGGCAAACGCCGCCCGTCCAACTCAAAATCCACACGTCGGAAGAAACCTCCGACACGCAAGAGGTGACTCATTGACTCGTCCTTCCGTTATTGCAATTGATGGAGCGGCGGCGTCGGGCAAGAGCACGGTGGGAGGTATTCTTGCCCGGCGTCTTGGTTATATGTACTTTGATACAGGCATTATGTATCGGGCGGTCACGTGGGCCGCTCTCAAGCGAGGAATCCCCATTGGCGATGAGACAGGGGTGACGGCGTTGGCCGAATCTTTGATGATAGAAATGATACCACCGACGCAGAATGATGGCCGTCAGTATACTGTGAACGTCGATGGGCAGGATGTGACGTGGGCCATTCGTCAGCCGGCCGTGGACGCTGCCGTGTCGCGGGTATCGGCCTATCGCGGCGTGCGGCGGGCCCTCACCGAGCAGCAGCGGCGTATTGCGTCCAAAGGCCACATCGTGATGGTGGGGCGTGATATCGGCACGGTCGTATTGCCCGACGCCGATCTGAAACTCTATATGCAGGCCTCGGTAGAAGAGCGGGCGCGCCGTCGTTACCAGGAGTGCCAGGCACGGGGTGAGAACGTGACCTACCAGGAGGTGCTGGTTTCGATGCATCGCCGTGACCGGATTGACAGCCAGCGCGCCTATGCGCCGCTTCGCCCGGCTGACGATGCTATTATCATTGATACTGAGGGACTGGATATAGGTAAGGTGATAGTTCAGATCGAGCCTCTGCTGTCGGACCCAGTCTAAATGAAACCATGAAATTTCTCCGGCATATTTCGTGGTAGGGGTGAGGTCACCTCGCCCCTACATCTCGGAATTAATATGAGGTTCTATTTAGAGTAAGGGATAGGGATATGGAATGCGACGGAAGCTGATTAACGCTCTGCTACGTTTTTTATATTTGCTGTTGTTCAGACTCGAGGTCTTGGGAAAGGAGAACGTGCCCCCGGTAGGCCCCCTCATCTTAATGATCAACCACATCGATGCGCTGGACCCATTCATCGTCGTTGGCATCTTCCCCAGGCCAGTGACCCCTATGTCTAAGATTGAGGTTTTCGACTTGCCATTGATCGGCATCTTGGCGCGGGCGTATGGCGCTTTCCCCATCCGGCGTGGTCAAGTTGACAAACGTGCCCTGCGCCAGTCGTTTCGGGTGCTCGGGGAAGGGGGGGTGCTGCTGATGGCTCCCGAAGGTACACGCAGTTCGACCTATAGCCTACAACGGGGCAAAGAGGGGATGGCCCTTATTGCTGTCCGCACTGACTCTCCCCTTATCCCGGTGGCTATTACCGGCACTGAGCATGCAGGCCGTTATTGGCGGCGATTACGCCGTGTCCCTGTGCGGATTGTGATTGGCAAACCGTTCCGGCTGGATCCTGGCAGGGAACAAATACGCCGCCCACTGCTCCGAACGATGACTGACGAAGCTATGTACCGGTTGGCGGCTGTTTTGCCGCCGGAGTATCGCGGAGTGTATGGAGATCTGGGCGAGGCAACTGGGGTGCACGTCGTCGCTTCACCTGGCAAATCAAGACGTGCCCTGGCCACTGGAAGCCTTAATTTTTTGTGACTTGCTGAACCCAACCATCGTTGGTACAATATGAAAATTCTCCTGAACGAACACCAATGCTGACACCAGCCCAAGACAGGAAGGACCGATGAGCGTTCGTAACTTCTTCAAGCCTCGCCAAGATAACTTCGTCAAGTTGTTGTTGGAGCAAGCCTCTCTCACCCTTAAGGGCATGGATCTTCTCAAAGCTTACATGGACGAGCAGAATCCTTCGGTCGCTCAGCAGATTACGGCCACCGAGAAAGAAGCCGACGAAGTCCGCCGTATCCTCATTGACGAGTTGCTCCGCACCTTTATCACCCCTATTGACCGGGAAGACATTTTTGCTCTCTCTCGAGCCATTGATGACGTAATAGACTATGCCAATACTACTGTGGATGAGATGGAAATTCTGAGTGTCGAACCCACTCTTTATATGCGTCGCATGGCCTCGCTCCTGCGCGACGCTGCGTTTGAGATTCATATGGGAGTGCAGCGTCTCAAAGATCATCCCCGCGTAGCCAGTGAGCATGCCCAGCGGGCCAAAGCGCTGGAGAACCGGGTGGAACACGTCTACCGCGAAGCCGTAGCCGAGTTGTTCAAGGGTCCTGAGGATGTGGGCCATGTGGTCCAGATGTTGAAGATGCGGGAAGTTTATCGCCATCTGAGCAACGCTGCCGACCGAGGTGATGAAGCCGGCAACATCATCGCCGATATCGTCGTCAAGATGACTTGATCGAACCCCGAGTACAAAGAAGTACAAGGAGTAGTAGTTGACCCTCATCATCGTACTGGTAGTCATTGCCCTTACCTTTGACTTCCTGAACGGATTCCACGATTCCAGCAACATCGTGGCGACGATGATCTCCTCGCGGGCGCTGCCACCCCGGATGGCGCTGATTATGACGGCGATCGCTGAGTTTTGCGGCCCCTTTATCTTTGGGGTAGCCGTGGCCAAGACCATTGGGGAGGACATCGTCGCCCCGGGAACGATTTCCATCGAGGTGATCCTCGCCGCACTGTTGAGCGCCGTCCTATGGAATCTCATTACCTGGTTCCTCGGCATCCCCAGCAGCTCTTCCCACGCTCTCATCGGGGGCATCATCGGCGCTGTAGGGATGGGAGCCGGCCTGGAGGCGATTCATATGAGCGGTTTGGAGAAAGTGTTGATCGCCTTGTTCACCTCGCCCATTATCGGTCTTATCGCTGGCTATTTCTTCACTAAGCTGGTCTTCTTTCTGGCTCGGGGAGCGTCACCGCGCATCAACTGGTTTTTCAAGCGCTCCCAGATATTCACTGCCATGGCGCTGGCCCTCAGTCACGGCACCAATGATGCTCAAAAGACGATGGGTGTCATTACCCTGGGACTGGTGACCACCGGCTATCTGGCCTACTTCGAGGTTCCTACCTGGGTGATCGCTCTCAGTGCCAGTGCCATCTCTCTGGGCACCGCGTTCGGTGGCTGGCGGTTGATCAGGACGCTGGGAGGCAAATTCT
>CAYTNQ010000218.1:0-7531 GCA_964439175.1 uncultured Anaerolineales bacterium | reverse complement strand
GGTACTCAGCACATTTCTGGCCCCCGTCCGCTCACGCTGGCTTCAGGTCAAGGACAGATGGGACAGGCGTTAGAGAAGGTCACAACCATCACTACGTGGCCCTGCTCGGCAACATGGCGAAACGCTTCTTGCAAGGCCGCGAACACCGCGACATCGTCACCGCTAACCAGAGTGCTCATAGCGCCTGGTTCGACGTCCAAAGCATGGGCTCGGAAGATCTGCAAAGCTTCCTCAATCGCCGGCGTTAGAGTGTCCTGTCGCAACGGGTATAGACTCACCTGGGCAGCGATACCAACCACGCACCTTCTCCCTTCCTCAAGATTTTGTTACTTCATCTCATCCGTCGGCGTCGTAGCAGCCGTATAATCCCCACTACGAAATTTAACCTTCATACCGATAAACCCACCCCACGGCAGCGGTAGTGCCGCCGGCCATAAGGGCCAGAGGGTAGTTCGCCAGGTGATCTGCACGGGTTTCCCGGCGGCAGCACGCTGCACCAGGTGAACCAACTCAGCCGGCGTGAAGAAGTGAGCCATCTGCCACAGCGATTCCCCCGAATGCTTCAGTTGCCAGCCCATCAGGCTCTGGCGGTTCAACACCCCCAGGATCAATCCGTAGCGGGCCACCCGCATGGCCTCAATCAGGGCCAGGGCCGGATCGACTACGAACTCGAGCGTCGTGATTAAGACGCTCAGGTCGAAGGCGCCAGTCGCGAAAGGCAGAGTTAGCGCATCGCCCAGAACGCATGGGGGGCTGCTCAGGCGGACGGCTTCGATCAGCATCGCCGTAGATACGTCCAGACCCACCGCCCGCAACCCCTGCTCCCAGAACCAGCAAGTAAAGTGGCCAGTACCGCACCCCACCTCCAGCATCGTGTACGCCTCGGGAAAACGTGCCAACAGATGCCTCAGGAGCCCCTTCTCCAGGCGGTCGGCCCGCCGGCCTATGGTCTCATACCAGGCCTCGTAGCCGGCGACCGTGGCTGAGTCGGTGAACGGGTTGACAAGCAGCACATTCATCCCCCTCGCAGTATCGGGAACGTCATCAGGAAGCGGAACGCCTCATCCCCCTTGTTGACAAACTGGTGGCGCTCGAGCGGAGGCACGTAAACTATATCCCCCTCGCCAAGTGGGATCTCGCCCTCTTCTCCAATCGCCACCCCATTCCCGTCTAACACAAAGACTTCGTGCTCCCAGTAATGGGCGTGTGCAGTGGTAGCGCCTCCCGGCTCTATTTCATAGAGACGCGTAGCAAACTTCGGTTCTTCTTCCAGTTCGCTGACCAACCAGCGGACAGCCACGCCTGGTTCATTGAGTACGGGTTCAGCCCTGATCTCTCGATAGTTCTTTACTCTCACATGTTTCACCCCTGTCAAACCTATCCCTTTCACAGCGACACCGACAATAAGCTGCCCTCCACAAAACTCTCATTCTCAATCAAGAAACTTTGCGTTTCACCCGCCGGACGTGTATCTTTCGTCGCCGGGGCGAGGCCACGGTGCTTAGAAGAAAAAGTGCCGTGGCCGTCAGCACCATGGTCGCCCCAGAAGCTGTGTCCAGTCCATAGGACAGGAAGAGCCCGACGATGCCCGATAGGTTGCCGATGACTACAGCCAGGAGCATCATCCGGCGGAAGTCTTCGGTTAGTTGATAAGCAGCCGCGGCCGGGATCACGATCAGCGCTGGCACCAGGATGATGCCCACCACCTTGATGGACAGCACGATGGTCAGCGCCATCAGGCTGAGCAGCAACACATAGAGCGCCCCGGCCGGCAGCCCACTGACCTGAGCCATCTCCGGGTCGAAGGTGATGAAGAGCAATTCCTTGAAGAACAGGCCGACTGCCAACAACACCCCGGCCCCCAACCCCAGGCTGAGCCACAGGTCTTGGCGGGTCACCGCCAGCACCGAGCCGAAGAGATAGCCGAACAGGTCCACATTGTAATCGTGCAGCAAGCCGATGAAGAGAATGCCCAGGGCCATAGTGGCGGCGAAGAAGATGCCGATGGCCCTGTCCTCTTTCACCTCAGCCCGCCGGCTGGTCCAGGCGATGCCCCAGGCGGTGACCAGACAGAAAACCACGGCTGCCAGGATGGGGTTGATTCCCAGCAGAAAACCCAACGCCACGCCGCCGAAGCTGGCATGGGCGATGCCGGCGCCGATGAAGGCCAGGCCACGCAGCACGACGTAGACACCGATGACGGCGCTCAGCGTGCCGATGAGCACCGAGGCGGCCAGCGCCCGCTGTATGAATGTGTAGGTCAGGATCTCCGGCATGGATTACCTCTTGGGAGGCCTGTGGCGCTGAACGACGATGTGAGGCAGCTCGCCATGGCCCACCAGGGCCGCCTGCGGGCCGTACATGCACGCCAACACCTCGCCGCTCAAGACCTCCTCGGGCCGCCCGTGGGCTACCAGTCGCCGGTTCAGGCAGGCCACCTGGTCCACGTGTTCAGCCACCACGCCCACGTCGTGGGAGACGACCAGGATGGTTATGCCATGGCGGTGGAGCGTTTCCAGCAGATCAAACAGTCCTTCGGTGGTGCCCACGTCCACGCCAGTGGTGGGTTCGTCCAGCAGAAGCAACTCGGGCTCGTTGGCCAGCGCCCGGGCGACCAACACCCGCTGGCGTTGACCGCCGGACAGGCGGCCGATGGGCCGCCCCACCAGGTCGGCTATGCCCACCTGCTCCAGCGCCCGCGAGGCCGCCTCCCGGTCGCGCAGTCCTGGCCGGCGTATCAACCCCAGCCGGCCGTAACGGCCCATCATCACCACATCCAAGACCCGGATGGGGAAGCGCGGGTCTACCTGGGCGACTTGAGGCACATAGCCCACACGCTTCCAACCGCCATCGAGTTGCTGTGGTGGCTGGCCGAAGAGGCGCACCGTACCGGCGGCCGGTGTCACCAGCCCCAGGATGGTCTTAACCAACGTCGTTTTGCCCGAGCCGTTGGGTCCGATGATGGCCACAAACGCACCCGGCGCCACCAGCAGGGTGACGTCTTCCAGGGCGATCAACTCCTGGTAGCGGACAGTCACGCCTTCCAGCTCAATCACGTAGTCCACTGCGTTCCACCTTTAACCAGTCGGGTGCGACTATGGAGCCGCCGATGATCATAGTGCTGGCGCTCAGCGCCTCACACAAATCACAGTATGTACTGTCTTACGCGTGCAGCAGCAAAGACAAGCTCACCGAGACATGGATGCGCCGCAAACAACGCCGCTAGGTCTTCTAGCCGAGCGCCCAGGCGGATGCCCAACACCACCGGTGCCAGCACATCGGCAGCGTGGGCTCCGACGGCACTGGCTCCCAGCAAGGTGCCGTCGTTAGCATCTGCGACGAGCTTCACGAAGCCTTCCGTTTCGTTCAAGAGTACCGCCTTCAAGTTGGCCTCATAGCCCAGCCGCAGCACTCGGACCGGGTGCCCGTGCCCGTGCGCTTCATCTTCGCTCAGACCGGCCTGGGCCACCTGCGGGTCGGTATAGACAGCCTCGACCAACGTTTCAGACCGGTAGGGATCCAGCAGCGCGCCGGCAGCGTGTCGTCCGGCGATCCAGCCTTGGGCCATCGCCTTGTTGGCTGTCATCGGCAGCCCAGTAACGTCGCCAACGGCATAGATGTGGGGGACCACGCTGCGCCCATAGCCGCCCACCTTGATGCCTCGGCGTGGGTCTCCAGGTAGACCAGCAGCTTTCAAGTTCAACCCGGCCATGTCGGGACGCCGGCCGATGGCGATGAAGGCCATTTCAGCGCGGCAGGAGCGTCCATCGCGAAGAGTGATCGTGACCTCTTCATCGTTGGCCACCGCCGAGTCGGCAGCGACACCTTCGTGCCGGACTACATTTCGGGACGCTATTGCTTCCACGAGAACGCTCACTACCTCCCGATCAAAAGGTGGTAGCACTCCGAACTCGTCCACGATCCAGGTGACGTCGACGCCCAGACGATTGAAGGCATAGACGAACTCGGTCCCGGTGACGCCGCCCCCCACTATGATGAGACTCGCCGGCAGGCGTTCCAACTTGCCCACGAAACGCGGGGCGATGATCCGCCCGCCATCAGGCTTGAGGTTAGGCGGAAAGATGGGCACGGAGCCGCTGGCGACGATGATCGCGTCGGCTTCCAGGTCGGTTGGCCGGGCTTCATCGGGAATAACTCGAAGGCGGTGAGAGTCCAGGAAACTGGCCCTACCGTCGAGGAACTGTACCCCACGTTGGCTCAAGCCGGCGATTTGGTCGTCGCTCCAGGATTGACTGAGCGCGTGGATGCGCTGTACCATTGCCTCAACCTCTGGTGCCTTGTTGGCCTCCCCCAATCCCAGCGTCTGAAAACGCTGCGCCAGCCCCAGACTGTCGGCAGCGGTGAGAAACACCTTACTGGGCAGCAGGCTGTGCCAGCCGGCCCGTCCACCAGGTGGCTCGGCACCGATGAGAGTGACGCGGGCGCCGGCATCCACAGCGGCGCCCACAGCCGCCACGCCGGCCGGACCAGCGCCGATAACAGCTACATGGGTCGTTATGGCCTCCTCCTTTGTTCAGCTTTCAATGTAACGCTTTGGCCATCTGGGCGACGTTGTAGAGCATGACGTTAACATAGCTGGGGTCGTCCAGGCTGGTGCCTAGTGGGTCCAGGAAGAGCACTTGTGTCCCGCTCTCCTCGGCAATGGTCTGGGCTACCTTAGGCGAGAACTGCGGCTCAGCGAAGATGGCCCGGGCGCCGATGCGCCTGGCCGTCTCGATGATGTGAGCCACTTCGACCGGCGAGGGCTCGCGGCCCGGCGAACGCTGGATGACAGCCGCCTGCTCCAACCCATAGCGCCGGGCGAAGTAGACCCAGGCCGGGTGAAAGGCGATGAACTGCCAGTCGGACCATGTCGCCACTTCGCCGGCAATCTCCTGGTCCAACGTTCGCAGCTCATCGATATAGCTTTCAGCGCTGGCTTGATAGTCGTCGGCGTGGGCCGGGTCAGCCTGGATCAGTGCATCACGAATATGCTCGACCTGGACGACGGCATTGGCCGGATCGAGCCAGATGTGGGGATTGCCGCCGGGCTCGTCAGCATCCCCTCCCAGGATCTGAATCCCCTGCGAGGTGTCCACGACGACCAGATTGGGGTTGCCAGCGCTCTGGACTAGCTTGTCGGCCCAATACTCCAGCCCCACCCCGTTGAGCACCAACAGGCGGGCCCTGGCCACCTGCTCGACCTGGGAGGGGGTCAGCTCAAGAGTGTGGGGGCTGGCCCCAGGCGGCACCAGGGTGATGACCTGGACGTGGTCGCCGCCCACCTGGCGGGCGAAATCGGCCAGGGGGGCAATGCTGGCAGTGACCAGGAGCCTGTCACCCATCGCCGGCGAAGAATTGGCCCCACCAGCGCAGGCGGTAAGCCCAAGCGATACCAAAGAGAGCCATACTGCCATTATGCCTTTCGCAGTGGCCGGGAAGGTGATTTTGCCAGTCTCGTTGACTTTCATTGCCTATTTTTCTAGCATGTAGGGCTACCTCTGTTGGCACTCTGGAGCCAGGTGCAGTGGCTGAGGCAATACCTGGCTGCCAGGATAAATTACCTGATACTCTCAGTTGGACATACCAAGATCTCATTGTCTCGGGGGAAGATCATAAACCTCTGGCCAGGGAAGTCCTCGCCAATACTGGTTTCGATCATCGAAATCCCCGCCGGCCCGATGGGCAACCCGTCTTCCTTGACGAAGGAGACCCCCGTCTGTCTCAACATCTCCCACACCGGTAGCCGGCCAGGTGGATGGCCATCTACCAACGCCACCTGGTAGGTCTCAACCATGTAGATCAGGCTGGTCTGGTCTGGGTCGTTGATCTTGGCTGCCGCCTCGGGGCAAATCTTGAACTGAACCGAAGCATCACGCCGCCCGGGCGCGATCTCCCTGCGATCCACGTACCCTTCCCCCGAGCACAAGACGATCTCGTTCTCGCCGGGGAAGAGCATGAACCTCTGGCCGGGGAAGTCCTCGCCGACGCTGGCTTCGATCATCGAAATCCCCGCCGGCCCGATGGGCAACCCGTCCTCTTTGACAAAGGAAACGCCGGGTTGTCTCAACATCTCGCGTACCGGCAACCGGCCAGGTGGATGGCCATCTACCAACGCCACCTGGTAGGTCTCAACCATGTAGATCAGGCTGGTCTGATCCGGGTCGTTGATCCTGGCCGCCACCTCGGGGCAGATCTTGAACTGCACCGAGGCATCACGCCGCCCGGGCGCGATCTCCCTGCGTTCCACGTACCCTTCCCCCGAGCACAAGACGATCTCGTTCTCACCAGGGAAGAGCATGAACCTCTGGCCGGGGAAGTCCTCGCCGATGCTGGCTTCGATCATCGAAATCCCCGCCGGCCCGATGGGCAGCCCGTCCTCCTTGACGAAAGAGACGCCGGGCTGTCTCAACATCTCCCGCGCCGGCAGCCGCCCGGGCGGGTGGCCATCTACCAACGCCACTTGATAGACGGGAACCATGTAGATCAGGCTGGTCTGGTCCGGGTGGCTGATCCTGGCCGCCGCCTCGGGGCAAATCTTGAACTGAACCGAAGCGCCATCACTGTAGGCTCTCCCTGCACCCATGACCAGTATAGCCCCCAACACCAGGGCCATCGAAGCGCTGACAATGAAAACCTTGAACTCTCCTTTCATTTGATGAACCTCCTTTCCACACCGATGGGGGGGATGCACCTTAGGGACTCATTCCTTACCAAGTGCATTGTCCCGTTACGCCCCCATTGCCGACACCGGCACACGCACCAAGCGGCCATGTTGATCCAAGCGCACCTGGTAGAGATCCTCAATACGTTCCACGCGATCGATGAAGAGCACGCCGTCCAGGTGGTCAATCTCGTGGTGGACCACCACGGCGTCAAAGCCGCCAAAGATGCACTCAAAGCGCTGGCCCCATTCGTCCAGGCCGGTTACGTGGAGCAAGTGGGGGCGCACCGTTTCGGCATAGAGGCCGGGGAAGCTAAGACAACCGTCGAAATCCTTTTGCTCATAGCCGCTTTCAACAATTTCCGGGTTGATCAGCGCAATAGGCGGACTGGGCTGGCTCTGCGCCTCACTCCTCCCGCCCAATCGGACTACGACGACCCGGTCGTGAACGTTGATCTGGGGGGCGGCCAACCCAATCCCCTCCGAGTGATGAACCAGAGTATCCTTCAAGTCTTGGACCAGGTTCTTGATGCGCCGATTGATGGCCCTGATCGGCTCGCTTTTTTTGCGCAGTGCAGCCTCATTCTCCGCATACAAGACAATATCTCTAACCGCCATTTCCTTTCTCCAAAGCGTTCTCTTCCCAGTCAATCAGCTTGTCTGCGGGCTTACACGTCAATCCCCAGGAAGGTGCGGATCAGGTAGCCAATCACGAAGGACAGGCCGGCCACGCCCAGGCTCAGCCCAGCCATCTCAAGGAAGCGCGCGCGGAACGATTCATCCTTAGCCACGGAGATATAGTAGTTGAACAAGGCGATGATCAGTACCGCTGTGCTCAGGGTGACAGCCAGGCAAACGTAGTAATTC
>CAYTNQ010000217.1:0-7622 GCA_964439175.1 uncultured Anaerolineales bacterium | reverse complement strand
GTTGGCGGCTTCAACTGTGGCTCGCTCAAAGTCACTCAGCACGGCTACCCGCCAGCGTCCCTCGTGCGGCGATAGCGCTAATTCCCGCTGTAAATCGCGCACTTCAGCGATTTTGAGTGTCTGGTCCGGCGCATCTAGAATCCGCACATCGGGGTGGTTGCCGCTGACCACCTTACGACAAGAGAGACACTCACCGCAAGGCACTGGCTGGCTGGCTGTGCAATTGAGCGCTTGGGCGAAGACGCGCGCAATGGTCGTCTTACCAATATTTGGAGGGCCAACGATGAGTGTGGCATGTGATACTCGCCCCATCGCCAGCCCATTCAGCAAAAGGTCTACGGCCCACTCGTGACCGATGACCGGCCTCTCCATCCTATTCTCTTTCCGTACTTCTCAAAAAGTAGGGGCAAACCCTTCCCCAGAGGGGACCTATCGGTGCGGTTGCCCGCCGGGGCAGGCGCGGGACCTGCCCCTACCCCAAGATATTGAGAAGATACCTCTTTCCGTATAAAGGGAACCAAGAATTAGGGATTCGCAGCGCGGGAAGAGTTAATTACCCTGCTTCTCCCGGCTCACTAACCACTGAGTCCCCGATTCCAGATCCACTGCCTCCCCCAGGCACTAGAGGTAGGCGGACGGTAAACGTGGTGCCTTTTCCCTCCTGGCTCTCCACTTCGATCCTCCCTCCGTGCCTTTCAATCACGCCATAGGCAATGGAAAGCCCCATTCCCGCTTGATCCCCTCGTTGGCTGGTGAAATAGAAGGGGTCGAAGATGTGACGTAGTTGCTCTGGCGACAAACCCTGCCCTGTATCGGCCACGATAATCTGCACCTCTGGTCCGACCGGGCGAGTAATGAGGCGCAGCGTACCCCCGAAGCGCATTGCCTCGCAGGCGTTACGAATCAATTGATAGAGCGCTTGTTCCATCTGCACATAATCCGCCTGCACCAATGGCAGGTGGGGATCGAACCCGCGCACAATTTCGATTGGATAGGGAGGTAGATCATTCTCAGTTCTGTGCCAGGCTGTTTCCAGCAATTCGTTCACGTCAACCGGCTGAGTCCTGGGCGGCATTCGCCTGGCGAAGTCGAACAGGCTTTGCATAGTGCGTTGGCAGCGCAGTGCTTCACGTTCAATAGCTTCTAAAGACGTTCGCACTGATTCCTCGCCTGCAAACTCTTTCTCCAGAAGGCGGATATGGCCCAGAATAGTACTGATCGGATTGCTCACCTCTTGCACCACGCCGGCTGCCATATGGCCCAGCGCAGCCAGTTTCTCTGAACGATGGAGTTGAACCTGAGTTGCCTCGAGTGCTGTCGTACGCTCACTGATCTTCACTTCCAGGTCCTGCCCCCACTTTTCAATCTGATCTCGCGACGCCGCCAGATCCTGGTAAAGCCGGGCGTTATAGATGGCAATACTGGCGTAGTCAGCCAGCGCCGTGAGCATGCGCAAATGCGCCGGGCTAAAGGCACGTGCGGCGGCTCGATTGTTTACTGCCAGCACGCCGATGACCTCATCTCCCACCTTCAAGGGCACGTTCAATAATGCCTTTACTAAGTAGCCGGTTTTGACTTTATAGACATCGTCTTGCCGGCTGGCTCCCAATATAATGGGTTCACCTGTGCGTAAGACACGGCCGGCAATACTATCTTCCACACGTACTCTAAACCCGCGCGCGTATTTTTCGCCTATTCCTCGTGCGGCCCGCATATATAGATTGCCAGTATCTTCGTCAATCAACATTAACGAGCCTTCTTCAGCACCGGTGAGGTAAACGGCCGCTTCAACCACCCGATTGAGCACTAATTCCAGGTCGAGCAGCGATGTTACCGAGCGTCCCAGACCATAGAGGATGCGTAACTCTTTAACTTGCTGTTCAAGCTGCCGCTTGGCCTGGAGCAGATTTTGGGTTAGTTTGTCGCGCTCCCGGCGCAGACGAGCCTCAGACAGAGCGCGGTCAATTGCATCGACCATCTCCTCTACAGTGAAAGGTTTAATGATGTAGTCGCGCGCACCCAATCGAAAGGCATTGACGGCGGTCTCTTCCGATCCGTGGAATGTCATCAGGATGGTGGGAATCTCCTTGCCGGCCTTGCGCAATTCTCCCATCAACTCCAAACCATTCAGATCTGGCATCACCAGGTCGCTGATAACCAGATCCACGTCCTCTTTCAACGCAATCCTCAGCGCCTCGTTTCCGTTTGTCGCCGCTTTTACCCGGTACCCATTGGGCTCCAACACATATTGGCGAAGAAAATCTACGTTGTCTATTCGGTCGTCGGCGACTAATACGGTTTCACCCGACACGTTGGTTCCCTCTCAATTTGTTACTCATCACTCGTCCCCGTGCCGGTCAGATACACGGCACGCCATGGTTTATAACGGCTAAAGAACGTATCTTGATGAATGACCACGTCACCTTCGGTCACGGTCCGGCGCACCGTCACATCCACCCCGTCCTTTGCCCACTCAACTTGCTTGGTCGTCCCTTTGGGCAAAGTCGGGTCTTCCTGGTAAACGGCTGCCCCGTGCTGTACCACGTTCTCCTCAAATGGCCCTTCCATGGTAACCTGTCGGCCAGTGGGAGTCCCGTAGAAACGAAAAGTCAGGGTGCCAGCCACTGGGTCCGTGTAGGTCTGAATCAACAGGTAATGGTCGGTATCGTTGCGGAATTTAAAATCAACGTCGGGAGTATAGATGGTAGCATCCAGGCCTGGACCACTGCCTGTTTCATACCAGCTAACTCGGTAGCCGTGTGCCCAGCGTTCGACGATTTCGAAGCCACCAAAGAAGGCGGCGCGAAAGGCCGTGGTCGACACCTGACACACGCCACCGCCAATGCCTACCGCCGTTCGATCACCCCAAATGACGAGTGAGTCTTCGAAACCAGCCTCGGCAGTGACTGGCCCCAGGTACTCATTGAAAGAGAAAACTGCTCCAGGGGGCACTACAATGCCATGAAATTTGTCAGCAGCCGCTCGGATGTTACGTACCCGGGCCTCCGACGACCCCTTGAAGTAAGTGGTGGCCTCGGCCACTACATCGGTAAAGCCCATATTGTAGGCTTCTTCCATAGGTACAGCCGGAGGCGTGATCGTGACGGGCAACTCAATATGGTTGGTCGGTTGGGTGGGCAAGGCAGCGATCATCGCCAGGGCTTGAGGCACATCAAGAGTCCAGCCCTCCTGGCTGGGCTGCAAAACCGTCAACAGGCCAGTAGCCGGGTCAATTTCAAAGCGAGCATCGCGGACAGGCCGGTCAATCTGAGTCGCAATCTGGTTTAGGTAGGCTGCCCATTTATCCAAATCAGGAACAAGCCATACCCGCCCCACACCGTTGGCCCGGACTTCCTCCGTGACTAAAACCATGTCGGCCAATTGAGCCGGGGTCAGCAACCATTCGCGGGCCTCATCTCCAACGTGGGTGTATCTGCCATCTGGCGAAAAAGCCAGGGTGATAGGGCCACTCAAGAGCGCTTCAGCCAGTCGCCGGGCTTCTTCTACCTCCGTAACAGCGGGAGGCGTCTCGCGCACCACCAGGTCGACCGGTGCTGTGCTGCCGTCCAATGCTTGACGGTGCAATACGGCACGGGTAGCGTCCACGTCAACGGCCAGCCCCACCTGCGCGGGCATTACATCAAGCGTGAGGTCGGCGTGAATAAGTAACTGGGCATCTCGAGCCGGGCGGTTTATTGCCTGGGCAATTTGTGCTAAGGACATATTGGCTGGACCGGTGTCATATCGAATCGCTGGCTCGATTTGCACGCCATGTCGCAACGCTGTCCATTGTTGTGCCAGGTCACCCAGTAAGTCGTGGCGACGACCCACGGCGAAAGCCTGGTCCACTGCTGCTGCCACGTCCAACGTCGCGCCTGCTTGGCGGGCATTCAAGGTCCATAGCTTGTCACCATAGCGCAGGGTGACAGGGAAAGACAGGTAGTCGTCGGCCCGGTTGGCGACGGCTACCTCTGCCTGCGCGTGTGTCATACCACCCAACTCAATGCCCATAGTCGAAACGCCAATGTAAACCCGATTTAAGAAAATAAGTTGGTAAAGTACCAAACTTAGGAACAAGGCCACCAGCAGACTGCCCGCAAAGAAAACGAGCACGACGCCTGCCCGAAGGACAGTTGCTTCCACAGGACGAGTTCGCACAACCCGCGTTGTTTGACTCATTTCAAAGCTTATCCTGTCAGGTCTCCCTCAATGGCCCGTTATATCTGCCGACAGCCAACCCTATCAGTCTATAATATCACAGCATCCAGTAGCAATGCAGACCCTGGTCTCAACTTGATATAACAATTGTACCAGAGGACAGGGCAATTGGCAAGAGCTTTTGGATAAGCACAAATCTGGCTACATTCGCCCCATCTTGAACATTTTGGAGCCACAAATGGGGCAGGTACCACGCACGGCCGGACGGCCCGTCTGCGTAGTGGTAGCGTATGGGTTTTGCATTATGCGATGTGCTTTGCATTTGACGCAGTAGGCCTCGACTTGGGGTGAAGTCTCTGGCACGGGTTCAGGGAACACAGGTGCCGGCCGAGAAGGTAACGGAATGTGCTCCGTCAAATGTTCAAGTGCTGCCCGTCGCTCTCGCAGATTATTGAGATAGTACCAGATCAGAAATACGCCAGCAGCAACGCCGAGGGAAAAAAGCAAACGCCGCATTGTGTTGTCACCTGCTCCTTCCCGCGTCAACCCGTAGACGCGAATGGGTACCCAGGGTTAATTGTAACAAAAAGGCAGAAACGGGTCAAACAAGCAGTTTACTCAACCACTTGTTTATGATATAGTAGATAGTGAGAAGAACAAGGTGTTTCGAGATGAGGCAGTTTAGGGAACTTTCTCCAGATATAATATATCGTCTACGTTTACCGTCTCACACAAGCGAGGCAAATCTATTATGAAGGCAGTGGTGATGGCAGGAGG
This sequence comes from uncultured Anaerolineales bacterium, assembly GCA_964439175.1. Taxonomy (GTDB): domain Bacteria; phylum Chloroflexota; class Anaerolineae; order 4572-78; family NAK82; genus CAYTNQ01. The sequence continues at coordinate 2,687 of CAYTNQ010000217.1, read as the reverse complement.
TTCAGGTTCGAGGCTCCGTCCGATGACCATCGAGCGACCCAAACCTATGGTGCCCATCGTCAATAGGCCAGTGTTAGCCCATATCCTGGGTTTACTCAAGCATCATAATTTCTCTGAAGTTATCATCACCGTTCAATACCTGGCAGACCTCATCGAAGATTACTTTGGTGATGGTGGCGGCCTGGGGTTGACCATTCGCTACGCCGTGGAAGAGGTACCATTAGGCACGGCAGGCAGTGTAAAAAATGCGCAGCAGTACCTGGACGAAACCTTTTTAGTCATCAGCGGTGACGCCGTAACCGACATCAACTTATCGGCTGTTTTGGAATTTCATCGCGAGAACCAGGCACTGGCCACTCTCACTCTCAAGTCTGTATCCACACCCTTAGACTATGGTGTCGTTGTCACTAGCCGCGATGGACGCATTAAACAATTCCTGGAAAAGCCGAGCTGGGGTCAGATTATATCCGATACTGTCAACACCGGCATTTACGTGCTGGAGCCCGAAGTGCTGGATCTACTGGAGTCCAACACGGCCTACGATTTTTCACAAGAGGTCTTTCCAGACTTGTTGAACAAGGGCGCGCCGCTTTTTGGTTATGTGGCCGATGGTTATTGGTGCGATGTGGGCGACATACAGGCTTACATGAAGGCGACCGCCGACGTGCTGGAAGCCAAAGTACACCACATTGACTTAGGGAATCACATTGGCGGCGGGGTGTGGACTGGTACTGGAGTGGAAATTGCGCCCGATGCCGCTCTCTACGGGCCCCTCTACCTGGGACATGAAGTCAAGATCAAAGGGGGGGTCGTCATCCACGGGCCGGCGGTCGTGCGCGACTACACCATTATTGACAATCGAGTTCAGATCGAGCGATCGGTGATCTGGCGCAACTGTTACGTGGGCGAAGCGGCCGAGGTGCGGGGGGCTGTCGTCTGCCGTCAATGCAATATCAAGTCTCAATCAGTGCTTTTTGAAGGCTCTGTCATTGGCGATAACTCCCTCGTCGGTGAGGGGGCCGTGATCCATCCCAATGTGAAAATATGGCCGGGCAAAGAGATAGAATCAGGGGCGGTCGTGAAGAGCAGCATTATTTGGGGGTCTCAGGCCCGGCGTGTGCTCTTCGGCCGATATGGGGTGACCGGCGTGGTGAACGTGGATCTGACACCCGAATTCGCGGCTCGCCTGGGGGCGGCTTTTGGCGCGACTCTGCCCAAAGGAGCGTTGGTCACCATCAATCGAGACCCGCATCGCAGTCCCCGCATGTTGAAGCGGGCCATTATCTCCGGGTTGCCGTCGGCCGGTGTCAACGTTTGGGACCTGGGCACTCAACCTATCCCCGTGGCGCGTTACTATACCTGCCATTCGGAGGCAACAGCCGGTGTTTACGTTCGTCTCTCTCCCTACGACCAACGGGTGGTGGATATTCGCTTCATAGACGGCAGAGGACACAATCTGGACGATGATCAAAAACGTCGCGTAGAGCAAATCTTCTTCCGTGAAGATTTTCGGCGTGTGTACCTGGACGAAATCGGCACGATTGGCTATGCGCCCGAGGTAATGAAACGGTATATGGATGGCTTTCTCCAGGCTATCAATTACGATGCTATTCGCCGTACTCAATTCTACATCGTGGTTGATTACGCCAACTCACCCGTATCGACGGTACTGCCTGGCATTCTCAGCGAACTGGACTGTAACGTGGTTGCCCTCAATGCCAACATTGATGAGACCCGCATGGCAATCCAGCCCCAGGAGTTTCAAGCGGCGCTTGAGCGCCTGAGCCTTATCGTCTCGGCCCTGAATACTAACTTGGGCGTGCGGCTAGACGTTGGGGGAGAAAAGATCTTTTTAGTAGACGACCAGGGGGAACGACTGAAAAATACCACAGCCGCCGCAGCGATGGCTGAATTAGTTTTTCGCGCCATGCCGGGGGTGACAGTTGCTGTGCCGGTGAGGATGCCCAACGCCTTCGAGCAAATTGCAGCTCAACACGGTGGTCACGTCATTCGTACGAAGGTAGACGCGTATGCCTTTACGAAGGCAGCCTGCGAAGCTTCGGTGGCTATGGCGGCCGACGGTAGCGGCAGCTTTATCTTTCCCCAATTTCAATGCGCCAGTGATGGGCTGATGGCTATAGCCAAACTGTTAGAATTCTTAGCCACGCAACAGACAACCCTCTCCCAAGTAATAGCTAGCCTGCCGCCGTTTCAAATGGCCTATGAACAGGTGCCGTGCCCGTGGGAGGCCAAAGGCACGGTAATGCGGCGCATCAATGAACAGAGCCAGCCCAATCAGGTAGAGACAATTGACGGCATAAAGCTCAGGTTCAATGAGACTGAATGGGTGCTCTTACTGCCTGACCCGGACCGGCCGTTGCTCCAGATATACGCCGAATCGACTTCCCCAGCCCAGGCTGCAGCCCTGGCTCGGAAATACGCGGATCTGGTGAAGAAACTGCAAGAATGACAGGTAATTACTCAGTACTTGTCCAATAATAACTTTGCATTTTAAATGGCAAATCAGGCGTAAACTGATGCCAAAAGCACCAAGTTATTTCTGGACAAGTGCTCAGCCACCCTTGCGAAGGTTGCGAATCACCTGGCTAACAGGGCATTTTCGCTCTGAAACCTCTCACCAAACCTAGTATAAAGAATAAGATTGAGGTATCCTCCTGTACAACTAT
>CAYTNQ010000216.1:0-7656 GCA_964439175.1 uncultured Anaerolineales bacterium | reverse complement strand
TCTGGGGAAGGGTTGCCGCTACGCGCCTGGTATTGGGTTATTTGAAAAGTATTGGTCCCTGGTATCTTCCAAGCTTACTCTTTTGACAATATGTCTACTTGCCAAGATTATAGCATTAAAGACAGGGGGTGTCAACGAAGTTCTTTGTCACCCGCTGCTATCGCTGGTATAATAGAGAGCTGAACCCACTGGTACCCTATCAAAGCTAACCTATAGGTCCCCTTTCCCCTGTGCAGGCCTGCCCCGAGGTCGGCCCCGAGGGGGGACCGTGGGTGGGGAATTGATTGGTTCATTTGACGCCCATGGCGGCTGTTCTTGCTCTACCCAATCGTGATTAACAGGGTACTGAAGAGAGATGATAGAAATAACCTGAGTGCGTCTTTTGACGACGCCCAAGGAGCAAATGCATGAATACAATTAACCTCATCCTGGCTGACGACCATGCCGTCGTCCGTGCTGGCACTCGGCAGCTCTTGGAACGTCAGCCTGACCTGCGTGTGGTTGGGGAGGCCGCCGACGGCGAAGAGGCAGTGCGGCTGGCCAAAGAGCTCAAGCCTGACCTGGTAGTCATGGACGTACGTATGCCCAAGATGACAGGAGTAGAAGCGACCCGCCGCATCAAAGCAGAAGCTCCTGGTGTGGCTGTTCTGGTGCTCACGGCCCACGACGACGATGAGTACGTCTTCGCATTGCTCCAGGCGGGTGCAAACGGTTACCTGCTGAAGACGGCCGAGACGGAAGAACTGGTCAAAGCCATCCGGACTGTGGTGGCGGGACAGTCAGCGCTGGACCCAACAGTGGCTGGCAAGGTCGTCGCCCAGTTCGCCAGCGGTCGACCATTGCCTGACACCTTGGCTGACGTCAAAGACGAATACGAGGGTCTCACCGAGCGAGAGCTGGAGATTCTGAGATTGGTAGGCAAAGGACTGACCAACAAGGAGATTGGCCAACAGCTTTATATCAGTGATCGCACGGTACAGGCTCACCTTTCGAATATTTTCTCCAAGCTAGATGTCGGCTCCCGCACGGAAGCTGTGATGTATGCTGTCCGGCGAGGTTGGATCCCGGCCGGAGAAGGAGAATAATGGTGCACCTGTATCGCTCGTCGCTCTGGAGACGTACGGGCGCACTCCTCTTAATCCTCACCCTCGTGTTGGGAGGGTGCGCCCAAAACCCGGTTGCTCCGGCCGATGAGGCCCCAGGCGATGTCCCTCCACCCAACCCACGTATCTCGTCTGAACCCGTCACATTGAATGTGTGGCTGGACCTGGACTTCGTGGCGACTGATCCCCTATTTCGCGAAATGGCTGAAGACTTCGAACGTGCCTATCCCAACGTCAACGTAAAAATCCACGCTTTTGTGCGCGAGACGATGCCGGGCAAGGTGCGTGCCGCCCTCCAGGTGGGTGACCCTCCAGACCTGGTGCAAGGACATGTCTTCGCCATGGCAGCCCAGGGATTCGCTGAACCCCTCGACGACCTGTGGGCTGAATGGGGTGCCCAAGCTCAGTTTATGCCGCAGGCTATGGGCGAAGTGACGTGGGATGGAGTGAAATATGGCGTCCCCCTCGACATCTATACCTTGGTGTTGATCTACAACAAGGCTTATTTTGAAGAAGCCGGCTTGCCTTATCCCGACGCTGGCTATACATGGCGACAATTTGCTGAAGACGCTGCCACCCTTACCCGGGCCGATGGGTCTCGGTATGGATTGGGATTCACCGTCGAACCGTGGTATGTGTTTGCCTGGCTGACCGAAGCCGGCGGCGATCTGATGACTGGAGATGCCTTCATTGGCTATCGTTTTATTCTGGACGCCCCCAACAACATCGAAGCACTCCGTTTTCTTACTTCTATGGCTCGTAATGGCTACGGCCCGTTGCCGACTTCGCGTCCGCGTGATTATGAAGATCCGCGCAAGCTCTTTTTGAACGGTCAGATCGCCATGTTTTTCGGCACCCCTTGGGATATTCACTATATTCAAAGTCAGTCTCCCGACTTTCCCCTGGGAGTGACCGAGTTACCGGAAACCCCGGCTGGCGCTGGGGCAGCCTCGGCGCTGGGCAGCACCGGGTTCTTTGTGCCCCGAGGCGCCCGGAACCGCCAAGTCGCCTTTGAGTTTATGAAATGGGCGACCAGCGACCGCTATGCGCTACCGATGGCCCGCCGCCTGGGACGTTATCCGGCACGAGCATGGCTGCAAACGACGCCACATTTTGCTGGCAACCCACTGCTCAAGCCATTTTTGACCCAACTTGACGCGGCGCGACCTTATCACCTGGATGCTTTTCCCGAAGTAGAACGCGCCTTTGCCGACGCTATCAAAGCTGCATTTTACGGCGCCGACCCGGCCGATGCGCTCCACGCGGCGCAAGAACAGGTGCCCCAGCGCTCGGCCGGCGCTGGTCAGCTACAAAGGTAACATCATAATGACTAGAGCAAGATATTGAAGGTGTTAAATGTCCAACGCATCACCCGGCTTTTGGGCTAACTTATATGAGCGCTGGGCCAGTCTGCGCGTGCAGGCCCTGCTCTTCACCATCCTGCCGCTGGCCATGATGCTGGCCCTGGCCGCAGGCTCTATATTTTATGCTTACCAGCAGGTCGCCGAAAAGTTAGCTCTTAGCCGAGACCAGGAACTGGCTCGCGTGTCAGCCGACCGATTGTCGGAGAATATGACCGGCTTCGTGCGGGTGCTGACCACGATCTCAAACCTTGACATCGTACGCAGCGGCGACCCAGCACAGCAAAAAAACGCCCTCACTCAAGCCCGGGACCTGCTCATAGACTTTGACGGAGGCGTTATTGTACTCAATGCCGACGGCATCGTGACTGTCACGGAAGATTATCGCCCTGACCTGCTAGGCCAGGACTTTTCAAGCCGCCCCTATTTCCAAAACACCCGAGCCCTGCGGTCATTCACCTTCTCCGACATCATTCAGGAGTCGGGATCCGGCGAAGATATCATCGTCGTGGCTGTGCCGATCATTTCGCAGGAAGGCACTTTTCAGGGAGTACTGGCCGGCCGCTTTTATGTACGCTTTCAACGCATTGGCGAAGAAATCCAAAAGCTGCAAGTCAGCGATGTGGGCGAAGCCTACCTCATTGATCGCAACGGCCACGTCATCTATCACCCCGATTACTCACTCATCAGTGCTGACTTCAGCCAACGCACCTCAGTCTTCAATCTCATGCGGGGCGAACACGAGGGGGCACTCATCATCCAGGAACCAGGCAAAGTGCGCCAGGTGGTCGGCTACGCCATCGTTGAGGTGACGGGTTGGGGACTGGTGATCCAGGAACCGTGGGCTGACGTGGTAGCCCCCGCCCGTATTTCCCTGCAACCGATTATGTTAGCCCTGCTCATTGGGGTGGGGCTGGTGACGGCCATCGTCTCGTGGGGAGTCCAACGCGTCATCCGCCCCATTGCCGAACTGGCGGCCCGCTCCCGGCTGGTTGCTGCCGGCGATTACGCGGCAGCGCAGGTGAAGCCCAGCGCCATCCGCGAACTACGCGAACTGGGCAGCGCTTTCAACGAAATGGTCGAACAGATTGCGCGCTATCAAGCTGGCCTGCGGCAATACGTGGCCGCGATCACCCGCACTCAAGAAGAGGAACGCAAACGCATTGCCCGTGACCTGCACGACGACACTGTCCAATCCCTGATCGCCATCGGCCAGCGAGTGGAATTGGCGCGTGAAACAGTCACCGAGGATCCTGAAGAGGCCAGGGAGCAACTGCGCGAACTGCGCAAGATGGTTACCCACACGATTGGCAGCGTTCGCCAGTTCAGCCGCGACTTGCGTCCGACTGTCCTGGAAGATTTGGGTCTGGTGCCTGCCTTGCAATATCTGGTGAATGAACTCACCCAGGAAGACACAATAGAGGTATCGCTCCATGCGGAAGGCACGGCTGAAGGGCTGCCCCCGGATATGGAAGTGACCATCTACCGCATTGTCCAAGAGGCTCTTACCAACGTGCGTAAACACGCCCAGGCATCCCACGTGCAAGTGCATGCCCAATTCCTGCCCAGGCAAGTCATCATCACGATCCAGGACAATGGGATTGGTTTTACCCTGCCCGACGAAACCGCCGAGTTAGTCAACATAGGCAGCCTTGGATTGATGGGACTAAAGGAGCGAGCGCAGCTCTTCGGGGGAGAAATGTTTATCACCTCTCAAGTTGGGCAAGGCACAACAGTCCAAGTAGTGCTTCCCCGTAGTCCGCATGCCTCAAAGCTTGGCGCTTATGAAGCCAACAGATAATGATTATAAAGTCATATATTATGACGAATCTACGCGTAATCGCGTAGGCCATATTGGATAAAGAATAGGCGGCTTAACTGATGCAAGCAACACAGCGTTAGGTTATACTTGAACGTGGTCGTTTCGCAGATAACCTAATCGCTATTTTAAAGGAGCAGAGAAGACAGTCATGGAGTTCCTGCTGGTATCAGTGCTGATATTGATGCTGATCGCGGTAGCGTATGCTCAATGGCAGCGCGGCGTCGTACGTACAATCGGGAAACTCTCGCTGGACGAAGAAGAAACAGATCACACGGTAAGATAAGTTGTCAGCTTCTACAACAGATCAAAGGGACGCCTACGAGTTGGTCTATGTCCCGCTCGTCAAGCTCTGTCGCACCTTGACACCCCGCCGCGTTGGCCATCAAAAAACGACAAAAGCCGACAGACGGGGTTTTTGGGCTTTCTCAGGCAACTCAAGGCGTTTTTTGATTTGGGCCATCTTGCTGAACCTGGCAGCCTCATTGTTGATAATCGGCTGCCAGCCGCCACAAGTCCCGGATTATGAAGCCACACCGTCGCCTTCGGCAGTGCGTATAGCCTATTTGGATGGCAAAAGCCTTAACATTATGCGGACCGACGGCACTGACGTCACCCTAATTGCCCGTGACCTGCAGCCTACCGAATGCGCCCCCTACTATGTCTCGCCTGACGGCCATTGGATAGCTTACCAACAAGTCGACGACGGTTTATGGGTAGTGCCTACCGGCGGCGGGGCTCCTGCTAAATTGAATGAGGGGATGGTTGGCTCCGTCTCCTGGTTCCCCGACAGCAGCGGCGTAGTCTACACGCTAAATGATGACGTGTACGCTCAATGGCTCGATGCCTCTCAGCCGCCCCAGTCATTGGCAGCCGGTGGCCGACGTTACCTATTCCCCACCTGGTCACCTGACGGCAAATATATTGCTTTCCTGGAAACCACGACGGACCCCAATGTTTTTAACGTTATTCTGATCCAATCCGATGGCACCGGCTGGCGTACCTTGGGTAGCACGGCTCCCCAGCCCGGCGAACGGCGCTTGTGCCCTGATATTGTCGTCTGGTCTCCCGATAGCACTCGCTTTCTCATAGATTTCGGGGAGCCGGCCTTTGCTTTCTATGTAGCAGGAGGGAGTCCTGTCCAGATGGGAACCGGGTCCGCCCCAACCAACCACGCCTGGTCCCCCAATGGACGCAACCTGACCTATCAGGATGAGTCTAACCGGCTTTGGCTGGCCAAAGTCGGTGGCAGCGAACAGAGGCTATTGACCAATTTCCCGGTAAATCAGGCAGTTTGGTCCCCTCAGGACAACCAGATTGCTTACATTGCACAACGTGGCGACGATGTAACGCTTGAAATTGTCGATGTCGAAACCAGTAAGACTCGTTCTCTCACTGGTGGCGACAACTATATGGAAAGCGACCCCCACTGGACGCCCGACGGCAATTTCATTATCTTCGTCCGTCACACGCTTCATGGGGCGCCCGCACCTGGAGAGGGGCAAGTGCCGGGCGGCATCTGGCGCGCTATCGCGGACGGATCAACTCCCCCACAGCGCCTGACACTGACTGGAGACGCGATCCAGGTATTCGCTATCCGGTAACCCCTCATCCACTAATTACCCTGGCACCCGCTCGCAACCCTAAGAAAACCCCCAGCTTTCCAGATATCCTCTAAGGATCCGCTTCCCGGAGCGGACTTTTCAACGTCTATTTTCCCAAGGCTCAAAAATAGGGCGATCCTTACTTTTTCAGGCTGTCTCTAAACATAACAGCTTTAACTTGACATATGATTTAATTCAGAGTATAATATATGTGAACATAATCAGATTCCATAATGAGGTAAGCTCCCTCACAGGAGGTGTTAGCTATGTCCCTTCGAGTCGTAATTGCCATAACCTTGTCCGCAATGCTGTTGCTTCCCGCATCCACCGCCATCGCTGGCGGCGAAACGGAGACAACTCTCCGTATTACTATCAGCCCAATCAATGGGGAGCCAGGCACTGACATCGCCGTCACCGGTGAAGGGGCGAAGCCCGAGATGCCGGTGAAGGTGATGATCGTGACCAACGGCGACACGGGGGAAGGTGCTATTGCCGACGTTGAGGTTACCCCTGCCGGAGACGGTACCTTTTCGACCACCATCGCCGTCCCCGAAAACACAGCGGACGGGAATTATGCTGTCCGCGCCGAGCAGCGCAACCAAAGTGGTGGCCTGATTCAATACTGGTGGGTAGGTTTCCAGGTCGGTGGTGGTGAAGCGTTGCTACCTGTAACCGGCACACTGCCCGGGACCTCGATCACCATAACAGCCGCCCTGGCTGCGCTGTTGGTGGCCGGGCTGGCAGTGCAAGGCGTGCGTCGCGTGCTGCGGCGATAGCAAGTGTCCCCTCTGGGATGCACTTCAGTTTTAGGCAAACCCCTCCCCCAACCCCTCCCCGTTGCGGGGAGGGGAGCCAGCCTCCTCCTTCCCTTGCAGGGAAGCGGGCCGGGGGGTTAGGTTTTGTCCCCCCAGGATTAACACATCCTCCCTTTCTTCCGGCTTGGCATGACTCTTTATACCTGGTATAATGCAGGTTGCCACCTATTAGCAAGGGGAAAAGGAGGGACAGGGACCATGCAGGTTCGTCTGTTTGCGGCTTTGCGCCAGACTGCAGGCAAAGCCGAGGTAGAAGTACCAGACGGCGAAGGTAACATCGTGAGAACCGTGTTAGCGCGGCTGGTGGATATTCATCCCGACCTGGAACCTGAGATTTTCAATAGCGATGGAGAGTTGCAAAGCCACATGCATATTATGGTGAACGGGCGAGACATCCGGTTTCTAGATGGTCTGGACACTCCAGTGCAAGCCAACGACCAGGTATGGATCTTCCCGCCTGTGGGAGGTGGTGCCCCGGGAGCTACGCAGTCGTCCGATGAGCCAGCGACTTCATCACCTTCCGAGCCGACCACAGTCGACGCGGAAGGCCTGACCCACGTGACCCTCAAGTTCACCGGCAACGTGCGGGAGCGTATGGGCCGCGACCGCATGGAATTCGTCTTCGCTGGCCACACCTTGGGAGCTCTATTGACCGACCTCTTCGCCCAATACGACTTACGGGATCTCATTCTCGAGGAAGGAAAGGTTCGACCCTGGGCACGAGTGGTAGTCAATGGCCGTTTCTCCTACCTGGTCGGCAACATGGAGGCCCCCATCCACGATGGCGATATGGTGGTTCTGATGCATCCTTACGTGGTGGCTTTCTAAATACAGATTGTTAAATAGAGACCGGGGTCCTTTGAGGACCCCGGTCTCTATTTACGATCTGATCCGACGACCGGCGAGCTAGGGGATGATCTCCAGCTCTTTCAGCTTCTCCTCGGGGACCACACC
>CAYTNQ010000215.1:4486-7736 GCA_964439175.1 uncultured Anaerolineales bacterium | reverse complement strand
GAGGCGGTGCCGGTGGCGTAGTAGGTGAAGGCCAGCAGCGCGCCGTTGGCGTTCCTGGGGTGGGGGATGGCGTCGCCCTCCTCGTACTCGCTCCAACGCTCCAGCCAGCGCTCGACCTCGTCGACTGCCTCCTCGTAGGCCTCCTGGCCGAGCTGCCCGGCCCGGTGCTGCTCGTCCAGCTCGAGCAGGTCGCGCTTGAGCCACCGGGGGGTGGTGTAGCCGAAGACCAGCCCGCCGTTCCAGTAGCCGGCTTTGGCGCGCGCCTCCTTGCCCTTGGCCGTCTCGCGGGCGCGGTTCTGGTTGTCCCACTGGGCCAGCACGGCGAACAGGTACAGCATCACCTCACCCTGGGGGGTGGTCGTGTCCAGCCAGGGCTCGGAGACCGACACCAGCCCCACCTCGGCCTCCTTGAGCCGGGCGACGTTCTTGACCACGTCGGTCAGGTTGCGGCTGAAGCGGTCGAGCTTGTGGACGATGATCAGCTCGAACCAACCCGCCTCGGCGTGTTTCATCATGCGCTGGAAGGCGGGGCGGGCGTCGGTCTTGGCCGAGCGGCCGGGTTCCTCGTAGACCTGGCTCACCTCCCAGCCGCGCGTCTGGGCCAGATTGAGGCACTGCTCGCGCTGGGCGTCCAGGCTCCAGCCCTCGACCTGCTCCTCCCGCGATACCCGCGTGTAGATCACGCTTTGCATGGCCTGTCCCTCCTCTCCATAGGATATAGCTTCACACTGAGCCTATTATGGGGCGGGGAGGAGGCAATTGGCCAGGTGTCTCATCTGGCAGGGTCGCACAGGATACTGTCGACTTCTTGGAGCAGAGTGGTTATTGGTACAGGAATGATCGATACCGTCATCCGCCCGGCTGCCTACGACCACTGCCGCCGCACCCCGCACGGCGGGTTGATGTTCATCGTTGAGTGGCGTGTCGAGCGCGCGGATGGTGTCGTGAACGTGCTGACCGAGACCTGCTCAGCCTTGCGCTAGTATCTCATAAATGGACCACCAACCGGGCTGTGCCCAACTGATGATCCGTGTAGCCTCTCGCAACACCTCCACAAGTAGCCCCGATTTGGCTTTCTCAAAGGGCTCGGACCAATGTGCCAGGAATTGCAAGAAACTAGACAGTTCCCGCGGGCCGATCGCATCAATGGCCTCGCCTAACCACCCCGCCTGGGCCAGCTCGCCCGCTAAATCACTCAGTGCATCTGCCCGACTGCCAGCCTCGATACCCCGCACGACTGCCAGCGCCTCGTCGATCTCCCCTGCCTGGACCATCGCCTCCGCCACGGTCCCCAGTACCCACGCCCGTGTCACAGCATCCTCGATGACCTGTGCGACCGCCAGTGCCTGCTGGATCTCCCCTGTCTGCAAAAGCGCTTCCACCACAGCAATCAGCCTCTTCTCTCGCCAATAGACATCCTCAATACCCCGCGCGGCCACCAGCGCCTCCTCGAAAACTTGCCCCGCACGAGAGTCGCCCGCTTGGGCCAGCGCCGCCGCCACAGCCTCCAGAGCACGTGCCCGGTCCCACAAAATGCAAACCTCGATACCCCGCGCGGCCGCCAGCGCTTCCTCGAAGACCTGCTCTGCACGAGAGTCGCCCGCCTGGGCCAGCGCCGCTGCCACAGCACTCAGCGCATATGCCTGTCCCTCAACATCCTCGATGCCCCGCGCGGCTGCCAGCAACTCTTCAAACTCACCCGCCTGAGCCAGCGCCGCCACCACATCCCGCAGAGCATATGCCCGTTCCTCAATATCCCCGATGCCCCGCGCGGCCGCCAGCGCCTCGTCAAACTTGCCCGCCTGGGCCATTGCCGTCGCCGCATCCCGCAGAGCATATGCCCGGTTCCCAACTCTCTCGATGCCCCGTGCGACTGCCAGCGCCTCGTCAAACTCCCCCGCCCGGGCCATCACCGCTGCCACGTCCCGCAGCGCACCCGCCCGGCTCCCAGCATCCTCGATGCCCCGCGCGGCCGCCAGCGCCTCCTTGAAGACTTGCCCTGCACGAAGGTCACCCGCCTGGGCCAGCGCCGTTGCCGCAGCTCTTAGCGCAGATGCCCGGCGACTAGCATCCTTGATGCCCCGCGCGACCACCAGCATCCCCTCGAAGACCGCCCCCGCGCGAGAACTACCCATCTGGACCATTGTCGTCGCAATATCACTCAGCGCATCCGCTCGCATCCAATCAACCTCGATGTCCTGCGCGACTGCCAGCGCCTCATCAGTCCCCCCCGCCCGGGCCATTGCCGTTGCCACATCGCTTAGCGTCCATGCCCGGGTCCAAGCTTTCTCGATGCCCCGCGCGACTGCCAGTGCCTCGTCAAACTCGCCCGCCCGGGCCATTGCCACCGCCACGGCCCTCAGTGCACTCGCCCGTCTCCCAGCATCCTCAATACCGCGTGTTGCGGCCAGTGCCTGCTGGATCTCCCTCGCCTGCGAAAGCGCTTCTACCACAGCAAGCAGCACCTCTTCTCGCCAAAAGACATCCTCGATGCCACGTGTTGCGGCCAGCATCTCCTTGAAGACCTGCTCTGCACGAGGGTCACCTGCCCGAGCCATCTCGATCGCCATCTCTCTCAGTGCGTCCACACGGGGCTCAGCATGCTCTAGGCTCCGCGCGGCCGCCAGCGCCTCCTCGAAGACCGTCTCTGTGCGAGCGTCGCCCGCCCAGGCCATCGCCGCCGCCACATCAATCAGCGCCCGCGCTCGTCTCCCAAGGGGATCATCCTCGATCCTCCGGGTTACCTCCAGCGCCTTCCCGAACTTCCTTGCCCAGGCCAGTGCCGCTGCCACGTCCCTCAGCGCATCCATACCGTTCCAACCATCCCCAATGTCCAGTGCAATTGCTAGCGCCCTCTCGAACTTCCTTGCCCGGGCCATCGCCGCCGCCACATCAATCAGCGCCCGCGCTCGTCTCCCAGCATGCTCGATGGCCCGCGCGTCTGCGAGCATTTCCTCGAAGGCCTCCTCTGCATGAGGATCACCTGCCTGGGCCATCGCTGCAGCAACAGAACTTAGAGCGGACGCCCGTATCGCATTAAGGTCACCCCAGACACCCTTCGCGGTGGCCAATGCCTCTTCAAAGACCTGCTCTGCACGAGGATCACCCGCCTGCGAGAGCGCCGCTGCCACGTCCCGTAGCGCACCCGCCCGTCCCTCAACATCTTCGATGCCCCGCGCGGCCGCCAGCGCCTCGTCGAAGACCTGCTCTGCATGAGGGTCGCCCGCCTGGGCCAGCGCCGAGGCCACAG
>CAYTNQ010000215.1:0-4386 GCA_964439175.1 uncultured Anaerolineales bacterium | reverse complement strand
TCGAAGACCTGCTCTGCATGAGGGTCGCCCGCCTGGGCCAGCGCCGAGGCCACAGCACCCAGTGTTCCCGCTTGTCTCCCAACATCCTCGATGCCCCGCACGACCGCCAGCGCCTCGTTAATCTCACCCGCTTGCAAGAGCTCCTCCGCCACATTTTCCAGCGCCCGCGCCTTGCCCTCAGCATCCTCGATGCTTCGCGCGACCGCCAGTGCCTCGTCGATCTTGCCCACACCGGCCATGGCTCCCACCACACTTCCCATCTTCCACGCCCGTCTCTCAGCAGACTCAATGCCCTGCGCGACTGCCAGCACCTCTTCCAACAGTGCCAGATCAGGTCGATCATTCTCTTCGCACACGTAGTATACGGTCATCAGCCCGCTGTATCGCTCCTGCGTTCCATCGCGCAGGCGTGCGTGGGCCAGTGCCTCGGCCTTGTGCCCCAGCAAGACAAGCGTCTCGAGGTCGGTATCCGTATGCACGCTCACGCGCGCGTGAACCACCTGCCGTGCAGTGTGGAGTTGGGTCAGCGCAAGCAAGTCTGGCTTCTGCTGCATGGCCAATTCGAGGTCGGCTATATAGGACGCATCGCCTGCGGTAGCGATAAACTTAACCTCCATCCAGTCCGACGAACCGGTCAGCAAAGTGATGAGTTCGTCAATGCGCTCTGCTCCAACATAATGATGAGGCAGTTCAGAGAGCTTGCGGAGTTTGGGGCGCCTTTCTTTTCCTTCGTAAAGTTCCTGGCTACCAAAATAGTCTGCCAGCGTGCCGTGAAGAAGCGGTTTATTGTCTCCAACCAGAAAGCTAGCTTTGACTGCCTCCCACAACTGGCGGTGATAGAAGACCAGCAATGTTGTCTCATCAGCCGATCTTTCGGTAAGGTAGGGCAACAGATCAAAGTGCAGCCGTGACCACAGCACCACCGGCACGCGGCGCGCGACCGTCTCCCAGTGAGCATCAGCGGTGAAGTTCTCCCAGTATTCATCATCACGTGCCAGCAGATCGAGCAGTTCGTCTTCGGTCAGGCCGTTCTTGGCGGCAGCCAGATAACCCAGCGCTTTGGCGACCAGCCGCGGGCCATGATTGGCCTCCTCGGACAGACGGACAAAGAGGTTGTCGCGGATGATGCCGGGGATATCCGGGCTGAGGGTGAAATCCTCGTCGTATGACTTCCACAGCCGTGCTTCTTCAAACGCCAGGCGGAGATAGAGCGGCTTGCCGTTGGTGTCGAACTTGCCGAGCACTTCCTTTTCCTGATCCCCGGTCAGGGTGCGGCTGACATCGGCCAGCCAGTCATGCAGCAGTTCGTGCCCCTGATCGAGCGGCATTGGCTCAACCTCAATTAGTCTGTTGGGATCAAGTGTCTCGCTCAGGGCCTCCAGGATGTCATCGGGGAGGGTGGACACGACCAGGTGGGCATGTTCCGGCAACTCGATTGGCAACCAGGTGAGACTCTTATTTTCCCTGAGATCGGCCAGTTGGTCGAGCGCATCAAGCAGGATGATCAGGGGCTGTTCTACGCTGGCTTGGGTAATCAGTTCTCCGAACTGGGCAGCCACCTCGCTGAAGTTGTTCGATGGCCGATAGTCGGCCCGGTAGCGCCGCGCGATCTGCCGGCACAGGCTGTCGAGCAGGGCAAACTGGTTCGAAGCCTCTGGCGTCGCTCCGATGAAGCGATAGACGATTTCGGCCTCAGGGTGATCAACCTGCGCTTGCTGGATTGCCCGGCCCATCACTGCCGTTTTGCCCACTCCCGATTCACCATGTACCACCAGCGGCTGTCCGGCAGGCTGCTCTAGATAGCGAGCAATCCGCTCCAGCACCTTTACTCGCCCGACAAAATGCCAGGTGTGCTCTTCGGCAAAAGCCCGGTGACGTTCAACCTCCGCGTCCATCCGGTCGATGTAGCTTTCCTCCTTCTTCAGCTCGGCTTCAATAGCCGCCGCGAGTTTCCCCTGCACGTCATCGCAGAACTGCTTCAGGTAAGGGGTCAGGGCTTCGTTGTCCAGTTCATCGAAGGCAGGCGCATATTCACACACGTTCTTTTTAGGTAGAACGTCACGCAGATGCTGCTTGATTTCTGCCAGGCGATCCATATCGTCTTCGGGTGCCAGATAGCAGCATTGATGCTCTTCTGGAATATCCGCCAGTTCGCGGAAGAAACAGAAAGCGCTGTCTTGCGGCTCGATTTCATCCTCAAATACCCCGGCCTGGATCTCCTGCTCGGACACGGAGGCGGTGTAGTAGCGCAGCGTGACCTCGTCGAGTGAGAGCGCCGCCAATGCCTCATCGAGGAATACCCGCAGGGTAGGTTGGGCGTCTTTCCAGGCAGTTTCGGTCTCATCGGTGACAGGCTGCAAGACGTACACGGGCGGGATGGCGTTCTCATCCATGCGAGGTTTCTCGTCTGGGTGAACATCTTCATCCGGCCCATACCAGGTATTCAGCATCTTTCGGATATCAAATGATGCCATCGCATGCACCGTCTCGAAGTGATCCTGCTGGATTTCATAGGGCAGTGGCCGCCAGCCGTAGCGTTGCCCCAGCAGCACGACCATGTTGGGCCGCTCGGTGACCTGCAGGCAGCGCCGCACCTCACTCAGGCAGATGTCAACCGTACGCTGGCCGCGAGTGGCTTCATCACTGATGCCCCAGCGCAGGTCGATGGCCTGGAAGCGCGCACCACGCCTCTCACAAAGAGCTCGCAGCTCGGGCCACACTTCACGCTGCAGGGCGTTTCGCTCGGCGCACATGTCATCGAAGGTGGAACTGACGAAGACTCGGAACGTTTTCCCGGTAACGGCCATAGTTCACCCTCCTGATCCAGCTATCATTGTAGTGGAGTATGGGGAAATGGGCGATGGTTGGATCCGGCGATTGAGCGCAGGAAAACGAGGAACTCCATAGGTGGCCCGCCGAGAGGTGGGAGGGTACAGTCTGCCCCGGGGTTGTTCTGGGCACCAATCTGCCTCGATGAAGCCATTTTCCCCTTTGCTACCAGCTTTTCTGAATAATCCCTCATATCCTGCGGCATTACCGTCGTCGCTCAAGGAGATACCTACTAAAAAGTAGCATCCCGGATGGCAACCGGGACGCTTTTGATTTACAGCATCTCTAATTGGTCTTCAGAATCGGAGGCCGGGCACGGCTTGCTGACTGTTCAAGGTCGATATTGAGGGAGCATATCTTCGCTTTTTGCCGGTCAGAGGGCCTTCTTCTGGCACGCCCCGAATTATCCCAGGTTTATGCCGCCTCCCCTCCATCCGTGATATTGAGCTGCCGGTCCGCATCAATCGGGATCCTTCAGACACTGGCAGCATCTTCATCCGGGGTAAGGGAAGAAAGCAGCGCACCCTGCCGCTCAACTACAAAGCTTGCCGGGCACTCAAAGCATGGCTTCAGAGCCGACCCGACATCCCAGAACCAACACTCTTTGTCACCAAGTTTCGTGAACCTATGGGCCCCAGGGCGATCCAGCGGGCAGTGGCCAAGTATATGAACTGATTCAAACTTTCCCAAAAAGGTGATAGTGCGTCATGATTGATAAAAAACTCTCATCCAGGAGTTACAACCATGAGCACTATCCCCACTAGTGTAACCGAGGAACAGTTTTCCGAACATAGCGAGCCGTCTCTGAACAAGGCCAAACGAGGGTTCGTGTGCAAGATACCACTCTACAAGGTGTTCAACTACATCCTCTATCGCTTGCATACCGGCTGTCAGTGGGCACAATTGCCCATCGACCCCGATGCAAGCGACCCGACAAAAAGGAGATCAGTTGGCAAGCGGTCTACTACCACTTCCAGAAGTGGAGCGCCGACGGGAGCCTGGAAAGGGTCTGGCAGCACAGTATTCAGGTCATCCAGCCCGATCTGGACCTGTCGCAGTTGAACCTGGATGGAAGCCATGCCATTGCCAAGAAAGGTGGCGAGTCGGTGGCCTACCAGGGACGCAAGAAGGCCAAGACATCGAACATCCTGCCTATCACCGATGCCAACGGCTACATTCTGGCGTCCACCGGGATCATCGCCGGGAACCATAACGATGCCTTCAACCTCAAGCCGCACCTACAGGCTGCCTTCAAAGCGATGAAACGGCTTGGTCTGCCGATTGCCGGGGCCTACTTCAACACCGACACGGCCTTTGACACCCGTGACGCACGCCGCGTGTGCTTCAATCACAAGCTCATCCCGAATATCGCGGAAAACGTACGCAACCGGGAAAAGCCAAAGCGAGGGCGCAAGCGCCTGTTCAATGCCGATGTCTACAAAGACCGCTTCACCAGTGAGCGCAGTTTCGCCTGGATCGACAAGTTCCGCGCCCTGCTCGTCCGCTTCGACCGCAAGGACGCCAACTTCCTGGGTTCTCATCACATCGCTTTTGCTC
>CAYTNQ010000214.1:0-7799 GCA_964439175.1 uncultured Anaerolineales bacterium | reverse complement strand
CGTGGACAAGCGCATCTTCCTGGACCGTCACGTGGACAGCGCTGGTCACGTTGGCGGCCGGAGTACCGGCCACAGCCTGGATGACGTACTCACCAGGAGGAACCGGCCGGCCGTAATCGTCGTAACCATCCCAGAAAAAGAGATGCTCGCCAGCACTCCGCCGTCGATTATGTACGATGGTCGCCAGCGGACGACCGTATTGGTCGAGCACCTCCAGCGTGGTGCGGGCCGGTTTGCTCAGAGTAAGAGACAGGATAAGCGATTTGCCCTCTCCGGGCACGCCGGGAGTAAAGGCACGACGGTCCACCGACAGCACCAATGACACCGGCCGCATATGGTAAAAAGCCAGGACGAGGATAATCGGCAAAGCGATCAGCAGCGGCAGCGCCAACGATGGTATATCGGATAGGTTGCGTGCCAGCCGGTCCACACCCCGGGCCGGCGGGGACGTAGCGTATCGTACGTGGCGATTTAGAGTGAACACATTGCCAGCCTGGTCGCGGGCCACTGCCTGGATGAGATTGTCACCCTGAAACAGATTGAGCGTCGTCTGGAAATCACCCAAAGCGCTGACCGGCACCACCTGCCCGTTCACCGTCACTATCGCACCGGCGTCGGTGCGACCGGTCAGTTGCAATAGGGGGTCGCCAAAGGTTGCCCCTTCCTCCACATTCAGTGCCAGCATCGGGGTCTTCGTTTTGAGGTGAACCAGCCGCTCGTGTGTGGTGACGTTACCCACGTCGTCCGTAGCTACCACTCGGATGAGATTATCCCCTTCCTCCAGCAACCATTCATATTGGAAGTCGCCTTCGGGGTTGAGAGCGACCGGTTGATCGTTGATTGTGAGCGTGATGCCGGGCGGTACATGGCCGGTGACGGTAGTCAATGGTTGATTGGTCCACTCGTCCTCGAGGGGGGTGGCGATGACCACGTCAGGGGGCGTGGTGACCAGGTCAATTTCCCGTGTCAGGCCGGTACTGTTGCCGGCTGGGTCCACGGCCTGCACCTCGAGGGGGTTCACCCCTTCGCTGAGCTTCCGCTGGAAAGTAAAGCGTCCCTGCCCATCCACGACAATAGGCTGCGGATTGCCAGCGACCCAGATGGTGGCATCAGGATCGGTGAGCCCTTGCACAGTCAGAGCGGGTTCACGCACACGCAACCCGTCGGGCAGATTGACCAGGTGTAACGTCGGCGGCTGGGTGTCTATTTGCAGGGCAACCCCCTGAGAAGCAGATCGAATAGCCCCTTTGGCAGTCATTTGCAAACGATAACGTCCATCGGCCACCGGTTGGCCCAGATCATCGCGCCCATCCCAAACGAGAAAGTGTTGGCCGGCGGTCTTGGGTTGCCCAACCGCCAGGGTACGTACCAACCCTCCCATTTCATTGAAGACTTGCGCACTCACATCAGCATCTTCCGATAAAGTATAGGTCGCAGTCAGCGCGTCGTGATCCTGGTCGCCGTTGGGGGAGATGAGCAGTGGGGCAGCCGATAGGGTGAGGTCCGGTGTCCGTAGCCAGTCAGCGACGAAGGTGACGGTCAGTAAGACCAGCACGCCGCTGATGGTTAGCGCGCTGACGATGATGCCGGGCGTCAGCCTTCCCTGACTGGTGCCCCGGCGCCGCAGTTCGTAGTGGGGTGGGAGTTCTTGCTGGTGGCGCATACTTTATTTCTCGGAAGATCACTGAGATTTACTGAGTCTCCGGGTATCCTCTCACAATATCTATCAATCCATATGATCCTCGATTCTGTTCTGGCTTCGATCTTTCAGTAAGCTCGTAAATCCATCCTTATCACAGCAGTCTTTGTCCCGCCATTCTAATCCAATTCCAGCATAATCAAGTCCTCTGCCTCGTCGGCAGGCTCCCAATCGGGGAGTTGGGTGGGTACCGGCAGTGGCGTGTGTTCCGGCTCCCGGACGTGCCCGGGACGGCGCTGAGGGCGTGTCCGGCGGCGGACTGGCGGCAGTGGATGCTCCAGGAAATCACGCAGCCCCTCCAATGTGCCAACCACAATGGCTACCGCACCCGTCGTGGTGATGAGCAGGGGCCACAGGGGAGCGAGAGTTGTCAGAGTATGTTGCTCCAGCCACAACCCCAGTCCGATATGTGCCCCTAGCAGCGCAAAAGCTCCCAGCGCCGCAGTCACGATCGTCCCCCAGGGCCGGCGCTGCTGAATCCACGCTCGGTCGGCCAGTGTGCCCACGATTCCTCCCACAGCCGCCCAGGCAACCACCTGCAGCAAGTGGTAGAGCAAGAGGGTAGCGTTGGGCGCCAGGGGCTCCAGGATCAATTTCAGCGTCTCCAGGGAGTTGGCTTCGCCAAAGCGTTGAGCCACGCCAGCCATAGTCGGTGAATTGCCGATGAGAGCCAGCCAGTCGGGGTTCAGCCCAGCCATGCCGGCCGCCACCTGCCCCCACAGAGCGGCTCCTCCCCCCATCCAGGCGCCGCCGGCCGCGCCCCACCATATGCCACCCAGCAGCGGCACAACCCAGGCCACCTGGTAGCGAGCCAGCCAGGGTGTGGCCAACACCAGAACGGTCGCCCCCAGGTTGTGGATAAAGATGCGCTGTCCCAGCAGGGCGACCGCCAGGAAGAGGACGGCCACATACAGCGACAAAGTATACAGGGGGTAAGCTGCGGCCGCCGCCGCGATGAAATAGGCGATCCCTGGCGACCACAGGGCAGCCACAAACACCAAAGCCAGGATCACTAGGTCCCAATTAAGCGGGTAGACGGGTAGGCTGCTCATCAGGCTGTAAAGCAGAGCCGACAGGCCGGCAGCCACCAACAGTCGCTCCAACCAGGAGAGATAGCGCCGCATCAGACCGTGGGGCAGGCGCAACAAAACGGACATCAGGTCAACTCCATCTGACGCAGACCAGGCCGGGGCACAGGTTGCGTTGTCCGGGGTGAAGCTGGACGGGCGTGAGAGCGCGCCCAGTTGCGTAGAGCGCTGATCTGCGCTTCGAATGTATGCGACAGAGGTACCGTATGGCTCAGGTTGCGCGAGATATCGTCGTCGCTCAAGTCGCGCTCGGCTTCGAAGGCGTCGTACAAGCCCGAGATGACCGCCTGCTCGATCTCAGCGCCGGAGAAGCCCTCGCTCTGCTGGGCCAGGCGGTTGAGATCGAAGGCGAGCGGATCGCGACCACGCTTGGCCAGGTGGATGGCGAAAATTTCCCGCCGCTCATCAAAGGCCGGCAGGTCAATAAAAAAAATCTCGTCGAAGCGTCCCTTGCGCAGTGCCTCGGGTGGCAAGATCGAGATGTCGTTGCTGGTAGCGATCACGAAAACAGGGGACGTCTTCTCCTGCATCCAGGTGAGAAAACCGCCAAAGACACGCGCCGTCGTCCCGGCATCCGACAGGTGCGAACTGGCAGCCCCGGCCAGGCCCTTCTCCAACTCATCCACCCAAAGGATGCAAGGCGCAACCGACTCGGCCAGGCGCAAGGCAGCGTGCATGTTGTGCTCCGACGAGCCGACCAGTTCGCTGAACAGACGGCCCAGGTCCAGTCGCAACAGCGGCAATTGCCATTGGCTGGCGACCGCTTTGGCCACCAGGCTCTTACCTGCCCCCTGCACACCCAATAATAGCAATCCTCTGGGCTCCGGCAGCCCAAAGCGGCGAGCACGCTCGCTAAAAGCCAGCGATCGCTTGGCCAGCCATTCCTTCAATAACGGCACGCCACCGACGAGGGACATATCTTCCTCTGCTTCAAAGTATTCCAGAACTTGCGAACGGCGGATGATCTGCTTCTTCTCGGCCACAATCACATCCAGGTCCAAGCAACGAGTCATCACCAGAGACTTGGCAAAGACGTTCTCTGCCTCGGTACAGGTCAGCCCTCGGGCAGCGTTGAGCACCTTTTCGTGGGTCTCGTCGTCAAGCTTTAGCCGCACGCCGCTGATCTCCCGTGCCGAGCGAATGACCCGCTCCAGAGACTGGGAGAGCTCTTCGGCCATAGGCAGGGAATAATCGAGTACAGTGATATCCTTCTCCAACTCAGGCGGGAAGTTCAAGATGGAAGACAGGATGACCAGCGTCTTACGACTCTCCTTGAGATGATTGGTAATGTCCCGCAGCTTGCGCACGACCAGAGGCTGATCAGCGATAGGGCGCAGGGTGTCGAGGAAAGGATGGAAGTCCTTCAGCACAAAGATAGCCGCCTCTTGCGACGTGGCAATGTAGTCCAGGGCGTGGACCGGGTTGCGGGTTGCCGGGTCAATCGGGGGTGCGTCGTAGCCGTCGAGGGGAACGATGCCATCCGTCAGCGTCCAGCCGTAAAGTTTTTTGCGCCGTTCGGCAGCGACCAGGCGCAAGGTCTGCTCGATACGCCGTTCTTCCCACGACACGATATATAGTATCGGATACTTGGCCCGAACCAATATATTGAGTTCCTCTGTGCGGTCTATCTGTGTCATCGTCATAGCTTGGACTATAACACAAGCGGGCCGGGTTGTCAACCGTTATGTTATGTTTTCCCTATATTATTCGGTGCCAAATACGCAACACGCAATACGCAGCGCCAACCCTTGTTGACAAGGATAAGCGGATGAAGTATCCTGTGACAGGAGGCACATAATGGCTCCCTCACAAGGTACAGGTGATTACAGACAAAGACTGGGCCAGCGCGGCGAGGAAATCGCCGCCAATTACCTGCGGCAACAGGGCTATACCATCCTGGCCCGTAATTGGCGCCGTCCCGTTGGCGAACTTGACATCGTGGCCCGCGAGGGAAAGACGCTGGCCTTTGTAGAAGTGCGCACACGCCGGGGCGAGCGCCTGGGCACCCCGGAAGAAAGCATCACGCCCTCCAAGCAGGCCAAGCTGATAGAAGTGGCTCAAACCTACCTGCAAGAAGCTGGGCTAGAAGATGTGGCCTGGCGCATTGACGTAGTGGCGATTGAGATGGGAAGGCGGGGCGAGGTGAAACGGCTCAATTTGATCCGCTATGCCGTCTGGGGTGAGATAGATTAAGTAGCAAATTATTTCTGGACAAGTGCATTGCAACGACCCTGAAAGCGTGGTAAAATGCCTCGCAGTTTTGGCAATAAGCAGAGCAGAGGGGGATTATGCACGTACTAGACGACATCCTGATCGTTGATCTGAGCCAGGCCCTGGCCGGCCCCTATTGCACTATGCTGTTGGGCGACATGGGCGCCGAGGTTATCAAGATCGAGCCACCTGACAGCGGTGACCAGTCCCGAGGCTGGGGACCGCCCTTCATCGAGGGAGAGAGCACCTACTTTTTGGCGGTGAATCGTAACAAGAAGAGTCTCACCCTCAATCTCAAGTCGGACCAGGGGCAAGAGATTATGCATCAGCTCATCGCCCGCGCTGACGTGTGCATTCACAATATGCCGCGCCAGAGCTCCCAACGCAAGACGGGCATCGATGCCGAGACATTGCTAGAAATCAATCCGCGCCTGATCTACGTCTCCATCACAGGTTACGGCACCTCTGGCCCCTACGCCGAGCGCCCCGGCTACGACCTGATTGCCCAGGGGGAAAGCGGGCTGATGAGTATCACCGGCGAACCCGACGGCGAGCCCATGCGCTATCCCATCCCCCTGGCCGATATGACCACCGGCATCTACGCCGCACTGGGCATTCTGGGAGCGCTGTTGGTCCGCCATCGGACTGATCAGGGGCAGGTGCTTGACCTGAGCCTGCTGGAGAGTCAAAGCGCCTGGCTCGGCATCCTGGCCAGCGCCTATCTCAATGCGGGCGAGGAGCCCCAACGCCTGGGCAACATCCATCCCAACATCGTCCCCTACCAGGTCTTCCAGGCCAGGGACAAATACATTATCGTGGCGGTGGGTACACAACGTCTGTGGGGACGCTTCTGCGAAGCGCTGGGCATTAGCGACGCGGCGATGAACGATCCTCGCTTCGCCACCAACGCCGACCGGCTGGCGAATCGCGAGGAATTGGTCAACATGCTGCAAGCTATTCTGGGCCAGAAAGAAGCTGATTATTGGTTGGAGGCCTTCCGTGAGGCTCAGATTCCCAGCGGGCCGATCAATTCCGTCCCCGAGACGCTGGCGCACCCGCAGATTCTCAAGCGGGGCTTCATCGTAGAACTGGAACATCCGTTGGCGGGGCTGGTAAAATCGCTGGGCAACCCGCTCCACTTCTCCGACACGCCCGTCAGTTATCGTCTGCCCCCTCCTACCCTGGGCGAGCATAACGCGGCGATTTTGGGTGAGTTGGGATTCACGCCGGGGGAGGTCAGCCAATTCGAGGCACAAGGCATCATTTAGTGAAATGGTAGTTTCGGAGCGACACAGATGCTGCAGGCAGCTTCTATTAGCCGACCCGTTAAACAGAGATTGCAGAACCGGGGATTCGCCGGCCGGGTGCTCAGCGTCCACCGGATGGCTTGCAACCTCGTGGATGACGAAAAGAATGTGATCGCGTTGCTGTCGCCGGCGGTGGGGGATGGACCGTTCAGTATTACGGTTAATACCAGTTTCAACGGCATAGCCGTTGGCGACCCGGTCCGCGCCGATGCGCCCCGTCTCGCCGTTGGCGGGCTGACGGTGAGGCTGGACGGTGCCCTCACCTGGGAGCCCTGCCCGGATTGGCCCCGGCTGCGAACGGCCGGGGAGCGCATCGCGGCTGGCTTCGTCGCTTTCGACGAGTGGACGCCGTCGGCCACCTGGGGAGGACTGGCTCACGTTACTGGTGCCGATCAGTATCCAGAAGGCAAGCCAACTTTTATGGCTCGTTTGGCGCGGGGCAAAGAGGCTTATGGTCGCCTCATCGTCGCCGGGCTGGGTGAAGGAAAGCGTGATGCCTTAATGGAAGGGGCCAGGTTGCTGGCTGGCCTGGGGCCGGGCGGTACTCCCGCTGGCGATGACTTCCTGGTCGGCGTGATGGCTGCCATCTGGCTGTTGGGGGACAAATCCGCCGCCCCTGCCATTGCTGAAAATGCGGCCCCGCGCACTTCGGCGCTGAGCGCCGCATTTTTGCGTGCAGCCGGGCGTGGCGAGTTTATCGCTCCCTGGCATGGGCTGTTGGGAGCACTGGCGGCCGGTGACCCTGTTCAGGTGCAGGAAGCGGCGATGGTCGTGGAGAGTTTTGGCGCCTCTTCGGGCGCCGACGCCTTGGATGGCTTTATCCTGGCTGGGCGACACCTATTGGCCCATTTACACACTACATACGGGCGTATGCGAAATTGAATGTACACAACACATACCAACAACCGAGGGAACCTTTATGAGCGAGCAAATCATTGTAACTATCAATCGCCGCGACCGTACCATGGTCTTTCCGGTGAGTGAACGAGACAGATTGCGCGAGGTGCTCAAAGATCGCATCTGGTGGGACCGGCGCAGTAACCGTTGGGCCGGTCGCGGCGACGTGGAAGAATTGAAAGAAATCCTCGAAAAGGCAGGCTACCAGGTCAAACTGATTGGGACAGGGTGAAAGAACAAGAAACCCGGTTTCTCCCAGAAACCGGGTTTCTTCTCTACTAGGTTCTGTTGACATTTGCCGAAACATGTCATTCCCTGGCCCGTCGGCCAGGACGGGCTGAGCGACGATAGGAGCGAAGAATCCCTGAGGACGCCGCTTGCCAGCAGGCGTGTGAGGGATTCTTCGTCGCTGCGCTCCTCAGAATGACATAACGCCAAAATGTCAGCATGGCCTAATGCAAAATCTTGCTCAAGAAAAGCTTGGTCCGATCGTGCTGGGGGTTCTCATACAGCCCTTCGGGTGTCGCCTCTTCCACGATCAGCCCCTCGTCCATGAAGATCATCCGGTCGGCGGCCGCCTTGGCAAAGCCCATTTCG
>CAYTNQ010000213.1:0-7804 GCA_964439175.1 uncultured Anaerolineales bacterium | reverse complement strand
TGAGCAACTCCAGGTGTTGGGACGCCAGCTCGATATCCCAGTCCATGCCGAGGGGATCGACGTTTCGCCTCCCCGGATTTGCGCCAATGCCATCAAACAAGCACGCCAGGGAGCCTACGACGTCATCATCCTTGACACGGCAGGCCGCCTACACATTGACGAGGCGTTGATGGACGAATTGGCCCAGGTCAAGGCGAAAACCGGCCCGCAAGAGGTGTTGCTCGTCGCGGACGCTATGACCGGTCAGGACGCAGTGCGAGTGGCCGAGAGCTTTCACCAGCGAGTGGGGTTAACCGGCCTCATCCTGACCAAGATTGACGGCGACGCCCGAGGCGGTGCGGCTATCTCGATCCGGACTGTGACGGGTGTACCCATCAAGTTCTTGGGCACTGGTGAAAAAACTGGTGACCTGGAGAGGTTTCACCCTGACCGAATGGCGTCGCGCATCCTGGGAATGGGGGACATCCTTACCCTCATCGAGCGGGCTGAGAGCTCCCTTGACCAGGAAAAGGCGCAGCGCGCCGGGGAACGGCTGCTAGCCGGCGAGTTCAACCTGGAGGATTTCCTGGAGCAGTTAGGCGAAGTGAAGAAACTGGGTCCGTTAAACCAGCTCCTGGAAATGATACCCGGGATGGCCAGCGTGAGCCGTGACTTATCGCCCGATCTGACCGACCAGCAATTTCGAACGGTCGAGGCTATCATCAACTCAATGACCCCGGTTGAACGGCGTAACCCCAAGATTCTCAATGCCAGTCGCAAACGGCGCGTTGCGCGTGGAAGCGGCACCAGTGTGCAGGAAGTGAATCAACTTCTGGCCCAATTTCGCCAGATGCAGCGCATGATGAAGCAACTGAGTGGGGGCAAGGGGCAGCGGGGTTTGATGAACATGTTGGGTGGGTTTCGATAAAATTTTCAAAAAAACGGCTGGCAACCCTTCAACAGAGGCTCCAGTTAAGTTTTTTGTAAGTGCCGTGTGGTATAATGAAGTATAACAACATTGATCCAAACTCGATAAACAGTTAAATTAGATACGGAGGTAAACACAAAGTTCATGGTTAAGATTCGTCTCAGACGTGTAGGTGCCAAAAAACAGCCCAGTTACCGGGTGGTGGTTGCGGATTCTCGTTCACCACGCGACGGTCGCTTCATCGAGACTATCGGCTTTTACAATCCACGGACTGAGCCCCTAACGGCCGAGATAAAAGAGGACCGGGCCCTTTATTGGCTTTCGCAAGGCGCTCAGCCGACCGAAGCTGTTGCTGGGCTCCTCAATCGCCTGGGGACGATGGATCGCTTAGCTAGGCTCAGAAGTGGCGAGGCACTGGATGTTTTGCTCAGCGAGGCGGCTGCTGCCCACCAGCAACTTGCTGAGAAAGCATCGACACCCAAGACACAGGTAGAAACTCAACAAGCGGGCGAAGCTGAGATTACTGGAGCCGAGCAAGGAGCCCAAGAAGTAGCTGTTGCTGACTTGGAGGTGAACGCCGAAGGCACCGAAGACATGGCCAATGCTGAAGAGACCATCGAACCGGCAGAGGAGGAAACCTAGTCTGGGTCGACTGTTTCTCGCTCAGATCTCACCCCCTCTACCCCCTCACGGAAGGAGGCAAGCCCGATGTCCGACATGAAGGAACTCATCGAGTACATGGCCAAGTCCCTGGTCAACGACCCCGACTCTGTTGTTGTGCGAGAGATTGAGGGAGCCAGTGCAACCATCTTTGAGCTAAGCGTGGCGCCAGATGATATGGGGAGGGTCATCGGCAAGCAGGGGCGAGTGGCGAATGCAATGCGTACCTTGTTGCGCGTCGCCGCTGTAAAAGAAGGTAAACGCGTCACCCTGGAGATTGTGTAGATGCGGTCTGTTGGACCGACCGTAAAAGAGGAGAAGCGAGGCTCAAGCCGGGATAGCAATCCGACTGAGCCTCGCTTTCTAGCCATTGGCCGTATCGTGCGACCTCACGGTGTGCAGGGCGAAATGGCGGTCGAGATACTGACCGACTTCCCCGAACGCTTCGATACTATTGAAGTAGTTTACCTGGGGGATGCCATGGAAGCTACAGCCTGGCAGGTAAAGGCCACTCGCTGGAACAAGGAGCGCATTTTGTTAACATTGCAGGGCTGCGAAGACCGGACGGCCGCCGAACGCCTGCGTGGCTTGCTGGTTCAGGTTCCGATTGAGGAAGCGATGCCGTTGCCGGAGGACGAATACTACGCGCACGAATTGATTGGTCTCGATGTGGTGACTGTAGAAGGGGAAGATCTGGGGCGAGTCAGCGACGTCCTCTTTACGGCTGCCAACGACATCTATGTCGTCGTTGGCCCGCGTGGCCAGATTTTACTGCCAGCTATCGCCGATGTCATTGATCGCGTTGACCTGGACGCAGGCCAAATAGTGGTGAGATTATTGAAAGGTCTGGCGTAGGGGGCGTGCGGCTACGCCCTCATTAGGGGAGCTTAAGACTTGCGCCTTGGAATCCTCGGCGGCACCTTCGACCCCATCCACTTTGGACACCTATTGGCAGCCGAAGAAGCACGGATGACTCTTGGCCTTGATCGAGTTCTCTTTGCGCCGGCCGGGATGCCACCTCACAAGCAAGAACTCTCTGTTTTGCCGGTAGCCCACCGGCTGGAGATGGTACGCCTTGCCATCGCCGATAACCCCGCGTTTGTCATTACCAGGATTGACATTGACCGGCCCGGCCCGCACTACACAGTGGACCTGGTCCGCCTGTTGCGTGATGAGTGGGGCACAAGTGCCGACCGGACATTCTTCATTATGGGAGCTGACTCTCTGGCAGATTTACTCACCTGGCGCCAACCGGCCCAGCTTGTCCAACTCTGCCGACTGGCGGTGGTGGCACGACCGGGCTATCGCCCCGATCTGGCAAAGTTGGAAGCAGTTCTCCCTGGCCTGAGTCATCGTCTGGATTGGGCAGAGATGCCGGTGTTGGGCATTTCGTCCAGCGACCTGCAGCGCCGGGTACGCGAAGGACGTTCCATTCGCTACCAGGTACCGGCTGCGGTGGCACACTACGTGGCCGAGCATGGGCTGTATCGTTAAAGGTTATGTCTGCTGACACGATAGCTACGGCTGGGGTTGCTGAGGCCGAACAATTCCAAACAGACCGGGTGCTCACCATCGCCTCCGGGCACGCGGTGCACGATACCTATACCGCTTTCTTACCGCCCCTGTTACCGGCCTTCATCGCAAATCTGTCCTTATCCACAACCGAAGCAGGATTGCTGACGGTTTTCATACAGGCTCCGTCGCTGCTGCAGCCGTTCATCGGCCACCTGGCGGATCGCCTTAGCCTGCGCTACTTCGTGATCCTGGCCCCAGCCGTGACCGCAGTGATGATGAGCTTGCTGGGCGTGGCACCGGGCTATGCCGTGCTGGCTCTGCTGCTGACCGTGGTCGGCGTCAGTTCGGCCAGTCTTCACGCGGTAGCGCCGGTAATGGCTGGCAGACTGTCAGGGCAAAGCCTGGGCCGGGGCATGGGCTTTTGGATGGTCGGCGGCGAGTTAGGACGGACCCTGGGGCCCATCGTGGTTGTCAGTGCCATCCAGTTGCTGACTCTGAAGGGCACGCCCTGGCTGATGATCGCCGGTCTGTTAGCCTCAGTCATACTTTACGTCCGGCTCAAGGACGTGCCCGGGCGGCCTCCCAATGCCGGTCAGGGCCTCCCATGGCGGCAAGCGTTGCGCAGTATGGGCCCGCTGCTGGTTCCATTGGTCGGCATTATCATTGTGCGCTCCTTCATGATCACAGCCCTGACCACCTACCTGCCCACCTTCCTGAGCAAGGAGGGCGCTGATCTCTGGTTTGCAGGAGCCTCTCTTTCCGTGTTGGAGGCGGCGGGGGTGGCAGGCGCGTTGCTGGGAGGCTCAGTGAGTGACCGGCTGGGTCGTCGCCGGGTTCTACTGATTTCCTTGCTGACCACCGCCCTCTTTATGTTCGTCTTTCTAGATCTCAGTGGCTGGGCCCGCTTCCCGGTTTTGCTGATATTGGGCTTGACCGCTCTGTCTATTACCCCGGTTGTCATGGCTCTGGTGCAGGAGAGCTTTCCTGATAACCGGGCGCTGGCCAACGGCGTCTACATGGCTCTGAACTTTACCATCCGCTCGGGGGCGGTGGTGGTGGTGGGTATGCTGGGAGACCTGTTTGGGCTGCGCCTGGCCTTCACCGTCAGCGCCATCACCCCGCTGCTGGGAGTTCCCTTCATTTTTCTGCTGCCAGGGAGAGCGCGGTGAGAACTGGGTGTCCCTCCTCATCACCGGCCATCTTTGACCACAAGGGGTAAAACAACTCGTTCCAACTGATCCACGAATGTAAACGTAACGGGGATCGTTTGCGGGCTGTCCGGAATATCCGGCCCGGCGTCCACCGTCAGCGTGGCTTGGTGGGTTCCCAGCGGCAGCCCGCTCGAGTCGACCCACACCTGGATGTGGGGCGGCGACTTGCTCACCTTCAGCTAGGAGCGGCTACTCTGGACCGACCAGGGCGGCCAGTCACATCCTTCCCCATAGCCGACGGTCAGGGTCTGAAGCGGTTGAAGGCACCGTGCGCGTGTAATCGCCCATGAAACGCAGCGAAGCGGGTGAGACGTGGAGTTGAGAATGGACCGTATGAAGGGCAGGCCACCCCCGTCGAGTTCGTACAGACTGGCCTGACCGGAACGGGTGGCCGCCTGCTCCAGGCTCAGGTCCTGGTAGGGGACGGACGGCCCCAGGTAGATAGTGTCCTTGACGACGGTGCTGCGCTGGCTGGCATCACGGGTTTTGGCGTAAACGGTGCGCCAACCCATGCCCGCCTCCAGCGTCCAGGCCTTATGAGCATTATATGTTTCCCATGTGGCGCTGGAGAAGCAAGGGGCGTTGGAGACCATCATTTGGGTCGCCGGGCCGAGGCCGGTGATCCCAACCTCAGCGCTGCGGTTGCTGTAGATGTAGAGATCTACAGCCGGATTGTTAGTTTGAATGGCCTCGTTGTTGATAACCAGCGGTGGGTAGGCCGAGTCGACACCGAAATCCTGGGTCACGTAACCCCGCCCGTCGCTCTCCCGGCGGTAGTAGCCCAACCCTACCTCCCAGAAATCGGGGCTGAGCAGGTTGCGCCTGTGTCCATCGTTGGGAGGCGTCTCATTATACCAACCTTCCACTGCGTACTCGGGCGTGACGTAGCCGCAGAAACAGTTTTCGGCGCCGGTAAAGCCGTAGTAGCCGAACAGCCAGGCGCGGTCCCAGGGCGACTGGCCGTTGGTATCCTGGTGGCCACAGTAGCCCCCCGGGCGATTTTCCACCGAGTCCCATGAGAACCAACGTGCCGATTCGGTCAGTTGCCTGTTCCAGCGCAGGGGTGGGAGTCCGTGCGCTGCTCGCTTGAGATTGGTCAAATATACGGTTTGCTGCTCGTTTGGCGGCACTCCAGCCTGACGTGTTGTTGCTGGATCTGGAGATGCCCGAAATGGATGGTGTTGAGGCGCTTCAGCGACTGCGTCAGGAAAACCACGACGTGCGCACCATTGTCTTTACCGCCTTTGACACCGACGACCGCATTGTGGGCGCCGTACAGGCGGGTGCCCGAGGGTATCTGCTCAAGGGGTCGCCGCGCGAGGAGATCTTTCGCGCGATACGCGTCGTCCACGCGGGCGGGTCTTTGCTCCAACCCGTGGTCGCCTCCAACCTGGAAGATTACCTGGCGCGTTACGGGTTCCCCATTCGTTACAGTTACGTCAAGCGGCATGGGCCGATCTCCTACTACTAGACGGTCTACGCCACCCAGATGGGCAGTGCCGAAATGCCGTCGGCGGGGCGACCCTTTACGCCAGAATTGTTGACGCAACTGATGGCACGGGGGGTGCACGTCGTCCCTCTGATCCTGCATACCGGCGTCGCCAGCCCTGAGGGTCACGAACCGCCCTACGAAGAGTTCTACCGCGTGCCCGTGGAGGCGGCTCGCACCGTTAACATGGCACGAACGGCCGGCAAGCGGGTGGTGGCAGTTGGCACCACAGTGGTACGCGCGTTGGAGACGGTAGCTGACGGGGAAGGGGCAGTGCATCCCGGCCAGGGTTGGACGCGTTTGGTCATTACGCCTCAGCGCGGCCTTCGAGTAGTAGATGGGTTATTGACTGGGCTGCACGAGCCGCGCATCACACACCTGGCGATGCTAGAAGCGCTGACGGGTCCCTATCATTTGCAGGTGGCCTATGCCGAAGCGATTCAAAGAGGCTATCTATGGCATGAATTTGGCGATTTGCACCTGATTCTGCCTTGATGCGCGGTGTGAAAAAGGGGGTATAATGACAATTCAGCCGACGGGGCCGCTTTATGTCCGCTGGTCGATTGGCACCCACTTCAGATCCATCGGGCCGACGTATTCAGCGCGAGGTCGGATGAGCCGGTTGTCGGCGTATTGCTCCAGTAGGTGACCGGTCCAACCTACGATGCGCGACATGGCAAAGATGGTAGTAAATAAGTCGGCGTCAATACCCAATGCATAAAGCATTGGAGCTGTGTAAAAGTCTACGTTGGCGTACAGGTTGCGCTCGATGAAATACGAGTCCTGACGGGCCACCTGTTCCAGTTTTTCAGCGATTCTGAACCACTTAGGATCGCTGTGTTCCGCCAATTCAGCCGCCATCTTGCGCAGGTGGCGGGCACGCGGGTCTTCAGTCTTGTAGACGCGATGTCCTATACCCATCACGCGCCGG
The DNA here is from genome assembly GCA_964439175.1 of uncultured Anaerolineales bacterium. Classification (GTDB taxonomy): domain Bacteria; phylum Chloroflexota; class Anaerolineae; order 4572-78; family NAK82; genus CAYTNQ01. The sequence goes on along the minus strand of CAYTNQ010000213.1, from coordinate 1,091 downwards.
CCCTGAGCACGAGCATTTTTAAACCACGCTTCCACGTTTTCAACGTCGCCGATCTCGAAAAGTTGCTCCATAGCGGCCTGGGTGGCACCACCGTGGGCTGGCCCTTTGAGAGTGCCAATAGCGCTGGTCACGGCCGAGTACATATCGGATTGAGTGGCCGCGGTCACCCGGGCCGAGAAGGTAGAGGCGTTGAAGCCATGGTCGGCCAACAGGACCAGATACAGATTCATCGCACGTGCCTCGGCCTCGTTCGGCGTACGACCGTGGAGCATATACAGGAAGTTAGCTGCGTGGTTCAGGTCATCTCGGGGGCCCAGCGGTTCCAGTCCCTTCCGATTGCGGTCGATAGCGGCGATAATGGTGGGTATTTTGGCCGTCAGGTCGGCGGCCTTGCTCAGATTACTCTCATGGGAGATGTCATCAGCATCAGGGACGCTCAAGGCCAGCCCCGAGACAGCCGTGCGCAGCGCTGCCATCGGGTGAGCCTCTGCAGGCGTGGAGCGGATCAATCCCATCACCTGGAAAGAGATGCCCCGCCGGCTGATCAAATCTTGTTCAAAGTCCTCTAATTGCTGCCGGGTGGGAAGGCAGCAATACCAAAGCATATAAGCCACTTCTTCAAAGCTGGTATGCTCAGCCAGGTCATGAATGTCGTAGCCAGCATAGATCAGTCGCCCAACATCGCCCATCACCTTGCTCATTTTGCTTTGGGCGACGACTACACCTTCCAACCCCACTTTAACTTCTGCCATCGTGTAATTCTCCTCTGTAATACACAGCACTTGTCCAGAAATAACTTGGTGCTTTTGGCATCAGTTTACGCCTGATTTGCCATTTAAAATGCAAAGTTATTATTGGACAAGTACATAGCAATCACGATCCTTAAGATCGGAAATCACGAAATAGAGATATCGAACATCCAGATTGTTCTCTATATATTTTGATTCATGATCTCCTATTTCGTTTCATCTATCTCTCCTGGGCATCTACCACAGCCAGAGCCGCCATGTTAACGATATTGCGCACTTCGTCACCACGCTGGAGAACGTGGACCGGTTTGCCCATACCCAAGAGCACCGGGCCAATAGTCT
>CAYTNQ010000212.1:0-7931 GCA_964439175.1 uncultured Anaerolineales bacterium | reverse complement strand
CCGGGGGGATGGGGTGAGGTCCCCTTTACACGCTTAAGTTAGCGCATATGGGGGCCGGGGGAGGGGTCTGCCCCCGAAGTGAAATGCATCCGTTTTGGGCACTCACTTTCGGTCCCGGAACCGAAATACACCTGCCAGCTTGCGACTAGCGGCCTCATGGCGTACAATTCAGCCGCCTGTGCCGCCAGGAGGCGGTGCATCAGCCCGGTCCCTGGCCGGGCACGGGAAGGCAGCACCATCAGGCGTCGGGTACGAACCTGCTTTGCGGTTGTGCCCATTACTATTTGTGATAGAATAGCTCCTCAAGGTTACGTGAATGCCTTTCTCCCGCATTACCCCATTGGCCCCAGCCTTTCTACTGTTGCTAGGGGCTGTATGCATCCTGGCCGTCGGTCCGGCTCTGACGGCCCGTCGCCGCCACTGGCTGGCAATTGCTGCCAGCGCGCTGGCCGTGCTCAGCCTGTTTTTCGTAGGCAGCGGTTACCCCGCCGACGTGCAGTTGGTGCGTGTCCTGGTCGAATGGCTGGGCAAGCCAGCCCTGGCTTTGCGCGTCCCCCCCTTTGAGCCATTTCTGTGGGTGTTGATGCTGTCGCTGTTGGCTATTTCGCTGGCAGAGCGGGGCGTGATAGAGCACTTGCCCCTGCTGGACCAGGCCATGCTTCTGGCACTGGCGGCTGTGGCCTGCGGCGTGGTGCTGGCCGGTACCTATCGTACCCTGGCTTTGGCCCTGCTCCTGTTTGATGGGACGGCGGCGCTGTTTGCCTTAACTGGGCGGCAGCCGAGCCAGGCCGTGGGGCGATTGCTGCTGGGGGTTCTCTCCAGCGCGGCGGTGATCGCTCTGGCCCAGGGCACCGATCACCTCACGGCCCGCCCCCTTGCCTTGGATGGCCTCTTCTCGCTGACCCTCTGGCTGCGTCTGGGACTCTATCCTTTGGTCGAGGCGGAGGCACCGGTTGCTTTTCTGCCGCCCCTGCGCCTGGGGTGGAGCGTCATCAATCTGGCGGTGGGCCTGTACCTGGTGTCGGCCGGCGTCGCTCCGTGGATAGTCTGGCTGGCCGGGGTGACGACAGTACTGCACGGCCTGTTGGCCTGGCTGGAGCCGGGCCGTGAGCGGGCGCTGGCGCACACCGGCCATGCGCTGGCGGGAGGAATCCTGATGATGGCGGCGCTGGTGACCAACGGGGCAGGTGTTGTGGCCGCCTCAATGAGCATATTGGCCGCATGGGTTGCCCTGGGGCTGACCGCGCCTCATCTGGGCCGCCCTGATGGGAGCCATCCGTGGCGATGGTGGCCCTATCTCCCGCCGCTGCTGGCGAGCGCGTCGCTGGTCGGGGTCCCCTTCACCTTGGGCTGGGAGGGACGGGGTGCCCTGTATCAGATGATCTGGGAAGCCGGGGCGCCGGGCGCGTTGACACTGGTCGTTGTTGCCGAAGGAGCTGCGCTGTCGGTGCTCTATCGCTATTGGCGGCGCTTACTGCGTAGCACGCCAGCAGATGCAGAGGCTGCTCAAGGTTCTGGCGAAATTCCGGCGGCGTCGCAGGAGAAAGAGGGCAGAAGGCAGCGTGAGAGTGAAGCCTGGCGTTGGCTGGGGGCGAGCCTGGCTGCCATCCCTTTTCTCATCCCGCTAGTTGGACCACGCTGGCTTTTGGGCGTTGCGCCCTCGGCTTCGATTGGCGCCATCCTCGGACCGCAGCCATTGAGCGCGCCGTTGGGGCTGGTCGGCTCGCTGTTGTGGGCTCTCTTTTTGGGTTACGGGCGCCGTCGCTTGCTAGATGCGATACCCTTCTCGCGAGATGGCCTGATGAGCGCCTTGCGCCTCCGTTGGTTGCTGCGCAGTTTGGGGCACGCGCTGGATACGGTAGGACGCGTCTTACTGCGCATCCGGGCTGTCATCGAGGGGGAACATTATTTAGCCTGGGCCATCCTGTTGGCGTTGGGCCTGGGATTGGTGATTGCGTTTTATCCATTCCTTATGCGCTGAGGTTTGCCTTTGCCTTCATTACATGAAATCCTCGACCAACTTCAATTTATCACCCGCGAACTGGCGGTCCTGGGCCTGTTCGTGACCGGGGGATTGATGGTATTGCTGCGCGACTGGCGTGCCTCGCTGTTGGCGCTGTTGGGGCAATATCTGTTGGCTGGCCTGGTCCTATCGCGACTGGTGCTGCCGGAGATCGCTCTGATCAAAGTCCTCATTGGCGCGTTGATCTGCCCCATGCTTTATCTGGCAGCGCGCCAGGCCGGCTGGCGGGCTGGCCGGAATGGGCTCTCGTCCCCTGGCGGTGCGAGCAACATGACCCCGGTGCAGGACAGCCTGTTTCCCGGAGGCCTGGCCTTTCGCCTGTTGGCGGTGACGTTGATGGTCATCCTGGCCGCAGCGCTCAGCCGGCGTTATCCCCTGCCGGCTATCCCACCCGACGTGGGGCTGGGAAGTTACTGGCTGATCTTGATCGGGCTGCTGATCTTGATGCTGACTGAAGATCCATTCAAGGGGGGGCAGGGACTGTTGACGGCCGTCATTGGCTTTGAATTGTTTTACACCTCTATCGAGCGCAGTCTGGCCATGGTCTGGCTGTGGGCGGTGGTCAACCTGCTGCTAGCCCTGGCGATTGCCTACCTGGCCGTCGCGCGGGGTGCCGGTTCGTTGGAGGGGGGGCTGTGATCGAACCTCCGCTGTGGTTAGTGATTTTGCCCATTGCCGCCTCGCCGCTGGTTTACCTGGTCCGGCGTTGGAGCCTGGGCGCTCACCTGGCGGCGCTGGTGGCGCTGCTGACCGGCCTGCTGGCGTGGAGTCTCCCTCCCACCAACCCTATGCGGCTGATGGGCCGCCTTTTCCTCCTCGATCCGCTGACCCAACAGGTGCTGGCACTGCTCTTTGTGCTGGCGGCTGTCCTCTTCCTGGTCGCCTGGCGCTTGCCCCAGGGGAGGGCTTTCTTTCCCGCTGGCCTGATTCTGTTAGGGCTCCTGGCGGCGGCTGGCATGTCGCGCCACTTGGGCATCACCGCGCTCCTCGTGGTTCTGGCCGCCATTGACGCGGTACCCCTCATTCAGGGGGGGCAGATTGGTTCCACCCGCGCCGCCTGGCGCTTTTTGGTGATGATGTTGCTGGCTCTCCCCTTCTTTTTGTTGGCCGCCTGGCGGGTGGATTTGTACCGGGAGGACGTGGAGAACGTTGTCTACCTGGGACATGCCGCTCTCTTCCTGGCGCTGGGGATGGCAGTCTGGCTGGCAGCCGTCCCTCTGCACGGCTGGCTGACGGCGGTCGGGGCTGAAGCGCCGCCCGTAGCCGCGGCCTTGGCGCTGACGGGGTTTCCGCTGCTGGCGCTGGTTACTCTGCTGCATGTGCTGGGCGAGGCGACGTGGTTCACCTGGCCTGGACAGGCCGGGCGATTGTTGCTGATAGCCGGGCTGGCCTCGGCGGCGACGGGCGGGCTGCTGGCCGCCGTTCAGCGCGGTCTGCGCCCGCTGCTGGGATACGCCGCTCTGTTCGACCTGGGCTGTTTGCTGGTGGCCCTGGCCATCGGGGGCGATGGCGGTGCGCTGGCCTTTTACGCCGGCTTCGCGGTCCGGGGGCTGGGACTGGGGCTGGCGGGCGCGGCCACGGCGGCCGTCAGCCAGTGGGCTGGTGGACACGCCTTCGCCGATCTGCGCGGCTCGGCGCGCCGCGTGCCCCTGGCGACTGTTGCCTTGATGGCCGGGGGCTTTACGCTGGCCGGCCTGCCGCTGACCGCCGGCTTCTCCCCTCGCTGGCTCCTGTTCCAGGATCTGGCCCAGGCTGACCCGCGTTGGGTCTGGCTGTTAGTCGGGGGCGGCGTCGGGGTCGCAGCCGGCTATCTGCGTGGCCTGAACGCCATGTTGGCGTCACCGGGTGGGACGAATCGCGCCCATCCGATGCGCCCGGCCTGGCTGGCGACCATCTTCCTGGTGGTCCTGGGGCTGCTCAGCCTGGGGCTGGGCCTCTTCCCGGATCCGCTGCTCCAGATAGCAGAGCATCTCCTCAGAGTCTATCCCCTTCCGCCACTTTGAACTGAAATACAACCTCACGCGTGCAGACACTTGACATATAGACGTAAACGTTGTATGATATGCTGGCAAGATATTGTGGTATTTGTCTATAATACCACTACATCTTGTGGTATGCGGTCTGGTTTTGAGAGCGTCAAGGAGGTGCAGCATGTCAACCCCATCCATTCGTATGGTTGGATTGCTGGTAGTGATCAGTATGCTCTTAGTTCCGGCCGGAGTGCTGGCCGCGCCGGGGGCATCGGGCGAGACGGTGCACGTGGTGCAATGGGGTGAGACACTGTCCCTCATCGCCAGCCGCTACGGGGTGACGGTGGAAGCCATTCTGGCCGCCAATGGCCTGGCCGACCCCAACTTCATCTACGTGGGACAGCGGTTGGTCATCCCCACGCCCGGCAGCTCCAGCGGAGGCGGGCGGCACACGGTCGCTCCTGGCGAGACGCTGACGTCCATCGCTTTCCGCTATGGCACCACCGTAGCTGCGCTGGCGGCGGCCAACGGGCTGGGCGAGACCGATCTCATTTACGTCGGGCAGGTGCTGAGCGTTCCCGGCGGGGCGTCGCCCGGGCCGGTCCCGCCCAGCGGCGGGTGTGCCAATTATCACACCGTGCAGTGGGGGGATACCCTGTCGGGCATCGCCTGGCGCTATCAGACCACAGCCAATGCCTTGATGCAGGCCAACAACCTGTACAGCGACCTCATCTACCAGGGGCAGCGCTTGTGTGTCCCGCCGGGTGGCGTGGCCTTGCCCCCAGGCAAGCCCGCCTATACCTACTACACGGTGCGTCCTGGCGACACGCTGTCGGGCATTGCCTGGCGCTTCGGCATCAGCCAGGTGGCCATTATGCGCGCCAACAACCTGTCCAATCCCTCGTTCATCTACGTTGGGCAGCGTCTGGCCATTCCGGGCGTGGCAGCGCCCCCCCCCAGCTATAAAACCTTCAAAGTCGCCTTTGCCCGTTGGGACGGGGGCAAACACGACCTGTACATTGCCAATACCGACGGCAGCGACGAAAAGTTTCTGTTGGAGCGAGCGGCCGGGCCGTCGTGGTCTCCGGATGGCCAACGCCTCAGCTTCCACGGCGAAGCCGGGTTTGACCGCCAGAGGCAAGATGGCGTTCCGGTCGTTTTCAAGGGCATCAGCGACGGGGTATTGATTGTGCCGGTGGCCAATTGGCCGAGCGACCTGGCGCAACTGCAAGTCGTCCAGATTCGGCAGGAAGGCAGCGCCCGGGCGACGGCCTGGTCCCCCAATGGGGCGATGATTGCCTGGGACGCAAAACCGGGTGGGGGCTACCGGATCTACTTCTATGGGGAAAAGGACACCCCCTTCGAGTCGCAATCCGCGATTGAAATCGTGGGCGAGCATCCCGCCTGGTCGCCTGACAGCAACCAACTCCTCTATCGCTCCGGGCGCGACGGCAAACAGGGACTCTGGATCTCGGACCGGTACGACTCGGTTGCGAACAGGATCACCGACGATGGCAGCGATGCCTTCCCGCGCTGGTCGCCCGATGGTAAGACCATCGTCTTTCAGCGAGAGTCCGACGGCAACGTGGACCTCTACCTGATGCGCAGCGACGGGAGCGACGTGCGCCGCCTGACCGATGCGCCCGGTCCCGACACCCTGCCGGCCTGGACACCTGACGGGCGCATTGTGTTCCGCAGCGCGCGGTCCGGAAGCTGGGGGATTTACATCATGAACGCCGACGGCAAGGACCAGAAGCAAATCATCGCCTACGCCGATCCCGGCCCCGACTGGACATTGGGGCGGATGGATGTGTATTAGGTACATCAGCCGGTAGCCGCCGACCGGCGGGGCCTCCTCGGTGTATACGGATGCAGGTCAAACCCATACATTGGGTGAGGTTTGATAAGGCTTTTGATCTGGGCGACTCAGCGAGTGCGTTCTTTGCCGGAGTATAAGCGACCAGCGTAAACCGCTTGACGACGGACCCAGCCAGGTGGCGGGGTCTGTTTATTTGTCAGGATTTCGTCATGTAATGCGCTGGAAAGTGGAAGATAATTATGTTATATTGGTCTACGGGTGCTATTGTGTAATCTAATGGGAGATAGAAAATGGACCCATTATCTATTGTCACTATTAGTAGCGCAGTGGGTGGTCTTGCTGGCAAACTCACTGAAAAAGCATGGGACTCTGGGGAAAAGTGGCTGGCAAGTTATTTTAAAGACCACCATCCAAAAGCACAAGAAACGGCTACACAAAATAGCTTAGAGTTCTTGGCTGAAGTTGCTCAACGAGTGCACCAACTAGAATTAGAGGCTAAAGACGATCAGAAAATAAAGCAACAGATAGAATCTGCACTTGAAGACCCTGATTTTTCGGCTTTGTTAAAAGATGCTCTAATCGCATCGTCTAGAACTGACAGCGAAGAGAAACATAAAGTATTGGCACGAATTGTGTCTGAAAGGCTACGCTCTCAATCGGAAGGACTCTTGGCTCTGACAAGCACCCTAGCTTGTGATGCAGTTAAGCATCTAACCCTTAAGCAAATTAGGTTACTTGGGATTGTTACCTTGATAGGCCACATTCGACCCACCGAGTTTCCTGTGAATGTTCGAAAACCCGAGACTCTTGGGCGGTGGTATTCGATATGGTGGGCAGAACAGCTCGCATTTCATCTACCAATAGAGTCTCCTATGTATCTTGACCTTTCTCATCTGGAATCTGTTTCGTGCATACAGTACCAGATGTCTGTTTATCAGAACCTGAAAGTGGTTATGAGCATGCCGTCCGCCAAGTTTGGACAAAATTGGCCGTTTGATGATTTGATTCAAAACAGCGAGCAAGGCAGGCAACTTAATGAATTATGGGAAAGTGGTTTAAGTCATAGTAGGCCTACTACGGTAGGCCATTTGATTGGAATTTATGTGCATGACGGGTTAACTAAAGAGAGGACCATAGTGGATTGGGAATCCTGATAGGGCACTAGATTGGAGAAGCAAAATGGGTCTTTCAACAGTTTTGGTCTCTATACTTCTAAGTGTTGTCACTGCATTGGCTACAGCCTTCTTTACATCCAGATTCTATGTATATCGGGTCAAAGCCGACCTACAAAAAGAGTATGAAAGCAGGTTTAACGAGCGGAAATGGGAGGTTTACACCAAATTCGTTGAATTTCTTCGCCTAGCTGTTCAGCCTTTTAGCTCAGAAAGCGAAGAACTTGAAAACAGTCGCAAGGCAGATGAGTTTGTTAGCAGTTTGTGGCTTATAGGATCGGACGAGGTTATCAAAGCCTTCAACGAATGGCACAAAGCAGCTTCATTGAACTTGGAACAAAGACGCCCACCAGATAAACTCTGGACTAAAATGGTGAGAGTCTTGATAGAGATGCGAAAGGATCTAGGATCAACGTCGAGCAAAATTGACCCTAAAGACTTGTACGCCCTGTTTGCTTGGCTAATCCCAGAAAACGCAGATTATATTCTCTCAGAAATTCAGCAATGACTGGGTGCTGGCAGAGTAATCTTTGAAGGATAATTGACCAATTTCGGTGGCAACGTGACTACCGGGGCCGTTGGCACATACCCCACCAGACCTCGCCTGATGCGGGGTTTTTTTAATAGTGCTAAAGGGTGATTGATAGCTATGATGCGGGCGTGATATACTGAATGTAGGAATGTTGAGGCTTGCCGGTGGCAGAAGGAATTCAAAATGCCAAGCGCAAGTGGGGGAGGTAGCCGGAAATACTTGGGGATGACCATCACCCAAATGGGCATTCTTGCCGTCGCTGGACTGGCAGTGTGCTGGGTTTGGGTTGTAGTCGTCATGTTGTGGAATTCCTCTACCCAGTCCGCGATCCGCGCTGATCCTACCTTCACCCCTGTGCTGATACTCTCGCCAGCTACCAATACCCCTACCTCCATTGTAGTCATGCCGCCCACCT
>CAYTNQ010000211.1:0-7963 GCA_964439175.1 uncultured Anaerolineales bacterium | reverse complement strand
TGACCTTTCTGGCGTAGTCTCGCTCCGACAGAATGCCCACCAGGTTGCCGGCCTCGGTCACCAGCACGGCTCCCACGTTCTTGTCGGCCATCAGTCTGAGCGCATCGTACACCGAATCGTCCGGCCTAACTGACCAAATCTCATACCCTTTGATTTGCAAAAGCTCCCTGACAGTCTTCATAATTCCCCCCTCTCTTGTAGGTTAATCGTTCCCCCTTGATCCTACTGTTTCCCGGTACTCATAAAGAGCACGAGTTCGACCAGGCGACCAACCGTGTCTATTAGCCCTTTCCCAGAGGTACTCCATCCCCTACCTTCAGCGGGTTCGGTCCCAGCGCACGAATTCGCTCCGTCATCTCCTCCGCGTGGCGGGCGAAGGTAGCCCCCATGCCGCCGGATACAAAGAACATATCCAGCCGTTCACCACCCAATCCGATTTCGTCCAGCAGCTTCTTGGCCCGCTCCACCCGCGCCTTGCCGCGCTCGTTGCCTCGCACATGGTGGCAATTGCCGATGGGACACCCCACCACGTATACCCCGTCGGCGCCTTGCTCGAAGGCTTTCAAGATGTAGCCCACGTCGGTTTTGCCGGTGCATGGTAAACGGACCAGCCTGACGTTGGGCGGGTATTGCAGGCGCAACGCACCGGCCGTGTCAGCGCTCATGTAGCCGCAGTAGATGCAGGTGAAGACGGTGATTTCGGGTTCAAATGTTTGGCAATGACTATTGTCGCCCACAATGTCCTCCCTACGCAACAGCCCACGCTCCCAACCCCTGGGCAAGTATCTGCTGGTCAGTGTAGTTCAAAAGCTGGATGGCTTTAGCCGGGCATTCGCCGGTGCAGGTGCCGCACCCCTGGCACAGCGCCGGGTCAATGCTGGCGGCACCCAGGATACCACCTACCCCGGTCTGCCCCGGCTGAATTCGCGGAATGCCAAAGGGACAGCTTCGCACACAGGTGAGGCAGCCTACGCACTTCGACTCGTCCACTACGGCCACACTTCCGCCGATATAGAGGGGCTGCTTGGCCAGGATGGTAATGGCCCGCCCCGCTGTGGCCTGAGCATGGGCGATGGTCTCTTCAATAAATTTGGGGTAATGTGCCATACCGGCCACAAAAACCCCCTCGGCCATAAAATCCATCGGGCGCATTTTGAGGTGTGCCTCCATAAAGAATCCTTCGCTGGAGAGAGGTACACCCAGGGTCCGGGCCAACTCTGCCGTCCCGGCTGAGGGGACAATGGCCATATTCAGGACCAGCAGGTCGGGCTCAAAGGTTAGCGTTTGCTTCAGAATTGGCTCCTGTACGGCCACCCGCAATTGCCCCCCCTCTATCCCCCCCGCCGGGGGGGAGGAAAAGGGGAGGGTAGAGGTGGGGACCTCTTCGACTACAGGTTCAGTGGCGTCGTCGTAGCGGACGAAGACCACCCCCCGCCGGCGCGCCTCGGTGTAATACTGCTCGCGGAAGCCGTAGGTGATAATGTCTTTATACAGGATGGTCACTTGACAATTGGGATTGAGCAATTTGATGCGGATGGCGTTCTTTATCGAGTTGGTGCAGCAAATACGACTGCAATACTCGATGGCGCCGGGTGAGTGGACACATTGGATCATCACCACATGCTTCATCTCGGCGATTGTCTCTGGCCGGTGGGCAATGCGATCTTCCAGCTCAATCTCGGTGATAACCTGCCTGTTCCTGCCCAGCAGGTAGGCGTCTCCGCGCCATTCCTCGCCACCGGTGGCGACGATGGTCACGCCGTGTTCCACGCAGGAAGCGACCGGCTGGTTCTGGCCGGTTGGATAGGTGCGAATGACTGAGCGGAATCTGCCTACCGAACCAGTCTGTTCAACCAACTGGCTGCGGGTGAAGACAGCGATACGCTCGTGGCCACGCACCCGGTTCACCTGGTCGCGCAGCAGCCGCTGGGGATTTTGTCCTTCAGCCACATAATAGACGTGGCGCAAGTTGCCTCCCAGTTCGGCCGATCGCTCCACCAGGGTCACATCGTAGCCGCTGTCGGCGATAGACAAGGCGGCCGTCATGCCTGCCACACCCCCGCCGATGACCAGCGCCCGACGGGCCGGGTTGAGTGACTGCTTGCGTAGCGGGGTCATCACACGAACGCGCTCGACCCCAGCGCGCAGCAACTCCCTCGCCTTTCGAGTCGCTGCCTGGGGATAAGCACTGTGCACCCAGGCACAATGCTCGCGGATGTTGACCATCTCCACCAGGTACGGATTCAGGCCGGCCTGGCGGGCCGTCCGCTGAAAGAGCGATTCGTGGGTGCGATGGCTGCATCCGACAACTACCACCCGGTTCAGCCAGTGTTGCGCGATAGCTTCTCGAATCTGGATCTGTCCTGCGTCGAAGCAGCCGTAACCGATGGAGGCGGTATGAACTACGTCGGGCAGGCTGGCAGCATAACGGAGAAGCACGGCCGTATCCACCACGCTGTCAATGCTGGGGTGACAGTCGCAGACGAAGACGCCCACCCGGGGGGACTGACCCTCCACGTCGCGTTCCTCGCCAAAGCGGTTATCCGATATAAATGGATATTCACGGGTCGACTCGCCTTTACCTAAATCGGCTCGCATCAACCGCATCACGTCACCGGCGGCCCCTGCGGCGTCAATGATCGTCTCCGCAATCTCCTTGGGCGACTGGAAAGTTCCGCAGACGTAGACTCCCGGTTGGCTGGTTTGCAGCGGTGTGAACTTGTCCGTCTCGCAAAAGCCATAGGGGTTAAGTTCGATGCCCAGGGCTTCGGCAGTGGCCTTGGCCAGGGCCGGTGGTTGTGTTCCTACCGACAACACGGCCATATTGAATCGTTCCTCGACGACTTGGCCGCCTGTGCCCTGGGGGGTATCGAGCCGCATATAGCGCAGGATGAGGTCCTTTGTTTCGGGGTCTTCCTTGACCGAAGAAACGCGGCAGCGCACGTATTCCACGCCAAATGCCTCTTTCGCCCGTTTGTAGTAGGCGTTGAACTCTTTGTTAAAGGCGCGCTCGTCCATCATAAAAATGTGACATTCCGCGTCAGGGAGGCGCTGCTTGGCGAGCATGGCCTCTTTGGTGGCGTACATACAGCAAATGGAAGAGCAGTAGGGGTACTTCTGATCGCGCGAGCCGACACACTGCAGCCAGGCAATGCGTTGGGGCATCTGGTTATCAGAGGGGCGAACGACAACGCCTTCGGTAGGGCCCGACCGGCTGGCCAGGCGTTCGTATTGCATGCTGTGGATCACGTTGGGGTAGCGTCCCCAACCATATTCCTCGTACTCGCCAACCTCGGTCAGGCTGTAGCCAATGGCCAAAATGACCGCTCCGACCCGGACTGTTCTGTTAACGGGCTCTTGATTCAAGTCTACCGCCTGAGTAGGGCAAACGTCCACACACAGGCCACAATCCTGGCAATAAGGCCCCTTGTCTACCACGTAGGCATCGGGGATGGCGCGGGGGGCCGACTTGTAAATGGCCTTACGCTGCGACAGCCCCATTTGAAATCCGCTGGGCAGGGAAACCGGACAGGCCACAGCACACAATCCGCAGTTGATACAGCGGTCTACTTTCACGTAGCGGGGATGCTGGTGCAAATGGACGGTGAAATCGCCTGCCTGCCCTTCGGCACCAGCAATTTGGGTACTGGTCAGCACCTCAATGTTGGGATGCAAATTGTAATCCAGGAAAGCGGGCGAGATGGCCGGACGCGTACAACCGTAGCCGTGGTCCGACGTGCCTCGACAGAGGACGCAATCGTGGGTGGGAAACATAAAACCCAACTGGGCGACTCGTCCGCCCAAGGCTGGCGTCGCTTCGACCAGGACGACGCGCAGGCCAGCCTCAGCCAGGTCAATCGCGGCCCGCATGCCGCCTACTCCCCCCCCGACGACCATAACCGCACTGGAGCCATTTCCCCCCTCGTTCTCGTTGGGAATATCTGCAGCATGTACTATTCGAGGGTCAATCATAATGTGCTCCTGTTTTCATAGGATGGCGGATAATCCAACCGGTGTCGTCACATTTCGCGCACGTCCAGAATTTCCATTTCCGCCAGCTTTTCCACGGTGGCGACCAGTTGCTCTTTAGAAACCCCCTCGACTCTCAAAACGATCCCCATCTGTTCCGGGACGCCAGAGGTTGCATCCACTTCACCTTCCCAGGTACCAAAAGCACTCAAATTGCCGCCGATATCGGCAATGGCAGTCGACAGCCTGGCTATTTCCCCTACTCTGTTCGGAACCATGACTGAGAGGCGCAATCCAGGCCGCCGAGCCCCCAGCATTTCCATAGTAGTGGCCAGGAGGTCAATGTCGGTGATGATGCCGACCAGGGTCCCGTCGCGCAGCACCGGCAAGCAGCCAATTTTGTGGTCAACCATGATACGGGCTGCTTCCTCCACTGCCACATCTTCCGTAATGGTGATCACGTCGCGGATCATCACTTTATCGACTCTGACCTTCGACAGGATATATTGGGTCTCGAGTACGCTCAGAGAAGCAGCCGACCAGGGAATGGCCTGGAGCATTGTCTCACGCGTCAGCAGACCTACCAGGCGGGGACGCTGTCCTGCCTGTACTTGTGGCTGACGGGCCAGGGAGTCCGTCGAAGGGTGGTCCGTGACGACTGGCAAGTGTCGGATGTTGTGGTCTTGCATCAGCCGCTGTGCCTCAGTAATAGGGGCATCGGGCGTCACGACGATCAGAGGTTGGGAAGTCATCCGGTCTTTAACAAGCACAGGTTCTCTCCTCAGGGATCCGGGTTTCTGTTGTGCTCTGTCCCTGAAAAGTTATCCAGCCCAAAGGCGGACAGGTCTATGAATTGCGACAGATTGTTTCTGGGGGCTGGACCGATGTGAGACTTGTTGCGACCGTTGCCCGAGACAGCCCCGGTACCGGGGACAAAATCTTTGAGCCCCGCCTCTCTCACCAGGCGCGGTACTACTTCTTCCTGACCAGGGGCCAGAATGTGCAGTCCGTGAATCCCCTTCATACCCTTTAGCCCAATGATGAGGTCGAGAGTGACCTGGATGCCTTCTTCCTGGGGATCGACGGCGTTTTCTATACGAGCCATAGTAGAGGCGGGGATGTAGACTCCAGGGACCTCGTTGGCCATAAAGCGCGCGTGCCGGGGACTCTTGAGGGGCGCGACGGTGGGCATAAGATAAGCTTTCCCCAATAGATTGCGTTTGTCGAGGGCTTCCAGCCACGCGGCAAAGCGGGTCAAATCGAAGATGGGTAAGGTTTGAAAGAATTGGGCTCCTGCGTTGAATTTCTTTTCGGTAATGATGGCCTCATAGCGGGGCAGCGCGGCGTAGGGCGAAGCAGCCGCGCCAAGGAAATATCGGGGCCGGTGCTCGACAGCCTCACCGTCCGCGTTCACTCCCTCATCGCGCAGCCGCCGCAACATCCACAGCGCCTGCACAGCGTCGAGGTCGTTAAGCTCGGGGCGGGGGGCCGGTCCAGGCCCCAGCCGTCCGATGTCGTCCGAAAGGCACAAAATGTTGCGCACCCCCACGACGGCCGCCCCCACCGCCTCGGATTCAAAGTCGTGACGACTTCGATGCCGGGTTTGAAGTTGCAAAACCGGTTCCAAGGCATTTTGGAGACTGTGAAGCGCGCAGGCCAGGCCGCTCATACGGGGCACACCCAGGGGATTGTCTGTAAAGTTGGCTGTGTCAACGCAACCCTTGAGACAACCGGCAACTTGGGTGATACGGTCGCCCGTCGGTTCCATCGGGGGAGCGACCTCGGCCGAGATGGCGAACCGGCCGCTGCGCAGCACTGCCTCGAGCTTTGACACAGGTTCGGTGTATGCTGGCGGATGATACTGGCTGTCGCCCTGCCACCAGCCTGGCTGCCGCAGCTCGTAGCGAAACGCCTCCCAATCCGAATTGAAGCGTGCCCGGTTTATTATCAGGTCGCGCAAACGCGGTTTCCGATTACGCTTGCACCAAAGTTCGTAGGCGCTCAGGAGGGTCTCGCATCCCACGCGCTGGTTATCGAGGGGAGCGTTGACCTCCAGGAGCCTTTCCAGACTACCATGCCGCTCGGCCTGCTGATAGATCAGGAACCAGGTACAAGAACGAGTGGGCTCAACAAAACAGCGATCGTGGTGAGAGCCCCGGCAAGGGCCATTGCGCAGACCTCTAGGGCAAGCCATAGGACAGATGAAGGTAGTCTCAAGGAGGAGGCAGTTGCCGCACATCCGACAGCCCAGAAGCATCCCCTTGACGTGGCGTTCGATACTCGTTATCAGCCGCGCTAATAGCCGTTGGCGCACACACGGGTAGAAAGTCAAACGAGGATCTCGAGACATGCGACCGGACATTGTTCCCCCCTCAATGAGTCGCAAAAAGCCAGCGAAACCAGTTGCAAGCGCCAGATGACCGAGTGACAGAAATTCAGTTAGAGGTAAGAAGCCTTCTACTAGTACCCCATCCCAGGGATTTTGATAAGTTACATTCGGACTTAGGGGCGTAATCTGTATTATATCATAATCCCTGTGATGGGGTACTAGCGTCGAAGTACGAATGACGAGTCGAGAATCGACGAAGAGATACAGATCCAAGTAATTTGAGAAAACTATGTCGTAGTCAAATTGAGAGCGGATCTATAGAGGCAACTATTCATGCTTTGATGTCAGTATATCGTAGAAATCGGATTGTGTCAACCCTTCCTGGGGCTCAAGGCCACCCCTTCAAGCTAAATTTAGAATTGCTGAGAGGAAACATAAAATAGGGACGTTCAACAGAACGCCCCTATCTTATGTCTGTGCCATAAGGGACTCAGGCGAGAAGTTTGCCACCTGGCTCAGGGCGCCAGGATCCCAATACTTTCATGTAGTTGGCCCGCTCGAAGGCAGCCTCTTCTGCCACATTCTGCTGGCTCATGCTGCCTTGCATCTGGGTCACCGACTCGTATTCGTATTCTTCCATCCACTGCACCATGCCTTCCAGTATCTGGCTGATGCGCTGGATCCCATTCTGCAGCAGTTCCGAGGCCATCATGGTGACCTTGGCGCCGGCCATCAATCCTTTCAACACTTCTTCCAGCGTATGTACGCCGCTGGTGATAGCCAGATCTACCGGCACGCGACCATAGAGGATGGCTACCCAGCGCATAGGCAAGAGTAGTTCGTGGGCGTTGCTTAATACCACGCGGGGCACCACTTCCAAATTTTCCAGGTCGAAATCGGGTTGGTAGAAGCGATTGAAGAGGACCAGTGCGTCTGCTCCTGCTCCAGCTAGGCGCTGGGCCATGTTGGCGGTGGCGCTGAAGTAAGGACTCAGTTTCATAGCCACCGGGATAGAGACCGTTTTCTTCACGTCGCGCAGGATATCCAGGTACAATTGCTCTACCTCGGCGCTCGTCATTTCCAGGTCGGTGGGTATATAGTAGACGTTCAGCTCCAGCCCATCGGCGCCAGCCCCTTCGATTTGGCGGGCGTATTCGATCCACCCACCCGTGGACACACCGTTGAGGCTACCAATAATGGGAATATCGACCGCTTGTTTGGCGCGGCCGATCCGGTCCAGATAATCGTCCGGCCCCACCTTATACGTTTCCATATCCGGAAAGTAGCTCAAGGCTTCGGCGAAACTTTCCACGCCATAACTCAAGTAATGATCCAGTTGTTGGCTCTCCAGGGTGATTTGTTCCTCGAAGAGGGAGTACATCACCACGGCGGCAGCGCCGGCATCCTCCATGCGACGGATGTTATCCAGGCTTTCGGACAGGGGCGACGCCGACGGCACAATCGGGTTTTTCAGGGCCATGCCCATGTAGGTAGTTGTCAGGTCCATAGCTTTTACCCCTTGTTACGTGTTGCGTGTTGCGTGTTACGTGATGAGATACCACCCACGCAACACGCATCACGTTTGACGTTTGACGTTTTACGCTTTTATCCCATGTTTGCCATTTTTTCGTACTGCTGCCAGTGCGCCTTCACCGCTTCTTGTGC
>CAYTNQ010000210.1:0-7975 GCA_964439175.1 uncultured Anaerolineales bacterium | reverse complement strand
GATACGGTATCACCGATGAGAATATAGTCGGGGGCTACAGGCCCACCGTCACCGTCACCGTTACCTTCGCAGGCGGGAAACACCACCAGTGCCAACAGTGCAATAAACAGTGTGATTAAATATAACCTTCTCACTATTTTACCCTCCCCCTTCTTTAAAATTCCGGGTTTCCCCGGTTATCAACCAGTTCACTATATTTACATAGGCCCTCCTTATTATGAGTGTTATCTTAGGCTATAGCCCTCCTCGCCCCCTTGTCCGGAGACTTAACATGCGGTTATCAATAGGGGAATAGCCCGATTATTCTATTTTTCGCCGCCGTAGCCCGCCGGGGCCGCTTCAGCCAGCGTGCCAGCGCCCATTATTATCGTCATCTGCAGGTGCGGCCGGCTGACATCCTTCCAGGTCAGGGGGCCATGTACTACCCCCTTGGGAATATAGATGGCTGAGGTCTTATTAATCTTGATCGGTGAGTCCCCCACCACGAACTCTATCTCCCCGCCGAGGTCTTCAGGGTTTTTATAGTCGGAACCGATATGGAGGACGAACTCGTCAGAGTTGTCGTGAGTATGTTCGGGAATATGGGGGTTGGGATCGGGCATAGCATACACCCAGCCCATTTCGATATAGACATTACTCCCGGGCACGAGCTCATTGCTCATATAGGTCATGGTAGGATACTGCCGACCTTTGACGTCATCGAATCCGGTTTGTACCTCGTACCTCGGTTTTGTCACCAGGTTCTTGTGATAATCAGCCATTTTCCTCTTTACTCCCTTCCAAAATTTTTTGTACCCTGAATTGAAAATTCGGCTCGGCCCCTTTAATCAACCAGGCCACCCTTCTTCATCGCCGCCGTTATGGCCGCCCCGACAACATCGACCACGGCCGTCCCGCCGTCGATGACGAGGACAGCCCCGGTCATAAACGATGATTCGTCGCTGGCCAGGTAGCTGCAAAGACCGCCCATTTCCGGTGAATCGGCGAAGCGGCGCATGGGTATCTCCTGCGCTATCTGATCGATGAAGGTCTGGGGTTCTATGCCGAGCATCTTGCCGAACTGACCGAAGTCTTCCTCCGTCATATCGGTTTTGACACCGCCAGGGCAAACGACGTTGCAGCGGATGTTCTTACGTCCGTATTCCAGCGCCGCCTGCTGAGTGAGCATAATCAGGCCGGCCTTCGAGCTGCAGTAGGCCGGGTGACTGGGCAGGCAGCGCAGGCCGCCGACCGAGGCAATATTGATGATGGAGCCACCACCCTCTTTAATCATGAGCGGTATTACCGCCTTCATGAGCAGAAAGGGACCGGTCAGGTTCACCTCGATAACCTCCCGCCACAGCTTGGGGTCAAGCTCGGCGATAGGAAACGAGCGGTTTATGGCGGCGTTATTCACCAACACATTGAGTTTGCCGCCGAACTTCATCGTCGTCTCCACCATGCGCTTTACATCCGCCTCCTTGGACACGTCCCCCGGGCATATAACTACTGTCCCTGAGGGGAGCGATTTAGCCACCTTTTCCAGCATTTCTTTGCGGCGGCCGGTGATACAGACCTTGGCGCCATCGGCGATAAAGCGCTCAGCGATGGCGGTGCCTATACCAGTGCCCCCGCCGGTTATCAGAGCTACCTTTCCCTTCAGGTTCATATCGGTACCTCCTGTTTTGGAACTTTCGTACCGCTTTCGGCCTTTCTACTTCTGAAGCTTTCCCGGGCCAAACGCGGAGTAATCCAAGTCGTAGAACTGCTTGCAGGTCTCAAAGTAACCTAAGTGCGAGCCACCCAAGACTATCTTGAGCACTACGGCATCGCGGTAATACTTCTCGTAACCGTTTTCCCGGACCAGGCCGAAGGAGCCCATCAGCTCTAAGCCTCGGGAAATCAGGTCGGGCACGGTGCGGGTGATATAGGCGTGCACGGCATGCCCCTTAGCCATCATACTCTCTGTGTTCCACATACCGTAGATATCCATATGGTCATACTGGTGGGCCGTCTCCAGAACGGCGGCTCTGGCCACGGATAAAAACGAGGCCATCTCGCCCAGTATCATGGCTGCGTGCAAGTGGCGGCTGACCGGTTTGCCCCCCGCCACCCTGCCCTCTGTATAGTCAACCAGAACGTCTAGGGCCCCCTGTAGAGTACCAACGGCGTTGGCGGCATTTAAAGCCATGGGGGCGGACACGGCATTGGTGAAAATAAACCAGGCCTCAGGCCCCTGTATCCCCCATTCCTTGGGTACCCTGACATTATCAAAGTAGGTGGGGGTGTTGCGGTCGGCGTTAGCCCCGCACTTTACCTCGAACTCGCCGTGGGAGACCCCATCCCAGGGCTCGGGAACATAGACCAGGGTAAAGCCGTCTATGCCCTTCTTGGGGTCCATGTTGCAGACAACACAGTTGAGGTCGGCAATGCCGGCATTGGAGGCCCACAGCTTGTTGCCGTTGACCACCCACTCGTTGCCCTCAAGCTCGGCCTTTACCTTTATTGTCCTTCCCTCGTTCATCGGGTTCTCGATATCGCAGGCGGAGTCGTCTTCGCTGAAATTCATGCAGGCGACGGCCAGCTCATCACCGGTGAACTTAGGGGCGAACTTATCGAAGACGGCTTTGCCCCAGGCATTCCCCGTCGGCGAAGGAGATAAATAGGCAAGTAGAGCTGGTACCAACCCCCAATCGGTGCAGGCACTGTGGAGGCTTATGCCGTAGTCAGCACGTGACAGCTGCTCCTGTATTAGGGCATCTCCGACCATGGAAAGCTGCTGGTTGCCACCGTAGTCTTTGGGTAGCTTGTTCTTCTGGTAGCCCAGGCCTACCTGCAGTTTCTTCAGGATGGGGGTAATAACCTTTTCGTGGGTGACGTCATCGTCAATCTTGTCGCGGACGGGCATAATCTCCTTGTCAACAAAGTCAGCCAGCGTCTTCTGCATCATCCGCAGCTCTTCATTAACAAAACACTCTGGGTACTGCAATTTATACCATTGACTGGACTGGTCTAACATTTTTACTCCTTTAGTAGATATATTTCGTCCCTCCCCACACCTGCCTATATAAACAAAAAGGGAGTCTTTTCCGTCAAAACTCCCTTTGTTCTAACCAGTTCGTAGTTCTCTACCGGGGGCAGACCCTCCAGTACGGGGCCTTTCTCATTGGTAGCGAAATCGAGGTACTGTTCGTCGGTTACATGCTCGGCCAGGTTGTAGAGTATCTCCTTGGCCATTTTGACGTCCTTTCCTAGAGGTTCTACTGACAAGGGGGCATGTCTAAAAATGACCCCCGAATGTTACTACAAATAATTATGTTTAGCAATACCAAGATTTACAACTGTTGGTGAGGCTCTGGTTCCTTTCAGCGTGTTCCATAGTCTTTTGCCCATGAATGTTACACGGCGCTACACCTTATTCCGGGACTGCACCATCTTAACGAAGGCCTCGACCAGGGCCAGGGCGAACTCAGCGTCCTCAAGGTGACAGTCCAGCTCCTCGATTTCGATTTCCGGCTTCAGCTTTCGCCTCAGTTCCTCAACGAATACCTTGTCTTCTTCAGGGGCATGCAGCACCGAGCCTTCTCTGTCCAGAGAAGACCAGCCCCGGGTCGGGAAGAGAATTTTTACCGGCCCCCTGGCCTTATTCAGTTTCCCGGCATAGACCCCGGCGGCGGCGGTCAGCTCTTCTCGGTTGTAGCGCGTCTCGATACGGGCTTCGTCCTGTTTTAGTTTTTTCTCTCTGGAGGCGTACTTCTCCGGCTGCCTTCGGCTCAGGCTGGCGTTGGTTATATTTATACTGCAAGGGGCAATGACCTGGGGTAGACCTCTCTCCCCGGCGGCTTCAAGCCTTTTCGGCCCGGCGGCGCGGGTACCGTGAAAGATCTCCTCAATGACCCCGGCCGTAGCGATATCTATCACGCCGCTGAAGAAGCCCTGGACTATCAAGTCCTCCATGGCCCTATCGCCTATTCCCTGGGCGTGAAAAGGATAGACCCGGTAGCCCATCTCTTCCAGGTGCTGCTTGACCAGTCGGGCGCAGTTGCTCGACCAGCCGAGCTCGGTTATAGCCACCGATTTCTCAAGCAGGCTGGAGATAGGCTCGCCAGAGCCCTCCAGCACGCCGCACATAGCCCCGGCGGCCCGAACCAGCACGCTCGTCGTCAGCTCGTTGAGCCCGGCAAAATCGACCACGCCCTGCATTATAGTCATGTCCATGGTGTCGTAGAGACGGCGCACCTGGGCTGGAATCACGCCAGGGCAGACGATGATCTTGGGTATGCCGAAGGGGAGCAGCTTCATCACTCTGGCTCCGAAGAGGGCCATGGTGGAACCGCCGATGGCCATAATCCCGCCGACCTTACCTTCGGCGTAGAGCTGCTTGACCTTCTCCGTGGCCCCTTTTTCCATGGCTTGGGTCAACCAGTCCCTGTCTTTGGAGGCCCTGATTTCCTCGATGGTGCTGCCGCCTAAACGGGCGATTTCGTCGGGGCTGACGTCGGCCTTGGAGGGGGGCTGGCCGCCCATGCTGACATCAACGACAATCACGGGGCACTGTTTCTGCTCCAGCTGCTGCTTCAGGAAGAGTATTTCTTCTCCCTTGGTGTCTAGCGTCCCCATAACTATTACCGATTTCTTGCCCAAGCCGCCCTCCTGTTAGTGCCTGTGCTCGGAGTGAAGGCTGTTTCCGAGGTAAGATTGATAATCTTACCCTTGCCCGCCAGGCTGTAGGCCGCTAGTCTAAGATATAGATGGCACCCTGGGTCGCATCAACCCTTATTCTCATGCCGGTTTTGATCTTTTCTGTGCCTTCAAAACAGTTTACTATTGTAGGTACTTGGTATTCCCGCCCAACGATAGCGGTATGGCTGAGCGTACCTCCTCTGTCAGCAACCACACCCTTAACTACGCCAAAAATGGGTGTCCAGGCGGGGTTTGTTCCCGGACAGACCAGGATTTCGCCGGGTAGTACTTCATGCAGCTGCTCATAGGTAAAGATAACCCGTGCCGTCCCCTCAGCAACCCCTGGTGCTCCGCATACGCCGTAGATATCGGCTTTTAGTTCTGGCTTTACCTTGGGCATCTCGCCAACGACGAGTTTGATGATAATTACGTCTCCTGACGGGAGCAGGTCCTTCCCCACGGCTTCATTCATGTCTGCCCTCTCGGTAAATACGGGGGGCGTCTCCTTAAACCTCAACCGCTCCCAGTCCGCACGGCGCCTGTTAGCTATATACTGTAGTTTGTGGAACTCGGGGGCCAGCATAACCTGCTCAATTTCATCGGGGTTGAGAAAGAGGGTGTCGTCGGGCCTATCAATGGTTCCGGCCTGTACCAGTCTCCGGCCTATCCCCAGAAGCCCGCGGCGTATCAGCGCATGACTGTAGAGCTCGCAGTAAAGGTCGTGCTCCTCACTATACGAGCCTGCCTTCCCGCCCAGGTTTATCAGCGCCTTGAGCCATTCCCTTTCTGCCTCAGGTACCTTTTGTAATAGCTCCGCTATTGCTTTTTCTCTTCCCTCAATTAATTCCGCTCTTACCTTATCAAGGTCGAAATCGGCGCCTTTGCCGACGAAAGTCTGAATGACGGAGATAGCAGCCGAGGGCTCCTCAAGCCAGTACGGCTCATCAAAGTCCATCATACGAACCATCCGCCACCCTTCATCCTGAAGGAATGCGTAAAAATCTTTCTTCCACTTCCGCCCGGCGTCACTCTCATCTAGTTTGGTCAGGACATCCTCAGCCTTGTTGTTATTAAACAGGTCGGACAGCCCCGCCTTGACCGCAGCCCGAGCAAACTGGCTCATTTGCTTGTCAACCTGAAACACCTTATTGTCGAAGCCCCGGAACATGTTTTGGAATTCGGGGCTTTCGGAGGTAAGTCCAAAGTGGGCCACCTGCTCTTCAATTAAGGCCAGGGCACTCATTGAGGTGTACATTCCCAGAAAGTGGATTTCCCACATTCTACGATAGGTGCTGATCATGTCCCATAAGTGATGGAGGAGGTCGATATTGGTGGCTTTTTCCAGGTCGAGGGACTTCAAGTGATCATATAAGCCCAATAACTCTTTCTTATAGCCTTCCCACAGCCCGTCGAAGTCCTCAATCCAGGGAACTAGTGCCTCCTTGAATTTGCCCGCGCGTCTCTCTACCTCTTCCTTATCCTGGATGATATGCATGGCCACATAGGTCGAGCCGTCCTTGATTTTTTGGGACCAGCCTTTACAGGTGGGTATACTCAGCGTCTCAGAGGCATACTGAGAGCCAACGGGGTTGGCCCGGCCGTAAAACCAACTGTACATCGGGGTCAAACGGGGCACACTATGCACACCGTCATGAAAATAGGAACGCATCTCAGGCACGTCAATCGCTTCGTTAAAGTCGTAGCCCGGCACCGCATCCCACAGTTTCACCGGTCCCTTTGTCTCTTCTTTCATATCTCACCCCTTCTTTCAGGTAGAGTTAAATTGCTTAAGGCCTAAAAGCCTTGATATTTTTTGGCTATCAATTCAGCGATATGACTAGAGGCTGATTCGACCTTCCTGGCGGCGACCTTGGCCGGACGGGTCTGAACCCAAAAAATGTTGCGGGGAAAGTCTATATCCTGGTCAATAACCCACTCCATGTCCTGCGGCGATGCCAGGGTCTCCTCTACCGATTTGGCCACCCTGGCTATTTCAACAGCCTCTTCATCGAGGAGGCAAGGTGTGCACCGTTTCTCGGCGGGGACATCAGCCCAATCGGCTCCCGCTTCTGTGTAAAAGACTCCCCTCTTTTTATTGCCCGTATGTTTGGCGGCGATCTCAAGGAAGTTCTTTTCCACCTGGAAGGTATCGACGCTCTCCGCTCCGCTCACCACGCCCTCCCCCAGGCCCCAGTTGGCTTCAATGGTAATCTTAGAGGCGTCACCATCAACCGGGTTTACGGTAAAAGCGATGCCAGAAGCACGGGCATTAACCATTTTCTGCACGGCCACCCCCAGCTCATCCCCGAGGATGGGTAGTCCCTTATTTATGCGAAAGGCAATAGCGCGGGGCGTGAAGGCGCTGGACCAGACCTTTTTTACCTTTTCCAGTAACTCCTCAATCCCGCGCACATTGAGATAGGTCTCAAACATTCCCGGCCTGCTTTCGGTTCCCGCCGAGCGAATAGAAACGGCCACATTTTCGATTCCTGTCTTATGGCACAGCTCCGTATAATAAGAAGTTATACATTCTCTAGCTGAAGGCAGTATTTCTTTCGCCTCAATTACGCTGCGGAGCTTTTCACTCATCTCCTCAAAAACTTGGAGCCCGGCACCTTTGGTCTCGTCAAACTTTTTTATATACGAGGACATTTCACCCTCGGCACCGGTTTCCTTAATAAACTTCCGATACATATCTATTGGAACGGCAAAGCCCGGTGGAACTGCCAAGCCCATTCGAACCATCTCTCCCAGATTGGCACTCTTTTTCCCTACAATATCGTTATGCTCCTTCCCCAGCTCGTCGAACCAATAGATAAGCTTTTTAGAGTGCATATCCTGGAGTCTTTCCCCCCGCGTCGATTATCGACAGTATATAGTAGAGGTTGAGTATAATCAATACCGTGCTTTTAGCTGTAATGAGGTATGGCCCTTAGGCCTCCGAGAAAATACTGTAAAAATCTAAGAAGTCATTAAAATTATTATTAAGTAAAAATATAACCAACGCCGGCCTTCAGCCGAAGACAGTGGGAAAAGTACGCCTCCAGAAAAAAATCAGAACGGGACGAAAATTTTCAGGTAGTAGGCAGGACTTTAAGAACGGCGCGGTTCTTGTAGGCTTGCCTGAGCAGGGAAATAAACTTGGTGCCGATGGAGCGGAGAGGATTATCCCGGTGAACCAACACTTCCACACCTATTTTTATATCTTCTTTAAAGGGCAGTGCCTTCAGCTTGCCACCACGTAGCTCGTCAATAACGTTGTCCTCAAGCAGCAGGGCCACCCCCTGCCCCATTTTGACCAGACTCTTGGCCG
>CAYTNQ010000209.1:0-8016 GCA_964439175.1 uncultured Anaerolineales bacterium | reverse complement strand
CTGGGGGGTGGGGGGCCCGCCGGGCCGCGGGGGGGGGGGGGGGGGGGGGGGGGGCCCCCCCCCCGCCCCTAAAAGCGAACGCACCTGTCAAAAATGGCAGGGTTGGAGCTGACTTTGACCCTGTACGTAGCAGGAACGGCCGGGGTACAGGGACTTGACGGCGCGCGCTTGCCGCTCGTTTCGATAGATGGCGTAGACCACATCCGTGTCCAAAGTGGGGCTGTTGGCGGCGAAGAAAACTGCGAAGTTATACCAATGCTCATGGTCATCGACGAATACGACGGCGTTGGTGATGCTCGCCTCCTCGACGGCCCGCAGCGGCGCGGCGGTGATGCCTGACTTACCTTGAAACGCAATTAGTTGTACTGGCAGAAAAACCAGTCCGTTGTAAAGTACCAACGCAATCAGTGCCAGGTAAAGTGGTGGCTTTGCCAGGGATAGGTCCATCCCGGAAGCGGCCTTCCCAATGGGGAGATGTACGCTAGCAGACAGCCGGCGTAAGGCGACGGTCGTCGCTTCGATCCCACGTGCGGTCAGCAGCAAGAGCGCGGGGAGCGCGGCGTAATAATAGCGAGGGAAGCCAGCGTCACGACCGCCGTAGTACCAATAAGTGACGTGCAAGGTCACCAGCGAAATCAAAACAGCGAGCAGCAAGTAGTTCCATCGGTTGCGTGGGCGAATGACGAAGGGTAGCCACAAGAAGATAACGTTTAGATACCCGGGCCAACCCAGGAATCCGGTGGACAGGGCGCGCAGGTTTGAGCGAGCGTAGGAAAGACCGGTAGCCAGGTTGTACCCCTCAGGGCCAACGCCAGGACCAAAGCCGGGACGGTCGTAGGGCCAGACAAAGCGATAGGGGTTGGCAAAATGCCCGGTCAGCCAATACCAGTAGAGGGGCAACGTCAAGCTGAAGAGTAGAGCAACCGCAGCCGCGATCATCCCGTAGTGGAGCAGTGTCCGGTCGCCGCGTAAGACCCGGGCCAGGCCATACAAAGCGAAAGGAAGACTCACTCCAATCGCGTCGTAAGGGCGAGTGATGGCCAGGTAACCCAATGCCAGACCGGCGACGACTGCAAATCGTCGAGGGCTACCGGTTGGTTTCTGGATCAGCCTGGCGAAGGACCACAGGAACCAGGTAGTGAAGAAGAGAGAAGTGGGGTGAGAGAGCAATGAAGCCGACATGGCCAGGAAGACAGGGCAGGTGAGGCCCAGGGTGGCCGCTAGCAGTCCTGTCGTGGGGGAGTAGATGGCTCGCCCCAACTGGGCCATAAACCACAGAGCAAGTGAGCCTAGCAGCGCGTTGACGATCCACGGCTTGCCGGCGCGCACACCCAAGCTGAGCAGCAGAGAATAGCCCGGCGGGTACTTGCTGAAGCGCTGACCTCCATAGTCAAGGACAAAAGGAGACCAGTACGACTCTGGAGAGGGGGGCGTGGGTACGCTGACCCGTCCCTGGGCAAATACCTGGGCCTGGAACAGGTAAGCTGCCTCGTCTTCCACGTGGGGGACGCGTTCAAAGATACCCAGGGAGAGGAGAGCTGCCAGGAAGAAGGCCGTTATGCAAATCAGCAGGAGCGCCGCGTGCCAGAGGTAGCGCCGGCGGCTGGCGACAGGGGAGGCGAGATCCTGCGCCTGACCGTCCAGTAATGACGGGGTCACTTCCACTGACTTTTCAGAGACACGCGGTATCTTCTCAATATCTTGGGGTAAGGGCAGGCCTTCCCCTAGGGGGACCTGCGGGGAAGGGTTTGCCCCTACTTTTTGAGAAGATCCGACGCACGAACCTGTTTTCACCCCACCTCTCGCGCTGCCGGCACCCCGGCCAGTGACGTCGCCTGGCGGACGGCCCGTACGACCGCCTCGCCCAGGACGGAAGCTGCCACTGCACCCACCACGCTCACATCCACAGAAGCTTCAGCCTGTCGACCGGTGGCCAAAGCAAAGACCGTATCGCCATCCATCATCGTGTGGACGGGCCGAATGGATTGTGCCAGACCGTCGTGGGCCATCTGCGCCATCTTGTTAGCTCCCTCTTTGGACAGCACAGCATCGGTGGCGACGACAGCCAGGGTGGTGTTGGACGGAAAGCCAAACGTCGTCTGGCTCAGGTCGGCGTGCAGCCGTTCGATGGTATTCACGAAGCCTTGCCCCTGTGGATCGCGGGGACCGGCAATGACCTTCCCCGTCATTGGGTCCACCACGTCACCAAAAGCATTGACTGCCACCAGCGCTCCGACCGTCACCTCGCCAGCAATGCACCGTGCTGCCGTACCGAGGCCGCTCTTCGTGGTAAAGAAAGGTCCGAATAGATGGCCGACAGTAGCGCCTGTACCTGCGCCGACGCATCCTTCAGTGACCGGCCCGTTGCTGGCTGCCTGGCATGCGGCGTAGCCGGCCTCCGGGCCGGGACGCACGTCCGGGCGACCAATGGTAAGGTCGAATAGCACTGCCGAGGCGACGATGGGTACCACCCCCACGCCTACATTAAAGCCAATACCTTGTTCCTCCAGCCACCGCATCACCCCGCTGGCTGCGTCCAGGCCATAGGCGCTACCACCGCTCAGTACCACCGCGTGTGCTTGCTGCACCAGGTTCACCGGGCGCAACAAATCGGTCTCGCGCGTGCCCGGCGCCGAACCACGCACGTCCACGCCTCCCACAGCTCCCTCACGGCAAAGAACTACTGTGCAGCCAGTAGCCGCATCCAGGTTGGTCCAGTGGCCAACTTCAATCCCTTCGACGTCAGTTATTGCGTTATGCATGGGCGGTCTCCTTTTGTAATCGGAGGAACATCTTCTGCTCGACGCTACCACCGGGCGGAACAACGACGAAGTCATCCCCCAGAGCCCCCGGCTGCTGAGGCGCTTCCAGCAGGCGGCGGATTAAATCATCGGAACCAATCCGCTCTTCATAAGTCATACCCCAGCGTTGCGCGCAG
Organism: uncultured Anaerolineales bacterium; assembly: GCA_964439175.1. Lineage (GTDB taxonomy): Bacteria > Chloroflexota > Anaerolineae > 4572-78 > NAK82 > CAYTNQ01. The sequence goes on along the minus strand of CAYTNQ010000209.1, from coordinate 5,078 downwards.
AACTCAGCAACCTCCAGGGCGCGGGAGCGATACTCGTCCAGGTCGGCCTGGTTATGAGCTACAAAGCAAAGGTGCTTATATCTGCCGTACATCATCTCGATCAGCATATCGGCGTCCTCTACGCCGAATTGGTCCACGTAGGAGCGATACTCTTTCAGCGGGTCGCTGCCGCTCTCCAGCCACCCCTTGGTGAGATAGTAGGTGCCGGGCTGCCTGTCAAAGGCCTGGATGTAGGCCTGGTACGAGCCAAGCAAAATGGTGATACAATCGTCGGCACGCGGGATAATCAGCGTGTGGGAGCCAGCTTTTAACCCATCCAGGCCGTTGCCGCACAGGCCATAACCGATCAACACCAGGCTAGGCTCGGGCAGCGCATCGAGCTGGGCTTGAAGGGTGGGCGCCATCTTCTGGGGCCGGACGTGCAGGCCATAGTCCATGTAAATGACGGGACCCTCGCCGTTGCGCAAATGGGGCTGAATAAGGCTCTGCATCACCTGACAGGCGAGAATCACAACAGGTTTTCGTTTATCAGGCATATTTACCATATCTTTACGTTCTTTTCACGTCTCTTTTATTGTAAAACGAGCGTTATTGTGGTAGAGTTGTTTATCAAATTCGTTCAGATCCCAGGAAATGAGTCAGGAAAATGAACTTTCAACTAGTAGCAGTGTCTATTGGACTGGCCGCGTGGTTTATAGTCTTTATCTACGGCGCAGTGGATAGTTGTCTTAATCCTGAGCCATGTCGCCCCAAGCCTCGCCCTCGCCCCCGCTATCCCAAAGGGCGCTAGGGATGCTTAGAGTGTGTCTGAAAAGCAAGGTGGAGCAGGCTTTCAGGTCTCAGGCTGCAAATTCGAAGATCGGTTAGGTGTGCTGTCGTATAGTGCTTCTAGCTTGGGCACCAGGGCATCCCAGCCGTAGGTCGTCTCCACAAAGCGGCGGGCCGCTGTGCCCAATTGAGTGCGTTGCTCCGGGTCGTCCAATAAGCCTAACACGGCCTGGGCGAAGCTGGCGGGTGTGTCGGCCAGCAACAGTTCACGCCCGTGCGTCACCGGGAATCCTTCGGCCCCCAGCGAGGTGGCGGCGATGGCCGCCTCCATAGCCATCGCCTGCAGCAATTTCAGGCGCGTGCCTCCGCCGACCCGCAGGGGAGCGACGTAAACGGTCGCTCCGGCGATGTAAGGCCGCACATCGGCCACCCAACCGGTGATGGTGACGCCGGCCAGTTCTCGCAATGGAGCCAGGCGGGGGTGGGGGCGTTGTCCGACGATGGCCAGATTCACTTGAGGTCGATGCCGGCGGATGAGCGGCCACACCTCCCGTCCAAACCAGAGCATTGCGTCCACGTTGGGTCGAAAGTCCATCTTTCCGGTGAAAACCAGGTCAAAGGGTTGGATCGGCCCATCGTAGTCAGTGTATTCGTCCAGGTCAACGCCGTTGGGCACGATGGTGATTGGTACCTCCGGCGCAATAGCCAGAATTGCATCCCGGTCGGCCTCGGACATGGCGACGACGCGGTCAGCGCGGCGGCATGCGTTGGCTTCGTAGCGCTTCAAGCGCATCCATTGCACAAAGGAATAAGTGGCCGCTGCCCAGCGTCTGGGAGTGCGCAGGTCCGCCAGGCAGGCGCGCTTTTGCAATACCCACTCTGCGTTGTGATCTTCGTACACGATGAGCGGACGTGGTTTAGCCATTTGACCTTGGGTGTGATGGATCGTGGGCAGATAGGGGGCCAGCTCGATGGCTTCGATTTGAACTACGTCGAACGGCGTTTCGGCCAGCCGCATAGCCAGCCGGTCGCGAAAGGCAGGGGACCAAAGGCGCCACGCCATGTCGGGCCGGCGGGTGGTCAGCATTTGGCGCAGGCGAAGGGTACTGCTCCGCTTCGGAACCGGCACTGTGTCAATCCACTCGCACATGTCCGGGAGCGGGCCGGCGTTGTCGAGGGATTGGTCTGGTTCCAGGAAGGCCAGCAGGCAGACCCGATGTTGTTTGGCCAATTGGGCGATGAGATTGAAATTACGCAGGCTGGTTCCCTGATGAGGCGGGTAGGGTAACTGTGGTGTCAGCAACAGAAGTCGCATTATCTTAACACTTTACCCCAGCACCCGGCGATACACCTCGAGGGTCTCCTGAGCAGCCCGCTTCCAGGAAAACATCTGCGCCCGCTTGAGCCCTTTGGCGATCAGGTGGGCGCGCAGGTCGTCGTCGGTCAGCACCCGCCACATAGCCACCGTAAACCCATCTATATCGTGGGGGTTAATGAGGATAGCCGCGTCGCCCACTACCTCGGGCAGGGCGGACACATTGGACACGACGGTTGGGGTACCGCAAGTCATGGCCTCCAGTGGAGGCAGGCCAAAACCCTCATAAAACGAGGAATGTACCAGCAACCGGGCTGCATTATACAAATAAAGCAGGTGTTCTGAGGGCACACGTCCCAAAAAACGGACGCGATCGGTCAGGTGAAGGGCTTCAACTGTATCGTAGACTTCTTCGCTGAGCCACCCCCGCGCGCCAGCCAATACCAATCCCTCTGGGCGTTTATAGTCGTCTAGCAACTTGCGATAGGCTTGCAACAGTCCCGGCAGATTCTTACGCGGCTCAATGGTGCTCACAAACAGGATGTACTCGTGGTCGAGGCCATACGTCTCACTCACATAACGACGCGCCTCGTTGGCGTCTATTTGCCGGTAGATGGGGTTGGCCGCTTCATAGATGACGGTGATTTTGCGCTCAGGGACGCCCAGCAGCTTGATCGTGTCTTGCCGAGTACTCTCCGATACAGCGATGATGTGGTCCGTATGACGCACAGCTTGATCAATCTGGCCGTAGTAGCGCGCGGCCTCTTTAGTCAAAAAGTGGGGGTAAAGCAAGAAGGCCAGGTCGTGAACCGTGATGACCGATTTGCAATTGCGCCGGAAAGGAGGAATGAAATCAGGGCTGTGGAGCAGATCCAGGCGCGCTCGTCCAATCTCAAGCCGCAACGTAGTTTGTTCTAGCCAGTGGTGGCTGGGTGTCCACAGTGACACCCGGTTAAAATTATGACTATTCACAATATGCGTACGGTCTTTGCGACTTTGCAGAAGAACGAACTCTTCTTCCCTGGCATCCAGCCTGGCCAGTGCTTCGGCCAACCGCAAGATGTATTGCCCGATTCCGGCCCGGCTGTAATAAACCAGTCGCGCGTCAATACCGATGCGCATAATAGTGCAATCGCTCCACAATAATAACCCCCCCATCCATTGATACATCCTCTGGATCTGGGGGGCAACACTGACCCATGGGTAGCACTATGATACCACTGTTAAAGACAGGCGTCAAAATGAGAATTGCTGCCCTGACGATAGGTAATTTGACTAAAGTCTGCAACTATGTTATAGTCCGATGTTGCCAGCCGTGGCTAAACGTTGGCCTGTTCTTAAAGCAAGAGAGGGATGCCGTTGAGTACGACATCCCTCTCGCATAGGCGTCGCCGCTGACTGGCTCAGCCTGCGACGGAGGTAAACAAGGAGAAGAGGCGATTAGCAGTAAAGACCAACGTGTCAACGAGGAAATCCGAGCGCCAGAAGTTCGACTGATTGACGAGGAAGGCGCCCAGATCGGTGTGATCCCCATCACCGAAGCGCTTCAAATTGCCCGTACGCGGGGGACTGATTTGGTAGAGGTAGCTCCCAATGCCGCACCACCTGTTTGCCGTTTGATGGACTACGGTAAATTCCTCTACGAACGGTCTAAAAGAGAGAGGGAAGCTCGTAAGGCTCAGAAGCAGACAGAAGTCAAAGAAATTCGGTTGCGCCCTAAAACTGGCGAGCACGACATCGCTTACAAGATACGCGACGCACGCCGGTTCCTTCAAAAAGGGGCTAAAGTTAAAATTCGCATTCGTTTTCGGGGGCGAGAGATCACTCACCCCGAAGTCGCCAGAGAGTTGCTTGATCGGATCGCCGAAGACCTGAGTGATGTGGCGGTGATCGAACAAGCAGGCGAGATGGAAGGTCGCACGATGTTGATGATTCTGGGGCCGACCAAAGGGTAAGCACTTGTCCAGAAATAACTTGGTACTTTTGCCATCAGTTTACGCTTGATCTGCCGATTAAAATGGGAAGTTATTAGTGGACAAGTACTAAGCTTCAATAGGAGCGTGAGAAAGTTATGCCAAAAATAAAGACCCACAAAGCAACTGCCAAGCGTTTTCGTTACACAGGCAGGGGCAAGCTGTTACGAACTAAGATCGGCAAGAGCCACCTGCGCCGCAAAAAGTCACGCCGGGTAAAGGTACTATTCGACCAAATGATCTCGGTCGAGAATCGCGGCAGCAAAAAGCGTGTTAAGCGTCTAGCGCCTTATCTCGGTACCAAGTGATGGGCGAGTAATCTCTTATGGAAGGTGACGACTCGTGGCTAGAGTGAAGGGGGGTCCTCGGACCCAGAGACGACACAAGAAAATCATTGCCCAAACCCAGGGCCAACGGGGGACCAAACATCGCCTCTTCAGGCGCGCCAATGAAGCGATGATGAAGTCATTGTGGTACGCCTATCGAGACCGGCGTAATCGTAAGCGCGACTTCCGTCGCCTGTGGATCACCCGTATCAACGCGGCCGCCAGGGAGAATGGCCTGAATTATAGTCAATTTATGCATGGACTAAAAGAGGCTGGTGTTGAATTGGATCGCAAAGTTTTGGCCGATATAGCCGTTCACGACGCCGAAGGCTTTGCCAGGCTGGCCGAGACCGCCCGTTCGGCGACAGGGGCATAACTAAGCACTTGTTCATCAATAATTTCGCACTTTGGAACAGAAATTAGGCGTAAAACCGCTACAAAACAGGAAGTTGTTTTTGAACAAGTACTAAGAAAAACCATCAAACACACCTGTGCCATCAGGTGCGGGTCAACAAATCTGCGGATCTGCAAGTCAGGGAGTGGCCGATTTGCAGATCTGTTGATTCACCCCCTTTTAGTAACTACTCAGGCCAGATAACCCTTGCGAAGGTTTGGTGAGCGTTTTCAGAGCGAAAATGCCTTGGCCTACCGAAAACTGCCCTGTTAGCCAGGTGATTCGCAACCTAGTATAAAGAA
>CAYTNQ010000208.1:0-8030 GCA_964439175.1 uncultured Anaerolineales bacterium | reverse complement strand
AGAGTTTTAGAGATGATTTAGCCTTGATGTACTTTGTGAGCCTGGACCCATCGACCGGAAAGCTCGTTCACCTGCAAATGACGCCCATGCAGATCAAAAACTTTAGAGCCAATCGGGCATCGAACGCCGATGCGCTGTGGTTAAGGGATATCTTGAACAGAGAAGGTAAAAAGCTTGGAACACGCGTGGACGTGAGCCAGGAGCATACGTTAACGCTAAGATGGGATTAATTCCTGATAGTACCCCATCAGAGAGATTATGACATAGCAAGGCCACGCCCATGGCGGCTAAATCGGGCTTATCAAGATCACTTTGATGGGGCACTAGTTAGCAAATCGTATGCTTGTATCCCTATATTTATACAAAAAAGATCCGAAACCTCTTGCATTTAATCACCGCCAGCAGTATAATGGTCCTGAAGGTGCCCAGCACTTCAATGAAGATTAAGAAATTAAACGGGTTACCGATGCATGGGCCGCACCGCCGTAGAACAGGCGGTGCTAGGTAGATTTCCTGAGAAAAACCGGCCTAGCACCGGCTCTTCTCCCGCAGGGACCCCCGTGGGGTAGGCCGGTGCGGCTTTTGTCGTGTTACCCAGCTAATTTTTGAACCTTCATAAAAGTGCCGGGCACGTGAGTAGTTACTCTTTACCCCTTCTTGGTACGAGGAGATATATCGCAATGAGTACAGTCCCTGAGTCTATACAGTATGTAGTCATCGGTGCTGGTGTCCACGGCTTGAGCACTGCCTGGCATCTGGCCATGGAGCTGGAAGCCAGGGGGCGTGGGAGCGGCCAAGACATTGTCGTGCTGGACAAATCGGGCGTGGGCGCTGGTGCTTCGGGCATTGCCTGTGGTTGTATCCGTAATTTTTATATGACCGAGCCACTGCATGCCATTTTGCGCCATAGCGTTGACGTGTGGATGGTCGATCCGGTCGCCTTTGGCTTCCAGCAGGTGGGTTATATCTCCTGCGGTGAAGCCAACCAGATTGCCGACTACGAGCGCGTCCACCAGAGCCAGAACTCAGTCGGCTACCACTCCGATCTGTATGTTGGCGAGGATGCGCGCCGCTTTCTCAAGAGTATCTGGCCTGACTTCAAGACTGATGGCATCCAGGTCGCCAACTATGAGAAGGTTAGTGGCTATGCCGGTACGCGCCAGGCTATGCAGGGACTGGCGCAGAAATGTGCCGATCACGGAGTGCGTATCCTGACCGGCGTCGAAGTCACAGGCTATGACGTGCAGGCCGGCCAGGTAAAAGGCATCGTCACCAACCAGGGGAGCATTCAGTGTGATCTGGTAATTTGGGGCCTGGGTGCGTGGGTGGCCAGGCATTGGGAAATGCTCGACAAGCCCCTGAAACTCGATTGCCACTACCCGGACGGGAGCGTGGTCACGGACAAAGATATGTGGACCTATTGGCGCTTGCGCGAGGGTGAGGTTTATCATGATGAGCCCTACGTGACTCCGGATGGCAAGAATCCACCCGTACTCCACGTCGAGCTGATGAATACCCCCGTCATCGACGAGACGACGGGCCAGGAACTGGCCGACCATACCTACGTCTATTTCAAGAACGGCAATGAACGCATGGATCGGCCCGGCATACAGGGGGGCACTCTCCCGGCCAAACTTGGCCCCCAGGCCATACTGGATCCGTATGGGCACGCCAACGATGAATATCAGGCCGAGCCGGAGTTTGCTGATTATCTTTGTGCAGCTATGGCTCAAACCATGTCCCGCTTTGAAGGTCACCGCCCCAATTTCCGCGAACGACGGAATGGCGGCATTGGCGCTTTTACCCCGGACAACAACCCCATCTTCGACTGGGTACTGCCCAACGTCTACATGATTGCCGATAGCAATCACGGCTTTAAGATGGCCGGAGTGGGTAAACTGGTCGCCAGGTATCTGATGGGGGATGACGTGCTCGAATTGAAGCCCTTTGCCTTCAGCCGCTTTGCCGAGGGCAAAACTTTTGGCGCGTCAAATAGCCACTCACCTTGGGTGTAAGTAACTATTCAGGTGCCCGGCACTTTTGTTGAATGAAGTGCCGGGCACCTTGCTGCTGACCCGCAGCTTTGATTCACTTTCAGACAGGAGTGGGGAATGACTAAGAGCGAGCTATTTCCCCGGCAGCGAAACAGCAGAATGTGGCACATACGACCGCTGCGTAATCATTACGATGTCGTCATCATTGGTGGCGGCGTGCATGGGCTGGCGGCAGCTTATTACCTGGCCAGGGATCACGGCGTCACCCATGTGGCCGTGCTGGAGAAGGGCTATCTCGGTAGCGGTGCCAGTGGTCGCAACACGGCCATCATCCGTGCCAACTACCGTACACCAGAGGGTGTGCCATTCTACTACGAGAGTATCAAGCTATACGCAGAGCTGTCGAAAGAATTGGCTTACAACGTCCTGTTTTCACAGCATGGCCACCTGACGCTGGCCCACTCCGAACGGGCGGTCAATGGGCTGCGGGAGCGGGCTGAGCGAAACCAGATTCTCGGCGTCGAAAGCCGGCTGATATGGCCCGACGAGATCAAGAAGCTTGTGCCGGCGCTGGACGTGAGTGACCGGCCTCGCTATCCCATCCTGGCCGCCCTTTATCACCCTCCCGGCGGCATCATCCGCCACGACGCCGTCGTATGGGGCTATGCACGCGGGGCCGACCATCTGGGCATACACCTCCATCCCAAGACAGAAGTGACTGGGATCCAGGTGGACAACGGCCGGGCAGTGGCTGTGGAAACCAAGCGGGGGACCATTCATTCAGGCACGGTGGTGAATTGCACCGCCGGCTGGTGTTCTACTGTCGCCAGGATGGTGGGGCTGGAGTTGCCTATCGTTACCCACCCGCTGCAAGCTTTTGTGACAGAGCCACTGAAGCCGTTCCTAAACGCCGTGATCGTATCGGCTACGCTGCACGCTTATGTCAGCCAGACGGATCGCGGGGAGCTGGTGGCCGGCGCTGAGATCAATCCTTATGCATCTTACAGCCACCGGTCAACGCTGCCTTTCCTGGAAAGTACAGCGCAGCATCTCCTCGAGCTTATGCCGGCCCTGGCCGAAGTCAAGGTGCTACGCCAGTGGGCCGGTATTTGTGATATGACCCCGGATTTCAGCCCCATTATGGGTTTCACCCCGGTGAAAGGCTTTGTGCAGGACATAGGCTGGGGTACGTACGGATTCAAGGCTGGCCCTATCGCCGGCAAGATGATGGCCCAGCTCATTGCCACCAATAACACACCCAACCTGATCGCGCCCTTCTCGCTGGAACGGTTCTACAAGGGTGAATTGATCGGGGAGAAGGCAGCCGCCGCAACAAGTCACTAATCCTTCTGTACAGGCAACAGCGACAGAATTTTGTCGATGTTGCCTGTACAGAAGGACTAAAATGCCTTGTGACGGGCTACCAGGGAGAAAGTAAATGTTCCTTATTGAGTGTCCAAACTGCGGCCCGCGCAGTGTGACCGAATTTCGTTTCGGAGGTGAGCACCACCCGCGGCCCCGGAACGCCGGTGACCGGGAATGGGCCGGCTACCTGTACAACCGCGAGAACGCTTTGGGGGTACAGACGGAATGGTGGTATCACCGTATGGGATGCCAGCGTTGGTTTCTGGCGCGCCGGCACACAATGACCAACGAAGTGTTAGAGACATTCTGGAAGGAAGGCTGACTTCATGACATCACCGCAAGCAAGCAAGGGCCAGCGTGATAAGCGCCCTCCTTACGCCGTCGCCCAGGCCCAACCCGTCGAGTTTACTTTTAACGGGCGGAAATACGCTGGCTACGCAGGCGATACGATTGCCTCGGCGCTCTATCGGGCAGGAGTGCGAGTCTTCAGCCGGAGCTTCAAATATCACAGGCCCCGGGGACTTATGTGCGTCAACGGATCATGCCCGAATTGTCTGGTGAATGTGAACGGCACCCCCAACGTTCGCGCCTGTGTCACTCGCGTCGAGCCCGGTATAGAGGTCAAGAGCCAAAACGCCTGGCCTTCGCTGGAGCACGACGTGATGGCGATAAACGACCGGTTGGATCGGTTGCTGCCCGTCGGCTTCTACTACAAGACGTTCATTCGACCCCGTTTCATGTGGCCGGTCTACGAGACAGTATTACGTCACGCTGCAGGTTTGGGCGTCATTGACCCGGACCCCCAGCGATTCCAGGAGCCCTATTACGACAAGCAGTACCGCCATGCCGACGTGACGGTGGTTGGGGGTGGACCCGCCGGAATGTCCGCTGCGCTTGCTGCCGCCGAATCAGGCGCTGGGGTGATCTTGGTTGAGGAAAACCCCGAACTGGGCGGTCACCTCGGCTACCAGACGTATGAACTCCCGCCGGCGATCGGCGACCTGCCGTTCATAACCCATCGCCCACAGTTCGCGCCGGAACTGGCCCGTGAGTTGGCCGACGGGGTATATGCCCACGCCAATATTGAGGTATTGACACAAGCGACGGCCTTCGGGTGGTATGAGAGCAACATGATCGGCGTGGCCCAGGGCAACCGGCTTATCAAGCTGCGCACTTCTCAACTGGTCGTCGCTACCGGGCGCATCGAACAGCCCCTGGTCTTTCACAATAACGACTTGCCGGGCGTCTTCCTGGGGAGCGGTCTGCAGCGCCTCATGAACCTGTACGGTGTCCAGCCCGGCCAGCGCGCTCTGGTGGTGACCGCCAACGACTCCGGTTGGACCGTGGCGAGGGATCTGTTGGACCACGACGTTGAGGTGGCACTGGTAATTGATGCCCGGCCGGAGATACCCGAAAGCGAGGCCGTAGCTCGGGTGCGGGCGGCTGGGGTTGCCGCGATGCCGTCGTATACCATCCTGGCAGCCAGAGGGAATCGAACGCTAGAAGGCGCTGTGGTTGTCCAACTTGACCGAGACGGGCTCGCCGTGCCCGGCACGGAAGTCGAGTTGACCTGCGATGTCATTGGCCTATCTACAGGTTTCGCGCCCAACAATGCGTTGCTCTACCAGGACGGTTGCAAGCTTGGGTATGACGCTGAACGTGAGAATTTCGTCCCAAGTGAGTTTGCACCTGGGGTTCGTGGTGCCGGCCACGCAGTAGCGACGCAGGGACTGGCGGCAATCTTGCTTGAGGGATGGACGGTTGGTTTCGATGCCGCGCTTAACCTGGAGGGCCTCGATGACCAAGCGGCGCGGCAGCAGTTGGTGGGCTGGCGACAGCACCTGCAAGCACTGAAAACGCAGCACCGCTCGACCTTGACCGTCCGCCCTCTGGCCCGTGCACCCGGTGGAGAAAAGAAGAAGTTTGTCTGCTTCTGCGAAGACGTCACCGAGAAGGACATCCAGCATGCGATTGGCGAAGGGTTCGATGACATCGAGACCCTAAAGCGATACAGCACGATTTCTATGGGCCCATGTCAGGGTAAGATGTGCTCTATGAACTCGATCCGGCTGTGTGCTCGCGAAACGAACCGCACTGTGGCCGATGCCGGGATAACCACCTCACGCCCCCCATTCACGCCGGTGAAGCTGGGAGTGTTGGCTGGCCGCAAATTGGAACCGGTCCGCCGTAGCCCAATTCATCAGCGACACCTGGCCTCAGGCGCGAAGATGATGGACGCAGGCCAGTGGAAGCGACCTGAGCACTACGTGCATCCCGATACCGAGGTACGAGCGGTGCGCGAACGGGTTGGCATGATAGATGTGAGTACGCTGGGCAAGATAGACGTGCAGGGTCCCGACGCTGTGAGACTGCTGGAGCGGGTCTATGCCAACCAATTCGCCAACATGGCTGTGGGACGCATTCGCTATGGGGTGATGTGCACCGAGGAGGGGATCGTCTTTGACGACGGCGTCGTGTCCCGGCTGGACGACGATCATTACTACCTGACCACTACCAGCGGTGGGATCAATAGTGTCTACGAATGGCTCACGTGGTGGCTGGCCGGCTGGCGCTGGCGGGCCCATGTGACTGATGTGACTTCGTCATACGCGGCGGTGAACCTGGCCGGCCCCCGGGCTCGCGACACATTAGCCAGGCTCACGGACCTGGACCTGTCCACCCAGGCCTTTCCGTACATGCACGTGCGTCAGGCCACGGTAGCCGATGTACCCGCCCGGTTGTTGCGGATCGGCTTTGTGGGGGAGATGGGGTATGAGATTCACTTTCCGGCTGAGTATGGCCCACACCTGTGGGATACCCTGCTAGAGGTTGGCTCCGAGTTTAGGATCGCGCCTTTTGGCGTTGAAGCGCAGCGTATTTTGCGGCTGGAGAAGAAACATATCATCATCGGCCAGGACACCGATGCGCTCTCCGATCCCTTCAGCGCCGGCATAGGAATGGCTGTCAAGCTAGACAAGGAAGACTTCCTGGGCAAGCCATCCCTCGAGCGCATCACACAACGCGGACATCGAGAGCGACTGGTGGGCTTTGAGATGCGTGACGCCTCGCTATTACCCGCCGAAGGTGAGCAGATTGTGGAGAACGGACGTCTCATCGGGCGCATAACCAGTGCGCGCTACAGTCCAACCCTGGGCAAGTCGATCGGGATGGGTTGGGTGTCGCAGGAGCGGGCCTATGAGGGAGCCGTGATCCAGATTCGCACCGGGGGCATGCTGGCCGATGCCACTGTGGTCTGCCGGCCATTCTACGATCCCGGCGGGGAGCGCTTGAGAATGTAGATGTGAAACGCAATGGTATGGTACGAACCTATAGAATCGTGGACCGTGAACAAGTGCAGTGACGGTTCGCAGTTTGCTTTTTGCTGGAGTGAGACGTGCCAAAACCTGTCAAAGAAAAGGACTTCGAGAAGGGCGTCGCGGCTGGTGGCCGGCCACCCCGGTGGAGCCCTTTGCATGCCACCCATCAAGTGCTCGGGGCACAATTCGTGAGCCAGGCCGGTTGGCAAGTTCCCAAGACGTACACCTCTCCCGAGGATGAAGTCAGGACCATACGCGAGCGAGTCGGCCTGGCGGACGCGAGTTCGCTCGGCAAACTGGTGGTGAAGGGAAATGCTGCCCCAGGACTGCTCGCAGAAGTGTTCGATGTGACACCAGCCGCCCCCGGCCATGGGTCCCAGGCCGTCCTTCAAGAAAAATTCGGCCCGTCTTTGGGCAGCAGCTATATCGCGAGACTCGCGCCGGATGAGTTTCTCATCATCACCTCCCCAGGAGATGAAGACAATGCTGCCCGGCACATCGAACGCCAGCGCGCGGCTCGCAACCTGTTTGTGACCGTGGTTAATCAGACATCAGGCCTGGCCGGTCTGACCGTTGCTGGCCCATATAGCCGGGAACTGCTGGGCAAACTATGTGCCCAGCCATTAAGTCCCCGCGATTTCCCAAACCATCGTGTGGCACAGAATAGCCTTGCCATGGTTCATACGATCATTGTGCGCAATGACCTCGGCAACCTGGCCGCCTTCGAGCTATACGTTGAGCGACCGTACGCGGAGTACGTTTGGGCGTCTCTCATGGACGCCGGGCATGAGTTCGGAATCATCCCCTTTGGATGCGGGGCAAAAGAGCTGCTGGAGGCAAGATGCGTACGTGGAGTTTAGGCCGGGGAGTGAACTTGGTGGAATTCTTTACGCAAAATTTACAGACAAAAGACAGAAAATCGAGTATAATAGACTTGGGTCAGCGCAGCTTCATCTTCATCTCCTTATCTTCATACTTCTCCTTCTCTATTGCGTTGGCCCGCAATCCTATAAGCCCCTGCGTTGGCAGGGGCTTTTTGTATGCGCAGGAAATATGGTACGAACTTATGAGGTCTACGCCTCCTGAAGTCTGGGACGGAATTTATAGCCATAGATGATCAACCCTTCCGGGCCCTCCTCGCGGATTTTGCGGGTGACCATCTCTACCGGCTGGCCAATAGCTACTTCCTCCGGCTCCACGTCAGTCAGTTGGGCAGTGACCAGCGGCCCTTCCTCCAGCCTGACCAGGGCTACGGTATAAGGTGTGTATTCCTCATATCCCGCGGGCGGGTTGTAGATGGTGGAGTGTGAGAATATCTCCCCCCGCCCGCTGAATTGGAAAGGGGTTTGGGCTT
>CAYTNQ010000207.1:0-8035 GCA_964439175.1 uncultured Anaerolineales bacterium | reverse complement strand
AGGGGAGGATGTTGGGGTCGAAGGCGTAAACCTGGAGCGACAATGTGGTCTCGGCTTGGCTTTGGGCGACCTGAGAACGCCACTTGCCGTTGATGTACGCGTAGACCGGAAGTGACATCTCGACTGGCTCAGGGCGCAGGCCGGGGATACCCATCTCCTGTGGCAGGTCAGGTGATGTCTCGATCAGCCTGTCCAACTCGCGAATGGCGTCCGGCGGGCCTACCAGGGAGATGTGCTCTTCGTGACAGGCGGGGACAGGACGCAAAGCTTGCTGAACCCAGTATCGTTTTCGCATGCGCATGGTATTCCTCCTTAATATATGATATGCATACTATGGTTGCTTCGGGGGGACGATCATCTTCATTTTTGTCCCAGGCCATGCGGGCTGAGCGGGAACCGACCTCCCTCTGGCTCCTCCCTAAAAGAGGGGAGAACTTAACTTTCCTCCTTGAAAACGGTGATGGGAGAGGTTTTCAGTCCTCGACCCGGGTTCAATCGGACAGGCAAGGTTGATTTTACTTCTGTACGCAGATCACCTGGCCGCGATCGCCGACCAGGAAGAAGGGAGCCCAGAAATAGGGGTGGCGGTAGCGATCCCCGTCCTCGCCGCGCAACAGGGCCAGTTGCGCCTGGCGCAGGGCGGCCGGCTTGCACTGGCTGGCCAGCAAAGCCTGGTAAAAACGATCTATCAGGCAGGCGGTGGCCTGGTCTTCCACCCGCCACCAGGTCATCAGCAGGCTGGCAGCTCCGGCATAGAGGAAGGCTCGGCTGAAGCCCACCAGTTCGTCGCCGCCTCCCACAGCGTTCGCCCCCGACTGGCAGGCGCTCAGGGTCACCAACGAAGCGTTGAGTTCCAGGTTGAAGACGTCGGTGGTGGTCAAGGGCCCGTCGGCCAGGTAGAGGGTGGAGAAAAGGGGCGCATCCGGCCGGAATTCGCCGTGAGTGGCCAGGTGGATGATCCGGGCGTCCGCGGCCTGGGCCTCCAGGTTGGCGCGGGTGGCCGCTTCTTCCAGCAGACTCCTCCCTTGCAACTGCCTGGCCACCTGTCGCGCCTCGGCCAGGGTGTGGGGTAGTGCCCCATCCAGGGAGCAGCCGACGACCAGCGCGGAAAGCGAATCGCGGCCGTCGGTCGCCGGGTCGTGGGCCAGGCGCAATAGGCTGCTGTTAGGCAGATAAGAGACCGCGCAGCGCTCCAGCAGGTAATGGCGACCGTCGAAAAGGGCGTGAAAGGGGAGATAGTGCAAGGGGCCGTGGGGAACCACGACCAATTGTTCAAAGGGAGCCAGCCTGCCGGCCAGGGGTTGAACCAGGGCGGCATACAGGCGCCCTAGCAGCCCTTCCAGGTTGTCCGCCTCGCTCTTCAACGAGCCGCCCTGGGCGAGAAGGGCCGGGGAAAGACGATGCAAGTTGAGGCGAAGCAGGCCCAGCAGTTGGCTGAGCTGGGAGAGAGTCGCCAGGCGGCGGTGAACCTGGATCTCCTCGCGGGTGACGCTGAAGGCCAGCACCTCGCCCCGGGCGATGAAGTATTCCACCAGCAGTGTGTCCCCGTCCAGGTAAGGCTGGGGCGATTGGACCTGGACCTGCCACAGGTCGGCATCCTGAATGTAGTCGGCGTTGCGCACCTGAAGCTGGAGCAACATGTCGGCCAGTTGCTTCTCCCGGGCGTCCAGTTCGTCCCGCAATCGCTCCCGCTCCGCCGGGGTGGGGCCGCTCTCGGCCGCTTCCCGCTCGCCGAAGGGATCGAGCCGGTTGTAGTACCACTGGCACTCCTGGCGCAACCTCTCGACGTGGGCCACCAGATCGCGGTCGCTCTCGCGCCGGACCTTGACCCGGATGTCCAGGTGGTGTGACAGCAGTTCGACCAGCGCCCGCGACTTGGCGCGCTCCACGTAGTCGAAGGCGGGCGCAACCTCGGAGCGGGCCAGGCTCAGGCTGACGACGTCTTCGTAAATCTCCCCCTTATCGGCCAGGAAGCCGCCGCGCAGCTCGACGGCGACGTGGCGGCGCAGGCGCTCGACGCCAGCGGCGCAGGTTTCGTAGTGCTTCAGGGCAGCTTGCTGGTCCCCGGCTATCTCGGCCAGGCGACCCAACAGGTGACGTGCTCGATTTGCCAGCCAGGGGACGTCCCGGTCATCGGCGGCCACCAGGGCGGCCAGGCAGAGGTGGCGCGCTTCCTCGTCTCGCGCCAGCGTAACCAGGGCTTCGGCGGCCACCAGGTCGGCCTGGGCTCTCTCGACGGTCAGCCCCTCCTCAGCAAAGACGTGGCTGGCTCGCCAGGCGTTGGCCAGGGCCGCCTCCAACGCCCCAATTTTCAGGTTTAAGACGGCCCACTGGATGTCAACGGTGGCTACCCATACCTGGTTTTCGATCTGGGCGAAGCCCAAGCGGGCTCGGGCCAGGGCGTCCGCGGCCGCTTCCACTTGGCCTAGCCCCATATACGCCTGAGCGCAATTGTAGGCAGCCCAGGCAACTTCGTAGTGCATACCCAGCCGGGCCAGTTCACCCTCAGCTTCTTGCGCCAGGTCCAGGACTTCGGCATAACGGTTGAGGGCCAGGTGGCAGTTGGTGGCGAACAGGTTGGCGACCAGGACTTCGCGTCTCAAGCCTGAAGAGGCAAATACCTGGCGTGCCCGGTCGAATAGCTTGAGTGCTTCGTTGTACCGCCCCAGGAAATAGTAAGTAATGGCCAGGCTTTGGTCGGCCCGGGCGGCAACGATACTCATACCCCGTCGTGTGGCTATACGACGGGCTCGGATGGCAGTACGCTTGGCCTCGGCGAATCGATCTAGATTGCGCAAGACAATGGACTGATTAAGCTCCACGTAGATGGGCTCCGCAAGAGTGACTTCGCCAGCCTGTTCGAATGCCTGCCGAGCCCGGTCGAATAAAGCCAATGCTTTTGGATAGTCGCCCAGTTTGTATGCTACGATTCCCGCTTCGTTGTCAACGATGGCGGCCGCAGTTATTTCTTCATGCGCTTCAAAGACCCGGCGTGCTTCTTCCCCGCTTTGCAGTGCTTCTTCAAAACGGCCGAGGTTTGCTAGCGCAGCAATCTTCGCCATCTGCGGGCGAGCGGCTTCTACCGGCCTGTTTTGTGCCAGGCAGACGGATCGGGCCATATCGTAGGTGGCGATAGCCTCCTGGTATTGCGCCAGGTAGCGCAGTGCGTTGCCCTTGGCCATCAGTCCCCAGGCCCGGTGCATCGGCTCCCCCGAGAGGGTGGCGGCGAAGAGGGTGCTCTCGGCCAGGTCGAGGGCATCGCGCGGCTTCTGGCGCAGGCGCTGGCTCACAGCGACTTTCATAGCTTGCACCGTCTCATCGGTGATTTCCGAGCGGTGGGCGCGCAGGAATTCCTGCCGCTGACGGTCGTCTTGAGCATGCAGCCACTCCTGGATAAAGGGTATGTCAGATAAGTCGGACTGTTGATGGTCGACGGTCATTTCTCGCTCAGAGATGTGGTATGTGTCTGGACTGGAGTGGAGAGTAAGGACGCAGCCTTAGACCACGATCCTCTCGACGACAACCCGTTCCTGTTTGGTAGCCAGCACCAGTTCATACTCGTCCGAGGTGAGGCCGCTGAACACGAAATTGCCCAGCGAGTCTACCTGCTCCACCGCAACGGTTTCGCCACGACGTCTGAGGTGCACCTCAGCCCCGGTCAAACTTGCCACCGGCTGACCCTCCCGCGTGGTGAAACCCAACAGCATCTTGCGTCCGGCACGCAATCCGTCCGCCTCCAAACCGACGACGAGCCGGATGTCCTCCGCCTGGTAGATATCCGGGGCGGAGGCGGCTGTGCCGCGAAAGGCAAAGGCTGGCTGTCGAGTCGCCGGGCCAGGTGGTGGAGGTGTCAGGTGGGCGACCAGACGCTTTAATGGGGTAGAGGCAGAAGGTAGTGAGGGGATGATGGACTCCTCCTGAAGAAAGTGCTCCAGGTCAGCGACCTCTGCGGCACATAAGGAGCAGATTTCCAGGTGATCTTCAATGGCGGCCTGCTCGGTGGGGGATAGGAGACCCAGGTGATATTCACCCAGGGTGTGAGCGTCGGGACATTCAAGGCGGTAGAACAGGGCGCGCAAGACATGCTGGTCGGCGGCGTAAGCCCGGGCACGCTGTGCACAATAGGGGCAGCGGCGGATGTGATCTACTGTAGTGTTGTCTGCTTCACCATCAACATAGGCCAGTAACTGTTCATCGGTAATTTTGTCAGGCGCGATACATTCCATTTCAACAAAGCGTCCTTTCAACAAAGCATCCTTTTATCGTCTAACAATTTTGTTGTTCCTCACTAAATATAAACGCAAAATTTCGCCTTTTTCGCACATGCCTTGTGGGAAATGAGTTAAAGTTCGTTGGAGTTGTTAGGAAGAAACCGTTGCAGGTCTGGATTTCGGCGCAGGCGGTTGAGTAGATTGCGCTTGACCCGATATACCTCATCCAGACTTTCGAACCGGTCTGGGTTGTCAGCGTAAATCACCGCCGGTTTGAGATCATACACGAAAGACCATTCCAGGACGATGGCATCCTTTTCATCGTGCGTCGAAGCTGCCACCGTTTCCCAGAGCTCCTGTCTGTCGAGTTGATCGGTTATCCGTTCCTCGATGGAAGGCAAATCCTGGCGGAGTAGCGGGGTGACTGGTTCCAGGTCTACGGCATCAATCGGATTAACCCGCCTGTAATCAACGATGACACTGTTGGCGCACATTTTGAAGTAGCGCAGCACCTCTGCCAAATTGTCGAACTGTTTGAATTTTTCCGCATCAACAGCCGTCCACATTCTATCAAAAGCACCATTGACGAAATAGTCTACCTCCTCGCCAGTGGCCGGCAGTCCAGTGTGATTCACGACCCATTTGACTACGAGGGGTTGGTATTGGTGATAGATTTTCTCCCAGGCGTAGTTATTGCGGCCCACAATCGCCCGGCGAAATAATTCGTAGCAATAGCTTGGGTCGTACGTTGCCCGCTTGAAGAATTTGGTGGTGTGGCCGGCACATTCATCAGCCAGCCGGTCCACGTCGAGGAGGCGAAGGTTTCTGGCATCCGTCATGCTTGCTACTCTCTGTGGCAATTTTGGATAACGGGGTGCCAAGCACCCATCCGAAAAACTTGATAGCCGGCGCATGGGGATGCATCGGCCAATGGCATACTGATTGGTCCCTTTTAAGAGGAAGTGTCAGCCCACCGATTTTCGGATAGGTTCCAAGCACCAAGGTTTATTCAAGAAGGGGTACGATGCTATTGGGCCTTTAAGAACGACAACGCAGCCGGGTTTGATCGGCTGCCGATGGTTATTAACTCTATTGTACCACGGAATAGAATGGATGTCTACAGAATCTGGCTAAAATCCGCCAAAAGATGAGCAAAATCATGTGCAAAAACAGGGCAATTTTTCGTTTAAATAAGTGGATTATATCCAACGCACGTGGGTATTATAAATTGGTAACTACTCAGCCACCCTTGCGAAGGTTGCGAATCACCTAGCTAACAGGGCAGTTTTCGGTAGGCCAGGGCATTTTTGCTCTGAAAACTCTCACCAAACCTTCGCAAGGGTTATCTCGCCTGAGTAGTTACATAAATTGAAAGTAGTGGGCCGCTTGGAAAAGGAGATAGCTATGCTGTCTGTTAATCACTTCTTGTCACAGGTTTCCCTTTCCTCAGAATCCAGGTTTGGACAGCGGACGAGCCAGGCACAAGCCACACCCCTCCCAGGTCAGAAGATGGCGTCGCAGGGGATCCCACCCCTCGGAAGGAAGACGGCCTCGACGAGCATCGAAACAGGTCTGGAGATCGATCGAGATCTGGCTGGCGCCAGCTTCAGTCAACTCATTGACGCGCTCAGCGCGGCCATCGTCCGTGATTCTTATATCAACGGGGATCGCATTTTAATGGCGTTGGCTGAGGCGGCTGTGTTGGAACGAGAATTATCCAGCAGCCTTCCTCGGCGCTGGCGCATACAGCAGGCCCTCAACGCGTTACTTAAGATGGGTCCTCATGTCACGACGGCGCTGGCGGCTGTGCTGGAGCACCCTGCGGCCCGGGCACACATCACTCATATGTTCTCCGGCTGACAAATTCATAGCAATTATAATGCCCCCTTGATCACATTTCTTGATCGTCTCACTGCTCTGTGATAGAATGGCTGTGCCTTAAGCCAGGTGCGGAATGAATCCGCGCCTGCCAGGTTTTGAGACAAGCGCTCAGCCAATGAGGGGGGCTCAGGCCGTGCCGGAATATCCGCAAGATCCTCGCTCGCAGTACCCACCCCGGGGCCGTCAGGGGGGGGACGAAATCACCCCAGTGTCTCTAAAAGGACCAACAAGCAAAGATCAGCGGGAATGGATTGAGCCGACGCAGACGATAGGTGCACCTGCGCGGCTTTCTTTTTGGACCAAGCTGGTATATGGCACCGGCGACTGGGCGCTGGCCAGCTTTGGCACCATTCGCCAGATATTCTACGCCATCTTTCTCACCGACGTCGTAGGCCTCGAACCGCGCATGGCGTCGGTGGCGGCGCTGATTGGCGTCACCTGGGACGCGATCAACGATCCATTGGTAGGTATGTTGAGCGATAAAGTCGAGACGCGTTGGGGGCGTCGCCGCCCGTTTCTGTTGATATTTGCCATCCCCTACGGACTGGGATTTTTACTCCTATGGTGGGCCCCTCCCTGGCAAAACCAGGTCTGGTTAATGATCCACATGACGTTGGCCTTCATGATCAGCGACACTCTGCAGACGCTGGTCTCAGTTCCTTTCTACGCGCTGACACCTGAGATGACGCCCGATTACGACGAGCGCACGTCGCTCACAGGCTATCGTATGTTCTTCAATTTACTGGCCTCACTGGCGACGGCAGTAACCGCGCCGATGATTGTCGATACAGCGGTCAGAGCCGGCTTCACACTGCAGCAGGGCTATCTAGTCATAGCTGCATTGTTCGGCGGATTGGCGACCGTGCCTTTTATCGTGATGTTCTTCGTTGTGCGTGAGCAGCACAGCTATCGCTCTCCAGAGGCGCCTGGCTTTAAAGAGACACTGCGCACTGCCTGGCAGAACATCCCGTTTCGTTTTGCCACTGCGCTTTATATGTTGAATTGGATTACCTTTGACCTAGTGGCTCTGATGCTTCCCTTCTTTCTGATCTACTGGGTCGCTGGGGGAAATTTGCTGGCGAGCGTCAACCTTTTTGGCGAAAGCATCGCTCTGGAGTCGGTCGTCCTGGGCCTATTGCTGATCACAGCCGTGATTGCCTTACCCTTTTGGACGTGGCTATCGCGCCGGCTCAGCAAACGCGTTGCTTACATCATTGGGATGAGCTTCTGGGCAGTCGTGCAGCTTCTCATCATCATCATACAACCAGAGCAGGTCAGTTTCACCATGGTGCTGGCAGTATTGGCCGGTCTCAGCGTCTCGACAGCCCATGTTCTGCCTGATGCCATCTTTCCCGACGTCATCGAGTGGGACGAGTTGCGTACCCGTCAACGCCACGAAGGCGTCTATTATGGGACCAAGAATTTCGTTCGCAAGCTGACGGGCGCCTTGTCCATCTTTCTCGCTTTGCAGATGCTGGGTTGGTTTGGATATCAGGCTCCTTCAGAAGGCGCTACCCAATTCAGCCAATCGGCGACTACCCTATGGGCTATTCGGATTTTAACCGGACCTGTAGGGGCGGCCTTGCTCATCAGTGCCGTCGTCGTCGCCTGGTTTTACCCGCTCAGCCGTGAGCGACATACCCGCATTCGCCGCCTGCTGGCTCGCCGGCAGATGCGGGATGCGCAACTTCGGAAGACTTCACACATCCCCTGACGGCCCTGGCAAACTTAAAAGGCGGGCTCATTTGGCAATCTTGCCCCGTTTGACAGGATTCGAGCCTTGGAGTATCATAGGGGCGATTTGAGTATAATGACCAAACCGTTGTGCATAGAAGTCGCTGACCTGAAAAGGCTGTGCAGCCATTCTACTTACGTCGGCGAGTCTGCGCAGAACAAACATTGACAGCGCTCACTGTAAGAGCAAAACACAGGTGCAAAGCCGC
>CAYTNQ010000206.1:0-8061 GCA_964439175.1 uncultured Anaerolineales bacterium | reverse complement strand
TTCCACTTTTGTAGCTGTCATAGCTATCTCCAGAGGACTCGCATATTAGGAAAGCATTTAACCCTAAACGCACAGTGGGATTTGATCCAATCGTGAGCTAAGCGCGGTGGGAGGACAAACTGACAACAACCAGCCCAAAATAGCACAAAGTGTCGTCAGTAGTCGCAGTTTTGAGGAGCGTAAACGCCTAACATTTGCTCCTTTGCGAGTAACGCAAGTATAACACCGGTTTAAAGCGATGTCAACATTGTTTTATGGTGACATAACTATATGGTGTCTGACGATTTTCATTAACCTCTCGTAAGGCTCAATGTTGGCATTGGCGTCAGGTCAGCGTTCTTCTTTCACGGTCGTAATTTTGTCCCAGGAAAGCAGGGGCCCTGACCCATTTGAACGCGAGCATCATGACCAGGATGGTGGCAATGTAGGGCAGCATAAGCAGGAATTGGTAAGGGATCCCCAATCCTCCAATCTGCACTCTGAGGGCCAGGACCTCAACGCCGGCGAAAAAGAGAGATCCGAAGAAAATCAAGAGGGGACTCCAGCCTCCGAAGAAAGTCAAGGCGATAGCAATCCACCCTCTGCCCTGTACCATTCCCTCAGTAAAGGTCCCGGTATAAACCATGGGCAGATAAGCACCCGCGAGCCCCATCAACATTCCTCCCACAATAGCTGTCGCGTATCGCATTCGTGAGACATTCACGCCAAGGCTATCCGCCGCTTTGGGATTCTCGCCAACCGCCCTCAGTTCCAAGCCCAGGCTTGTCTTGTAGAGCAGGTAGTAGAGGAAGGCGGACAGAAGGGTCGCGAAGTAGACCAACCAGTTCTGGTTGAAGAAGATATCGCCCAGAATCGGGATTTCGCTCAGTCCCGGTATTGGCATTCCTCGGAGAGTGGGGATTAGCGGTGGCTGTAAGGTGACCCCGACTACGAATTTGTACAAAAGGGTTGACAGCCCGATGCCAAAGAAAAAGAGTGCCAGCCCGATGACAAATTGATCCATTTTCAGCGTCGTGGTGAAATAGGCGAGTGCCAGGCCGAATACACCGCCCGCCAAAACTGCCAGGAGAAGGCCATAAAATAAGCTCCCGTAAAGGTAGGCGCCCAGGAATCCCACGGATGCCCCGACGAGCATAATCCCCTCTTGGGCCACGTTGAAGATGCCTGTCCTCCCACCTAACATAGTTCCCTGGCTGGCGAGGACGTAAGGAACCATAGCCAGCATCACGAGCCTGGCAAAATTTACGACCTGTACCTCAAACTGACTCACTGGCTATCGCCTCCTGACCACATCTGACAGAAGAACAAAGAGAAGAACCAAGGCTTCGACGATGAACACCATCTCGCCAGGTATCATCATAGTCCTCTGCAAGGCGCTGGCGCCAACTTCGAGGACAGCTATAAAGAACGCCACAAAAGGAACGGCCAGGTTATTGCCCTTGGCAATGAGACCGATGATGATCCCTAAAAGCAAATAGTTTGATTGCAGCCCTTCGATGAGTCGATGTTGAACTCCAGTTACTTCAACGGCCCCGGAGAGACCAGCCAGAGCGCCGCCCAGGATCAAAGAGAGAAGAAACATCTTGCGAATGTTTATCCCATAGACCAGTGAGGCCCTCGGATTTGCACCGGTTGCAACCAATTCATACCCGGCAACAGTGCGGTTGGTATAGATATAGACCATAATAGCGATTAATACAGCAAGGAGGATCCCTGCGTGCAGCGGTGGCCTGGCGACAAGCAGAGGAAGTTCAGCCCCGGCCCCGATAGGGATCGTTGTGGGGTGTCCAGCAGCCGCATCTCGCCATATCTCGGTTGCAACGTAATCGATCAGGCTAAAAGAGATGAAGTTCATCAGAACGGTAGTGAGAATCTCGTTGATGCCAAATCGGTAGAGTAGCCAAGCGGGTATGGCGGCCCAGAAGGCCCCGAACAAGATGCCGGCCAGGATAACCATAGGCAGCAGAAGTAGCAGCGGGAGGCCGGCAAACATAATGCCAACTGCGGTCGCCCCAATGGCTCCGACGATAAGCTGCCCTTCGCCTCCTATATTGAACTTCCCGGCTGCCAGAGGCACCGTGAAGGCCAGCGCTTGTAGCAATAGTGGCACGAACTTGAGCAGGGTTTGAACGAATCCATTAGGGGTCCTGAAGGAAGTGAAAAGGATGGTGGTATATGCTTTCGGCACGTTGAAGCCCATGACGGCTATGAAGATCCCCGCTGCGACAAAGGAAGCGGCCACAGCCAGGAGATAAGGGATCAACTTTTCAGCCAGGGGCCTGAAGCCCCGGCCCAGCCCCACAGCTTGCTCACTCACGTGTTCTGACTCCACTCATCATCCGTCCTATCTCGTACTTATCGAACTCGCTCCTCTCAAGAATCCCCACTATCTCGCCCCGATATAGGGTGGCGATTTTATCACATAAGAGAAGAAGTTCGTCCAGATCTTCAGATAACAGCAGAGTGGCCATCCCCTGCTTCTTGCACTCCAGGAGCTTTGAGTAGACGAACTCCATCGAGCGTATGTCCAGACCTCTAGTTGGGTTGTGCGCAACGAGGAGCCTGGCTGGATGCGAGAACGCCCTGGCCAGCATAATCCGCTGGATATTTCCCCCAGACAGGTTCGCCGCCACCTCTCCCGGGCCTGGCGTCTTGATGTTGTACTCAGAAATCAACTTCTGTGCTACCCGGAAGACGGTCTTCCAGTCAAGGAACCCCCCTCGGCTATACGGTTCCTGGTGATGATAACCAAGGATCAGGTTCTGGGCCACGTTGGCCCTTGGCAGAAAGCCGTCTTGTATCCTGTCTTCTGGAATGTAGGTTACCCCCATCTCCAGCAGCTTTGCCGTTTCTATATCGGAGACGTGTATGCCATCAATCCAAATCTGGCCTCCGGCAACTGTATGGATGCCGATCAAGCTCTCGGCCAGTTCCTGTTGACCATTTCCAGCCACACCTGCGATGCCGAAGATTTCTTGCTCGTGAACCTGGAAGGAACAATCTTTGACCAGCGGTGCTCCGCCTTCGCCAGTCACTTGCAGTCCTTCGACTCGCAAGATAACACGTCCTTTAGGTGCAGGCTTTTGACCCATAAGTGAGGTTTCTTGGTCGAGACCGGCTGTGGAGAACAGGAGGCCTTTCTCGATATCGAGGCCCTCACCGACCATCCCTTTGACCAACGCCTCCTCGGAGGCCGCATCCCGTGGTAGGGTGACGATATTCTTACTATCCCTGAGCACCGAGATCCTATCACAGACGCTCAGCGCTTCCCTTATCTTGTGGGTGATGAAGACGACGCTCATCCCGTCCTCGACCATCACCCTTAGAGACTGGAAAAGGGAATCCACCTCCTGAGGCGTGAGATTCGTGGTCGGCTCGTCCAGGATCAAGATTTTGACCCCTCGATAGAGTGCCTTAAGGATCTCAACCTTCTGCCGGCTCCCCATCGGAAGGTTTTCAATCAAAGCTCGAGGGTTTACCTCCAACCCAAACCTCTCAGACAGGGCCTTGATCCTCTTCTCCTCTTCTTCAAGGTTCAGGATAGGTCTATTCTTCAGTGAGGTTCCCAGCACAATGTTCTGGGTTACCGTGAAGCTCTCTATCTGAAGAAAATGCTGATGAACCATCCCGATACCATGCCTGATGGCGTCCTTGGGCGACTGAATCTCCACCTTAGCCCTGTGCAGGTAAATCTCGCCGGCGTCCGGTTTGTAGAGGCCGTATAG
This sequence comes from uncultured Anaerolineales bacterium, assembly GCA_964439175.1. GTDB lineage: Bacteria > Chloroflexota > Anaerolineae > 4572-78 > NAK82 > CAYTNQ01. Next base: position 4,336 of record CAYTNQ010000206.1, on the reverse strand, counting down.
AATGTTCATCAACGTGGTCTTCCCCGCGCCGTTTCCGCCGAGAAGGCCGTGGATCTCCTTGCTGTTTAGTTGTAAGCTGACATCGTCCAGGGCAACGACCGTCCCAAAGGACTTGCGTATGCCCTTCATTTCAAGCATGGCTGAGTTGTTCATCACAGATCGCAACTTGTAAAATAAAGCGGCAGACCAGGCCCCGCTCACTTCTGGACCTTTTGGAAATGCTGCAGAAAATCTCACGCCAAGGAGGCCTCTGGATATGGGGTAGGAACGTTTTGCCCTGGCCCTATCCTGCAAGTGTATCTTCTCAAAAATAGGGGCAGGCCTGCACAGGGGAAAGGGAACCCATCGGTGCGCTTGCCCGCCTGGGCAGGCATACCCGCAGGTCCCCCTAGTACTACAACCGTACATGTCATTCTGAGGAGTGAAACGACGAAGAATCTATATAGATTCTTCGCTCCCTTCGGTCGCTCACCTGTGCCTGCGGCCCAAGTGCGGGCAGAATGACATGGCGACTGAAGTACGGTAGTAGTACTAGGGGAAGACCTGTCCTTACCCTAAGATATTGAGAAGATACCTGCAAGTCAAGGCAAAACGTCCCTGCCCCTGGGGACTTCCGCAGACAATCCTGAAACGCCTTATTCTATAGGGGTGGTGTCCTTGACAACTTCGATCTTGCCAGATTGTATGTCAGCTACGATCTGCTCGATCTCACTGTTCAGTTCGTCGGAAGCATTTTGGAGAGGTAACTGAAGGGCAACTCCGGTGTCGAACCCTAAGGGGTAATATCCGCCCGTCTCACCCTCCATTATCTTCTGCACGATCTGCTTCAGCGGCCCCGCCCAGTCGTAGAGCACCGAGGTAACGTAGTTGTCAGGGGCGTAGAGGCTCTTGTCCGTATACTTGGCCGTCGCCCACACCGGCGTAGACGCACCCTTCACAGCCTCGAAAAGGCCGAACATTCCCAGGTTGAGGGAACCCATGATCACATCGACATCATCTGCGATCATGGCATCAGCCAGTTCTCTGGCTTTGGTGGGATCGTTGAAGTCCCCGGCCCAAACTGTCTTGAGCTCTACATCTGAGCCCAGGTCACTAATCGCTTGCTGGATGGCGTGGACTTCAGCATAGGAAAAGGGTAAAGTCAGACCGCCCAGATAGCCAATCTTGCCGGTTTTGGTTTGCTTTGCGGCCACGGCGCCGATGGCATAGAAGCCGACTTGGAAGTTCCTGTCTATGACCCACAAGTTGGCAGGAGCATTTTCCACGGGGGCGTCGCCCTCCGCAATGAAGTACACATCTGGGAACTCGCTAGCCAGGGTCTGCGTCTGTGACACAAACTGACCGCCATGGGTAAAGATGATGTTGTACCCATCGTCAATGTATTCACGCATAACCCTCTCGACGTCCGGTACTGCCACGCTCTCGGAGTAGGTCACCTCGATGCCCAAATCTGTTTGCACCGAGGTGATACCGATGTAGCCCAGCGTGTTGTAATCGGCGTCGGTGATGACGCCTGGGAAAATGGCGGCCAGTTTGAATTGTTTAGCTGGAGCGGAGGTTGGGGCTTCGGTAGTTGGAGCAGCAGCCGGAGTTGGCGCAGTGCATTGGGCTGCCACCGTGGAGAAAACGGTCAAAAGGACCAGGGCCAGAAACAATTGCTTGCGCATGGATCTCTCCTCCTTTACTTTTACTTGGCGCGATGTTTGAAAGGGCCAAAACCTACGAAGCAGAATGATTAAAATCGATCTCGATTTACATTAGAGAGCTATGCTGCGGGCAACTAGTCTGAAAAGGAGCAATCAGAACGCTCAGGGGGGCTTTCCCCGAAAAAGGCTTCTTGGAAAGGCTTTATCGCATGCTGGGAAAAGCATAGAGGTGAAATTCTCTCCTTGGCGAATGACTTAAGTATAGCACTAGTTGCAGTTGGCGTCAACCATTTTTTCTCAGACGAGTCCCAGTTGCTCCAACCGCGCCTGGCGGGGCGCACCGGTCTCGTCCCAATCCCGCAACTGGTAGTAAACAGGCAGCATCACTTCCAAATTGGGCAGCACCCCCGCCGCATCACCGCTGGGACGCGGCTCGGTAAGAAGCCGCTTGGGTAGGGTGTCGTCTTCAGCCGTGATGCCCAGTCGTAGATTGATGAGGCGCTTGAGCTGGAAGAGCCGTTCGCCTGTGGTTAGCACATCTTCAATGGCCCAATCCCAACCCAACGCGCTGTTCACTATCTGAGCGGTCCGCTCTGGCCCAACCAGTCCCTTAGCGATGAACTTGCACAGCCCCAGCGGATTGTAGACGCTCATATAGTTCTGGTAATCGTAGGCCAGCTTGGCCTGCTCGGCGTTCGACTCGTGATGCGGAAGCGTTTCAGAGTAGCCCAGGTCATGGTGGAGAACGCCGTAGCCGTTCCAGTAGCTCAATGCCTCCAGGTGGCAGCCACCCCGGTTGGCAGTGGCGTAGTTGACGGCCATACTCGCGAAAGCACGGGGGTCGTGATAAGCTATTTCCAGACCTTTGACGTGGATGGCGAACTCCTCGGCCTCGTCTCCGATGCGCCGTGCCGCTTCACGCACCCCCTCGGCCAGCACATCGCCGATGTCACGACGATAGGCGATTTTCTCGATCATGGCGAGTATCGCATCAGCGTTGCCGCCCTGTAGGTCCCCTTCGGGAAAGCGCAATTCAACGCCGCCGGTCTCCTCGGGGCCAATCAACTCCCGTTCGTAGGCTTCCATGGCAAAGGCGATAACCGACGACGTGGAGATAGTATCCAGCCCATAGCGATTGCAGAGGGAATTGGCCAATATCACGCTTTCAGCGTTGGCGTTGCGAGTCATTCCGGCGAAGCCGGCGATGGTCTCATATTCCACTCCCTCGCCGCGTGGGGTTCGAATCTCGCCCTCGACTACTTCTATCTCTTTGCCGCAACCGATGGGACAGGCATAGCAGTGGGTGTGCCTTACCAGGTACTTGTCGTAGATCGTCTGTCCGGAGACTTTGCCGGCCTCGTCCCAACTGCCGAGCGTCCAGTTGCGCATTGGCATATCGCCGAACTTCTCGGTACCAATCACGCCGCCCGACGTGCCAAAATTCGACATGCCGATGGAATTTTCCTTGATAAATGCGTTTTGCGCCTTGACCTCATCTCGGAAGGCCTTCTGGTCGGGGTACTGGGGCCGCTCCTTGCCGCGCACCACGATGGCTTTGAGGTTCTTGCTACCCAGCACTGCCCCCATGCCGCCTCGGGCAGCCGCTCGCACGTAATGGGAAGGGCCGCTCATAATCCCGGCAATCTTTACCAGGTTCTCACCCGCTGGTCCAATACCGGCCACCTGCGCCCGGGAGTCAGTCTCGACCAGCAGGGCATCGGCCGCCTCAAAATAGTTCTTGCCCCACACATGCGAAGCGTCGCGTAGTTCGATGCTGTTCTCAAGGCCGTTGATCCACAGGTAAACTGGCTTTTTGGCCTTTCCCGTGATAACCAGTCCATCATAACCGGCAAAACGCAACTCGGCCCCCCAGAAGTTGCCCAGATTGGCCTCATTCCAAATGCCGGTCAATGGGGAACGCCCGCACCACGAACTGCGGCAGCCGGTCGGCGCAAAGGTGCCGGCCAGCACTCCATTAAACACCAACAATGGGCTGGCCGGGTCCAACGCGTCCAGCGAGGGGTCCATTTCATCGTAGAAGAGTTTGGCGGCAAACCCCGATCCCAGCAGCCATTTTTGGACTTGTTCCTCGGTGATCGGCTCGTCGTGCCACGTGCCCTTTGTCAAGTCAATACGTAGATACTTTCCAGCATAAACAGGCATTTACTCACCTCTCTTCATAACAAGTTGGAAGACTCGAAGATTGGAGAGTTGGCAGACCGAGCAGAATCCAACCTTCCAACCTTCCAATCTTCCAACTTTCCATTAAACTCTTAGCTCAGATTCGCACGGCTCAGTTCATTCAAGCGCTCTACGTGAGTTGGGTCGTAAGCGTCGTCGAACTTAGTCCTGGGCATGCTTTCCTTCTTCTTCATCAACTCCTGATATTCGTCGTCATCCACGAAGGCAACGCAGCGGCCGATACTCGACTCTCCATCTACGAAGCGCCAGGGGAAGAAGCCAATCGTGACACGGCGGTTGAGCAGCAGGTCAATGTCCCCGCCGATGCATTCAGCGTGGATGATACCGTAGGGGAACATCTCCAGGTGCATTAATTGATACTTGGTGTCGTCGAAGAACTCTTCCAGGGACATCCCGAATTTCTTCTGGAAGAACTTTTCGGCCTGGCGGGCCTGGCGCGGCATCCAATTGCGGATGATGGTGTTCATGGGATGGTCAGCGCTGCCGCA
>CAYTNQ010000205.1:0-8112 GCA_964439175.1 uncultured Anaerolineales bacterium | reverse complement strand
CTGCGACGGCCCGCCGCCGTGCAAATGGGGTGGTGTATACTGGCAAGATCCGGCCAACAACTGGGGGAATCAGCCCGGAGGATACGATCTTAGTGGGGCACAGAGTTTAACCTTTTGGGCCAGGGGTGAAAAGGGAGGAGAATGGATATCGTTCAAAGTAGGTGGAATAGGATGTGAGTCATCTGCATACACCGACTCGTTATGTCCTGTCCAGGCTCTCAATCCCGATCCTATAAACCTTACGACCAACTGGCAGGTTTATACGATTCCTTTGAGCACCGACCTGGATTTGAGCAGCGTTGTGGGCGGTTTTCTATGGGCAGCCTCAAATGAGGACAATCCTGATGGGGCAATGTTCTATCTGGACGACATCCAATATCTCTTCAATGTAGACATCCCACCCCAGCCCCACTGGATCTACTACGGCCCCAGATTAGCCGATGGCTACGATATGGGTGTGAACACTTCGGGAGGGCTCACCAATTGGGTAACAGACATGGGCGGTTATATGCGTATGGCCTACCCTGGCGGCCAGAGTTGGGGAGCCGTGTTTATCACTGTGGGGCCGCCTACCGATTATTTTCGTCCGGGCAAAGATCTGTCCAGCTACCGGACCCTGTCTCTTGAGCTGCGGGGGGAAGTGGGGGGAGAGGAGATTTGGATAGGTCTGAAGGATAACACTAACCCTGACGATGGTTCCGAGAGAAAGATCTCGGCTTCAAATCTGACTACGGACTGGCAAACTTTCACCTTTCCCCTTTCAGCCTTTTACACCGCTGATTTGAGCCGGCTCTACGTCGTGACCGAATTTGTGTTTGAGCCAAGCACCCCATCCGAGACCGTGTACTTTCGTCACATTCAGTACTTACCCTGAAGCCTTGAGCGGTAACTGGTGAAGACGGTTTGATGACTTGGCCGAAAAAGTAATACCCCAGCCTCAGACCAGGTCCGATCTATCTGCCGCTGATTGTCAAGCGCTAAGCCTCACCAGCCCAAATGGAGAAATGGTAATGAACAGGAAAAGATGCTGCCCACTGATTACGGTGCTAGCTTTGTCAGGGATGGGCCTATTGCTCCTATTTCTCCTGGTGGGCCAGACCACAGTCGGTGCGGCGATGAGCAGTGAGAATCCTTCAACGGCTGGCTCTCCTACCTGCGACACCTTGACCGACCCCATGGAACGTGCTCTCTGCCACTTTGTCACCGGCATCTACCCCGATGGTCTGCTCACTAACTGGCCCAATCCACATCTACCAGGTCACTTGGACCACGCGCCCATGTTCAACTACGTTGAGCCATCTGGCCAGCAGGCAATTAGCGAATCGGCCAGCATGCTGGCCCTCTACGCGGCTCTCATTGGTGACCAGACCACCTTTGATTATCTCTTTGAGGTATCAGCCCCGCCAGAGATTGGGGGGACGGGTGCACCCACGTCCAGCGATCAGGAATCCCCTTACTACTTCGCCTCGCCTAATCTCTGTTTGCTACACTGGATCCTGGACGAAAACGGTTATAAAGAGGATTCTGGTACTCACTGGCTGGCCAACGCCGCTGGCGAGGAGAATCGCTGGCTGGAAGCGCTGTCCATCGCCGATCAGAAGTTCCCCGACCCCAAATACCGCCTGTTTGCCAACTGTCTGGCTTGGGGGCTGAGGGGCGCCACTGACTTCAACCCCGGTGCTATGGGCAACTTCGAGGACCCTGGCACACCAGAGGTTTTCGATGACCACCTGTTGCGCCCCTACTTCGGCTGGCGGAATGACTTCGACAGTTTCACCCCGGGAACCTTTAGCAACCTGAGTTACAACAACCTGATGGGCTGGCGCTACGCAGCTCAACTCGGACAATCATCTCATCCTCTCTATCAGACGACAGGGGACGTTGGCGGCACACAGATCATCACGATTCCGCTTCAGGCTGTAGGTTCCATTCGTATTGATATGACGCAGCGAGGCACCAATTACGGCTACTCCCTGTACGAAGTCGAAGCCTACAATCCCTTCGGAGACGCCAACCGGTTGTCAGATGCCAATTGTGCTGCGTCATCGTACCAGGATGATATGAATTGTTCTACGTGCACCTGTGAAAAAGCGATCGACGGGAATCTCTCCACCCGCTGGAGTAGCGAGCAGCCGGCCTATCCTGGTGGCCCGCTCACCCCTCAATGGTTAGTGATCACCCCCACCCATCCCACTCGCGTTATGACGATTACCTTACATTGGGAGATGGCCCACGCATCGAGTTATAACCTCACCGCCTCCTGGCCTTTCGCCGACTTCTACAACAATGTGCTTAGCTATACCACTCCCCTGATGGCTGGCAGTATCCAGCAGTGCGGCACCGACCTGCCCCGTGTTATGTACGACGTCGAGCGCCATTTCTACTACGGCGAGATTCTGACGCCTAACCTGGCCTGCACGCTGGCCGTCACCGTTACCGCTTCCTCAACCCAGGATCAGAACCCAGCCCTGTCCCCCATCAACGTCGCCGATTGCCTGACAGACACACGTTGGTCATCCAACTGGAACGACGACGAGTGGATCGCCCTTGAGTTCAGCCAGCCCATAACCATTGATGGCGTGGTTTTGAAATGGGAAGCAGCCTACGGTAAGGCTTACAGCATTGACGTCTCTGACAACGGGGTGACCTGGACGCCGGTCTACACCGAAACGAGTGGTGATGGCTATGACGATGAGATCCACTTCCCTTTGACGACGACCCGCCGCGTGCGCATGCATGGTCTGGAACGTGGCACCGAATTCGGTTACTCTTTGTTGGAATTCGAGGTCTATCGGGGAGGTACTTCGTCTTTGACAGCCCTCGACCTGGCCCGGCGCGCCGCCGCCTACACCAAAGCGAGTGGAGACACGGCTCTGTGGGAGATGGGCCGACGTATCCTGAACTGGTACAAAGCCAGATACCCATCTATCGCGGCTGCCTATGATCCCTGCACCGGCGACCCACTGCCCGGTTGGGAGAATGGCGATTGGCTGTCCATTATGGCCGACCTGGCCGAATTGGCAGCCGAATATTGTGACTACGACTTTGCTCGCCAGGTGATTGATGAGAAGTTGCGTCCTAAGTTGATCAATGATCCCAATAATCCCCTCGACGGCAGCGTCGGGCCATCGGCCTTTGATAATCTAGAATTGCTGCTGGGGCTGCGGCATGTGAATGAAAGTTGCTGTCTGTATCTCCCGATCATCCTTAAGGATGGTTAGCGCTCTTTGGCCGAACAACGACTGCAAACGTGCGACAAGCTCCGTTATTGGTGATTGAGTAAGATATACAACAGCGTACGGAGTCTGCCGGCTAAACAGTCTCCTGCACCTCGGCAAAGGCGTGATCCAGGATTTCGAGCGCCTGGTCCACGTCATCCCTGGTGGCGATGAGCGGTGGGGCGATGCGCAGGGCGTTGCCATAGAGCCCCCCCTTGCCGATGATGAGTCCCCGCTCCCGGGTCGCCTCGAACATATGGGCCACCTCTTTGGTAGCCGGCTCCTTGGTCTGGCGGTCGCGCACCATCTCCACCCCTTGCATCAGCCCCATACCCCGCACGTCGCCGATGAGAGGATATTTCTCTTGCAGCGCTTCCAGGCCCTGGCGCAGATGAGCGCCCACCTCCTCCACGTGAGACGGTGCGGCCTCCTCTTCCATGACCTGGATGGTCGCCAGCGCGGCGGCACACGAGACGGGATTGCCGCCGAAGGTCGAAATAGTCAATCCCTCCAGCTTGTCGGCCACTTCGGGCGTGGCGATGGTAGCTCCCATCGGCGAGCCATTGGCGATGCCCTTGGCCATGGTCATGATATCCGGCTCCACGCCCCAATGCTCGATGCCGAACCAGTATTTGCCAGTGCGTCCAAAGCCGGTCTGCACTTCATCGCAGATGAAAAGCCCCCCGTACTTACGCACAATGCCCACCGCAATCCCAAAGTATTCCGGCGGCGGGGTGACAAAACCACCTACCCCCTGGATCGGTTCGGCCAGGAAAGCCGCCACCCGGCCCGAGGTGGTGGTCCTGATCAGATCTTCGATATCCTCCGCGCAGGCAATACCGCATTCCGGGTAGGTCAACTTGAGGGGACAGCGATAGCAATAGGGATTCATCGCATGCTTGATGCCCAAGATGTGAGTGCCGCCGATGCGCCAGCCTGACTGGCCGGTAAGGGTCATGGCCAGCGCCGAGCGGCCGCTATAGCCATGTCGCAGGGCAATAACTTCCTGGGCGCCAGTGGCTGCCTTGGCCAACATCACCGCCGTCTCATTGGCCTCAGTGCCGCTGTTAAGAAAGTAAGACTTTTGCAGCCGGCCGGGCGTTATCTCGGCCAGCTTTTGGGCCAGCTCGACGTGGTTTTCGTGGGGATAGAGGGTGGAAGTATGCACCAGTGTTCGGACCTGCCGGGTTATGGCCTCAGTCACCTTGGGATGACAATGCCCCACGCTGACGGTAAGGATGCCGCCAAAGAAGTCAAGATAGCGGTTACCCTCCACGTCGTAAAGATGCATCCCTTCGCCCCGGGCAAAGGGGAGCGGCTGGCTGTAGTATGTGAGGTGGCTGGGCCACAAATATTTGCGCTGCTTTTCCAAAATTGTCTGGGTGTCCACATTGACCTCCTGGTTAAGTATTGCGCGCTTCGCGCGCATTGCGTATGGTTACGAGGCTGATAGATCCAACACTTGTCGCAGGTGGTTGATTTGAGCAGCTACGATCTTGTGCACATGGTGGCGCGTGTCTTCAGGGATGAAGGGCATACGCTGGTCATGCAGCCGGCCCAACTCATAACCGGCGACACCCTCAGGGCGCTCTAAAGCGCGGGGCAATTCGTCCGGGAACTCCCGCCCGATCATCACACCATAAGCCAGTGTCCAGGCGCGAGGCACCACAGTCAGGTCGTAACCACCACCCCCCAACGCCAGCCAACGAGGTGCCAGCGATTTAATTTCGCGGACGACGGCCTCGTAGGCGTGCGTCGTCAGATTCATATGGGTGAGCGGGTCGCGCCAGTGAGCATCACAGCCAAGCTGGCTGACAACCACGTCGGGTGCAAAACGGTGCACCAGCGGAGGCACCAGAGCGCGAAAGGCCTCCAGGTAAGGCTCGTCGTCGGTGTACGCTGGAAAGGGGAAATTGACGCTATAGCCATAACCGGCCCTCTCGCCCAACTCATCCACAAAACCGGTGCCGGGAAAGAGGCTGGTGCCGGCCTCATGCAGGGAGATAGTCAATACCTGGTCGGTGTCGTAAAAGGCGGCCTGCACGCCATCGCCGTGGTGGGCATCGATGTCTACGTAAGCTACCCGCAGCCCGGCATCCAGCAGCCGGCGAATCGCGATGACCTGATCATTGAAGACGCAAAAGCCAGAAGCACGATTGGGCCTGGCATGGTGCAGTCCACCAGCAAAGCTGAATGCAATTTCAGTCTGACCGGTCAGCAGCCACTCGACGCCGACCAACGCCGCCCCGACTTTGAGCGACTCGCTCTGGAACATGCCGGGGAAGATGGGGTTATCACCCGGGCCAAAGTTATAGAGCGCAGGATCCACACCCGGTTCGCCTCGACTTAAGCAGCGCACGGCGGCGACGTAATCCGGCGTGTGGAAGAGGCACAGCTCGTCGTCGGTAGCTGGTCGGGGCGGCACCACGCGAGATGTCTCGCCGTCGAAGGCGCGATAGGCTTGCAGCATCTCCCACGTTCGCTTGAGGCGCTCTGGCTTGAGAGGATGCCGAGGGCCATGACCACGCGCCCACAAGTCTTCTGAGCAGATAAAAACGCTCAAGAGCAGATTAACCTTAGAGTGTGCCTGAAAAGTAGGATGCCAGTAGACAGCTTCTTAGCCTGTTTTCGACACTTAACCCTTTTGGTAGCCCGATTCCTGACGGAACATCCCCAACCAGTCGGGAAATTCGCAGTCGGAGTCCTCAACTTATTGGGGTGTGTCGAAAACAGGCCTAGAGCCAATGCCGTTCAAATAAGCCCTCTTGTAGGGGTAGGGCTTGCCCCTACCCTAGGTCAGGCAACCGCACCGATAGGTCCCCTCTGGGGAAGGGGTGCCGCTACGCGCCTGGTATTGGGTTATTTGAAAAGTATTGGGCCTAGAGCCTGAAGTGTGTCACCTGATCCCACTGACCAACCGGCACATAGACTATGCCCCTCTCGAAGACCTGAGCTACGTACTTGATCCCCTTATGCTCAACGGGGAACTCGTCCGACAGGCGTTCGCCCAACCTGTGCCGACGAGCATATTTATACAATGCCGCATCAGGATTAAGGGGAATGATGTGCAGTTTAGCCGCCTCCAAGAGGGAACGGCGCAAAGCAGTTATCCTTTCCGCTTCGGTCAGACCAGGAGGCTGCATCGTCTCCGCCTGCCCTGGCCCGGGTGGCACGGCTGAAGGTAGAGGTGCGGAGACTTCTGGTTGAGCCTCGTCTCGCACAAGCGGGGCTTCGTCCCGCACAGGCGGGGCTTCGTCCCGCACAGGCGGGGCCTCGCTTACCGCCCCGGCGGTAGAAGTCCCCATCACAGCCGGAGTTGTTTCGGTTGCTCCAGCACCGCCGCCCTCCTCTGTCACCAGTTGGAAGGTGAAGCGAAAAGCGGTGCTGGTCCAGGCATCAGGCACCTCTTCCGTGCCCAACCCCACGCCGGTCACTCGCTCCGAGGGATAGCCTCCCTGGGTCATCTCCACGCTATAGGTTCCTAACAGGCCATACATGGCGTAGTTGCCCCAAAAACCATCCGCAGGACCTTTGGTCATCACCGAGTCCCGAGCACCAGAGCGGGCAACGGCGAAAGCAGCATTCTCCATTGGATTGCCATCGGCGTCTAATGCTTTGACAAAGATATGACTCACGCCTCTGGATTCTTCTTTGTCCAGCCACCTGGCTTTCACCAACTTCCAGTAGGGGCCACCTCCAGATCCCTCCTGGAGATCGGTCACCGGCTCCAGCTTTACACCCGCCCCCAAGTAATTCAACCGGAAATCCCAGTTACGGCCTAGCTTATCGGGGGTAAGTGGTTTGTGCCATTGCTGGGGAAGTGGCCCATCCTGACGCAGGCGCGAGGGGAGGTCCTTAAGCATCTGCACCAAAGGTAATTCACCATTAAGACCCCATTCCTTGTCGTACTTGTGCGTGAACCACGGTCCCTGGTTTTCGGCCGGTGGTGCCTGCACCCCAATGCGCTGCACGGCAATCAGCCATGGCATCACGGCAAAGAAATATTCGGGGACTTTTTTGCCCAGGACCTCGCGGTCACCCTGCATATATTGGAACATCTTCAGGTTCATCTCGCTCGCCGCCTGGGGGGTCGGCTTGGGGTAACGCGGATCGTCTCCGGCAGTAGTACCGGCCCGTTGAGCCACATTGTAGCCCCCCTCAGTCATCATAATGGGAATAGGGTGACCAAGGGCACGCACGATATAGGCATTCAATTGTTCAAAGCCTCGGAAACAGGTGGCATCCGTCATAATGTCGGCATTGGGGTTGGCCGCCGCTTTACGCGCCCGGTTGACTTCTTTCCAACCGATCTCCCAAGCCCACCTGCCACCGGCAGCGTGCCACTCCTCCTCGGTGATGGGTTCACCATGCATATTGACCGGATCGTTGGGATACTCCAGCGGACGCGCAAGGCAGTAATTGTGAATGGCAGCCCAGGCACCTCCATCCAAAATATCACGCCGCCCACGCTCGACTATTGTGCTGAAAGGATCTCTTAATGTGCCCACACCGAAGGCGGGTACTGCCGGGTGCCCCCCCTCCTCCAGGATGATGTCGGCATCTATGATAAAGTTGTCCACGACGATGTCCAGCCAGTTAGGTGGCCTGCGCCGGTCCTTCCATTCCAGGTCCAGGTCTGGTTCATTGTTGGTCTCAAAGTAAACAGCGCCGATCTGCACAAAGCGCCCCACCGTCTCGCGTCCGCGCTGGCCGATATTGCCTGGATTTTGCTCCTCCCAATAGAGACGAACAACCGGCATAATTTCCAGGTCAACCAGCCGGCGCACCAACGGCATGGCTGAGCCGCCGCCATCGTCCATCACCTTCACCCATTTGATTTTCATCGCCTGCAATTGTTCGGCCCAAAAGCTCCAGTCGCGCTTGCCCCACTCGT
>CAYTNQ010000204.1:0-8115 GCA_964439175.1 uncultured Anaerolineales bacterium | reverse complement strand
CGCACCGGGAGGATTTTATCTCGCTGTGGCAGAACGTGGAGTATCACCCTATGCTGTTCAGCCGGGAGGAGGTGGAGGCAAATGCTGAGGAGACGTTGACCCTTACGCCGCAATGAGGCGCGCGAAAAGAGTAGAAGAAACGGCCGTGGCGGCTTGTTGGCCTGCCAGTCGAAGTTAATCTACAATATGCCCCAGCAGCCCATCCGGCGTATCGGCCACCAGCCGCACGGGGGTGACTACGTTACGCAGACCAGGGCCGCCGCGTGCCGATACCCGCAAGTAGTTCTCGGTGAGGCCGCTCCACAGCAAGCCTTCGCCATTCACTTCGCTTGTCTCCCACAGCGCCTCCATGGTCCGGCCGAAAAAGCGACGACGGAAGGCACGCTCCAGCCTCGTCCCCAGGCCATGCATGCGGCGACTGCGCCCTTCGATTACGTCGGAAGGGACCTGGCCACGCATCGTGGCCGCGGCCGTCCCGGCGCGGCGGGAGTAGCGGAAGATATGCAACTTGGCGAAAGCCATCTCTTTCACAAACTCCACACTCTGGCTGAACTCTGCCTCCGTCTCACCAGGGAAACCGACGATAACGTCCGTCGTTACTGACAGATCAGGGATGGCAGCACGGGCAGCGCTGACCAACTCGGCGAAGCTCGCCGTGTTGGTGCGGCGGGCCATGCGCCGCAGCGTGGCGTCACAGCCGCTTTGCAGCGGCAGGTGCAGGTGACGCCCCAGGCGAGGGTCCTGCCACAGGGCAAAGAAGTCCGCGTTCAGATCCCACGGCTCCAGCGACGACAGTCGCAGACGGGGTACGTCGGACTCAGCCAGCAAACGGCGCACCAGGTGGAAGAGGCCGCGCCGGTCGCCCAGATCGTGGCCGTAAGAACCCAGATGCACCCCACTGAGTACCACTTCCTGGTAGCCCGCGGCCACCAGTTCCTGCACTTCGGCGATCACATCATCGGCAGGCCGGCTGCGAGCTGCCCCTCGCGCCACTGTCACAATACAAAAGGTGCAACGATTATCACAGCCATCCTGTACTTTGACGAAAGCGCGCGTCCGGGCTCCGGGATATAAGTAGTGAGATGGGAGATCGGAGATGGGGGGTTGGGGATCAGTAGCTGTGCACAATCCCACTTTCTCCGGGTGAACACGACGCCAGTGATTCGCAGCCAATTCAACGAGTTGGTCTTTGTCTTGGTTGCCCACGATCAAATCCACGCCGAGAGCATCTACTTGATCTGGGTCGAGTTCAGCGTAGCAGCCGGTGACCACCATCCCAGCCCCTGGGTTGGTCCGTTTCAGGTGCCGGATAATCTGGCGCGACTTGCGAGCAGCGACGTGGGTGACGGCACATGTATTCAGCACACACAGATCGGCCGGCTCATCTGGCCCCACCACTCGATGCCCGGCCACCGCGAACCCACGCGCCATACCTTCGATCTCACTAATATTCAACCGACATCCCAATGTTTCTAATCTAACCCGCATCCCCATCTCCAGCCTCAAATCCTCAATCCGACTCTAATACACATCCATCTTGCCAAAAGTCCAGTCGGGGCCGGGATCGGCATTGGCGATAATTTGCTTCTGGCCACTGCCGTCGGCGTTCATAATGTAAATTCCCCAGCCTCCCGTGCGTGCGCTCCTGAACACAATGCGGCCATCGGGTGTCCAGGTTGGGAGCGTGTCAGGGCCAGGCGCATCAGTGAGACGACGGACGTTGCTGCCATCCACATTCATCACGTAGATGTCTACGTTGCCGCCCGAGTCTCGGTGGAACGCGATCTTCCGACCATCAGGCGACCAACTGGGCAAGGAATCGCTGCCCTCATTGGTGATGTTATGAGCGCCGGAGTCGTCCCGATTGGAGATCCAAATGCCCTGTTTGCCATCGCGCCCGGAACGATAGACAACCTGATCGCTGTTGGGAGACCAGTCGGCTTGCTCACCAGGAATCTCGATATTATATTGTTGGTTATCGGCGGTACCCAGGAAATAGATGCGCCGATCAGGGCCGCCCCGGGTAGCGTCGAAAGCGAGCATTTCCCCATTGGGAGCCCATGCGGTCCAGCGTGCTGTCCCGTCGCGCACCTTTTGATCAATCTCGACTTGTGAGATGTCGCTGGGGAAGTCAGCAACCTTCACTACCAAGATGCCGTCGGTGAGATCCTCTCTGTAATAGGATACCCCCTCCCTCACCTGCGTCGCAATGCCCTGTTCCCCGAAAATGCTGAGGTATTGACCGCCGGGTGACCACGATGGTCCTGCCGCCGACTCCAGGAGGAGCCGTTCGCCACTACCATCAGTGTTGGCAATATACAGGTTGTGTTTACCGCCGTCCCAACGGGCGAAGGCGATCTGATACTTCCCGCCAACAGCCGAGCTGCCCGTGCCCTCTTGGGCAATAGGCGTGGCGCTGGCCTGGATAACGAACGTGCCTGTTTGAGCTAATTGACCATTCACGTAAATCTCCAGTTTCCAGCTACCGGCGCCCAGCGGCTCGCCGCCGCCAGTCAGACTCAGGTCAAAGATACCCTCCTCACCTGCATCCCACGTATCAGAACCAGTACCCACCTCTTCTCCGTCTTGATACCAGTGCCGTTCCCAGGTGACACTGTCCGACATGCCCGCATAACTGAAGATGGCGTGGATTTCTTCTATGTCGTCGGGGAAGGAGGTATCGGCGCCAACCGGCTGATTGTCAGCGGTGATACCGGTAGCGAAAGCAATGGGGCCGATGCTGGGCTTTTGACTTACTGAAGATGGTGTATTGGTCGGCAATCCACCCCTTGGCGTCTCGGTCGCTTCTGGAGTCTGGGTCTGGGGCTGGGGTACCCTTTTAGTTGCGGTTGGCTTTGCTGACACCTTGGTTGCAGTTGGCTTTATAGTAGGGGTGATCGTTTGAGCCACTTCTGTTGTGGGTTCGCTCGTCCTACCAACGCCCCGGGTGATTACAGCCCCCACGCCGCCTTCACCTTGTTGTATTACGAAGTAACCAACAACACCCAACAGCGCCAAACACACGAATCCCGCACAGCCGGCTAATCCTGCCCATAGCCACGGACTCCGCTTCTTGGGAGGTGTATCGGCCCGAGTGGGACTGGTTACCACAGTGCGTTCGTCGTCGCCCTGTCCAAACGTAGTCATTGTCTACCTCCTGCAGCAGGTAAGTATGTTTTATGGTCACGCTACCGGGGCGAAGAAACAGGATTTTATCCTGACACAAGATGGCTGGTCAGGCTGAACCCAAGCATATCACTAGCGGGCAGGTATGTCAAGTGTAGCGAATACCATAATGGCAGCAACGACAACCGACACCTCCACCCGCCATCTACCCTTGTTGGCAATCCGCACCCGGCAATGGTATAATTGAGCGAGTTGGGTGCTGACTTATAGAAAAGTAGGACAAGCCATGGATCAACCGAGAATCATCTTGTACACCGGCAAAGGAGGCGTGGGCAAGACCAGCGTCGCCGCTGCCAGTGCCCTGCGCTGCGCCGACTTGGGCCAACGCACCATCGTCCTCAGCACCGATCCCGCTCACAGCCTGGCCGATTCCTTTGATCTCCCCTTGGGTCCCGAGCCGACTCCCGTCGTCGAAAACCTGGTGGGCCAGGAAATAGACATCTATCACCAGATGGAACGCTACTGGGGCAAAGTGCAGGAATGGCTCAGTAGTCTGCTTGCCTGGCGTGGCGTGGACAATTTGATCGCGGATGAGGCCAGCATCTTGCCTGGCATGGAGGAGATCGCCAGCCTGCTGCAAATTGTCCACCTGCACCAAAGTGGCGAGTACGACACCATCATCGTAGATTGCGCACCCACCGGCGAAACGCTGCGGCTTTTGAGCCTGCCTGAGATGGCCCGCTGGTACCTGACCCGCATCTTCCCCATCGAGCGCAAAGCAGCCACATTGGCTGGCCCACTGCTGCGCTCGATGACCGACCTGCCCATCCCGGATGATGAGGTCTTCGAGGCGATAAAAGACCTTATCCTTCAACTGGATGCTATGCACAATCTGCTGGCTGATTCTAGTTGCTCAACTATGCGATTGGTGATGAATGCCGAGAAGATGGTGATCAAAGAGGCGCAGCGTACCTATACCTATCTCAACCTCTACGGCTTTACCACCGACGCTGCCATCTGCAATCGGCTGATGCCGACCAGTTCCGAGGCCTATTTCGCCAGTTGGCGCGAAGCCCAAGAGCGCTACCTGGACCTCATCCACCAGGGTTTCGACCCCATGCCGGTCCTTACCATCCCGTTTTTTGAGCGAGAAGTAGTGGGCGTGGATATGTTGCGCCGCATGGCCGAGACTCTCTACGGCGATGATGACCCGGCGCGAATCATGTTTAAGGGGCACGCGCACACTGTGGAAAAAATCAACGGTTGCTATCAGCTAAAGTTACCCCTTCCCTTCGTGACTCGCGAGCATATCCAACTCACCCGATCCGGGGACGAGTTGATCATCCGCATCGGCAACCAGAAACGCAACCTGGTTCTGCCCCATGCCCTCGCCGCTCTGGACGTGGGAGAGGCGCGTTACGAAGGGGAGCAGCTGGTCGTCACCTTCATCTGCAATGACGGGAAGTAGGGGCGAGGCATAAGAATCTCCAATCTCTGATCCGCAAACAGGAGGCTGTCGTGTCTGACGAACTCCGAACGGTAGAAAATGAGCGCCGGTACATCGCGCGTGAATTGCACGACGGCGTGGCTCAGACGGCCCAACAACTCATCTTGCAGGCCGGTCTGTGCCGCAAGCTGTTGGAGCGGCGGCGGTTGGAGACACTGGCCGAAGAACTGGTCACTCTGGAAGCACGTGTCCAACATGCCTCTAACCAGGTGCGCGAACTCATCGCCGACCTGCGCCCACCCCGCGCCGAGCCTGATGCCCCTTTCGTCGAATGGATCCGCGCCGAAATAGATACCCACCTGGCGCGGGGTGGACCTCCTATCGAGTTTGAACTCCAGACCCGTGAGCCCATCCCTGCCTTGCCGGACGATACGCGCATCGCGCTTATTCGCATTTTACAAGAGGCACTGCTCAACGCGCGCAAACACGCCAGGGCGCGGCAGATGAACGTCACCGTGTCGCTAGACCACAACACTCTGCGCCTGACCGTTGCCGACAATGGCCAGGGGTTCAGCCCCAGCGAATTGCTCTCACGGCCTCCCGATAAAGGCGGTGCTGGTCTACAAGCCATGCGTGTCCGTGCGCGGGCATTGGGTGGGGGATTCAAAGTTCAAAGCGGTTTGGGTCAGGGGACACGGATTGAGGCGAGTATCCCAATAAAACCATCTGGTAGCTCTGGCGCGGTCGGGCCTTGATCACTGGCTCAATATTGCAGATCGTTTAATCCTCATCCTAACCTTGTTCCAGCTTCCGGTAATCAGGAAGCTTTCTTCCACATCTTCCACTGTTCTCTTACAAGTCCGGGCGATTTCTTGTATCGTTCCCCTTCCATTTCGTCCGGGATGCCACAGGAAAGGAAATACTCGAAGTTGGGCCGCATCGTCTGCACAAAACCCAAGTATCGCTTTCCCCCTCCGCAGCCGACCGAATCCACGTCGAAGCACAGGGACTGGCCATTGCGGACTTTCGCCAGCTCGCAGATGACACAGCGATGCCCTTTGGGGGGTTGCACCAGTTCCCCCCGGTCTTCCTCGTCGGTGTAGTAAAACACAATGGGCAAATCTGCACCGGGGAAGTATTTATGCCAGATATCGTTGAAGCGTTGCTTGAATTCGGTGTCCATCGTTATACACCTGGGAACTTTCCAGTGGCGTCTTTCACCACCGGCCCATGCGCCGGGCACACGATGCGCGCACCCAGCGCAGCCTGCTTTTTCACTGACTCCAGCGCCTGCGCCGCATCCCATGTATTAGCCCCGCGTGAGGGGTAGAGTCGGTGGCCTCTTGAGACCAGCGAGTCCCCGGGGAAGAGAATCCCGGCTGAGGGAGCAAAGAGCGAAATGTGGCCGGGCGTGTGCCCGGGTGTCTCGATGACGCGCAGTCCGCCCAGGACAGGTAATTCCTGCCCATCGGTCACGGTTTCATCCACAGCCACTGGCTTGACATTGAACCAGGGAGCCGCCAGCCCAAACAGCCACCTGGCCGGGCCACTTAGCTTCAACTCGCGCGACCGGCGACCGGCGGCAATGGCTTCGGCCTCAATAGGGCTGGCATAGGCCAGGGCATCGCTGGCCGCTTTGAGCGCTGCCAGGCCACCCACGTGATCGCCGTCGGAGTGGGTGATGAGGATGCGCCGCAGATGCGGGGGCGAATGCCCAAGATCGGCGATGTATTTCAAGATTTTCTTCCCATTCCGCGCCAGCCCGGCGTCAATCAGTGTCAGCCCATCGGGGTCGATGATCAGATAGACGTTGGCGACGACGCTGGGGATGACATGAACGTTCGGGATGATCTCCATTTTAACCTCCGCTTGCTGGGGTGCTTAAGCTGCTTTGAAAATGGACAGTGTGGGGCAGGCTTTTCCCCAGAGGGCATGGTGACTACCTTGAGAGGCTGGTGGCGGCAATCAACTCATCGACGTATGCCCATCCGCCTGAAGGTGCCCGGCACTGCGCCACAAACCCATACCAGCAAGTAAAAAACGTTGCACAGCTTTACGCAATCTGATACAATGTAGCAATCACAATGTCGAGCAGGTGTAGAGGCATTTAAACCGCCAAGCCGTGACATTAGCCGATAGGGTTTAACAACATTCTGGGCACATTATAGAGAACCTTCATTCGAAAGTCAACCGAATGGGCGCTTGCAGCGCCTGGGCTACCGCCACCAATACGGCAACCAGATCGAGCGGCCCTTGCATACGGTCGTTCCGGCTGATCCCCTGCAAGTGTGTAACCTTATGGCAAAGAAGTGGAGGCTGTTATGAAATATCATAGCCTGGGAAACACCAATATCCGCGTCTCCGAGATATGCCTGGGAACCATGACGTTTGGCGGGAAAACCTCGCCCGATGAATCCGAACGCATTATGCTCCAAGCTTTAGAAAACGGCATCAATTTTTTCGATACCGCCAACATGTACGAAGAAGGGAGATCTGAAGAGATCATCGGCCAGACATTAGTTCATCGCCGAGAGCAGGTGGTATTGGCCAGTAAATTCGGTTTCCCCAGCGCCGATCCGCCCAATCACCAGGGATTGTCGACTACCAATATCAGGCGCGTCCTGGAAGACAGCCTCAGGCGCTTGAAAACGGATTACCTCGACCTGTACTACGTTCATTGGCCGCGCTATGAGATGCACATGGAGTCCTTGTTGAGAGCGCTGGATGATCTGGTTCATCAAGGCAAAGTGCGGGCCATTGGCGCCTGCAACTTCCCGGCCTGGCTGTTATGCCGCGGTCTGTGGCTGAGCGAAGTTAAGCATCTGGTGCCTTTTGTTGCCTTGCAAGTGCCTTACAATCTGATCGAAAGAGGCATCGAGGTCGAGGTCTTGCCCTTCTGCCAGGCCGAAAGCGTGGCAGTTGTCCCCTATCGTCCCCTGGCGATTGGCGTGCTAACCGGCAAATATCTGAGATCGGTAGAAGCCGACACGCGAGGAGCGAAGGATCAGCGAGTGACTGGCTGGAACGAACGCTACCGGGACGCGATTGCCAGGCTACAATCGTCGGCCGAAGAACGATGGCACAAATCGGGAACTCAGGTGGCAATTGCCTGGGTGCGTGATCACCCTGTGGTAACCTCCCCCATCGTCGGCATCAGCCGGGCTGACCAGTTGGAGGCGTTATCGGCTGTCGAGGAGTGGTATCTCTCGGCTGAAGAGCGAGAGGAAATCGGCAACTGGTTCCCAACGGCCGTCTGGGAGGAAGGTGGCGGCGCTTATCCCGACTGGCGCAGGGCCTATGGGCTGCTGCGCTGATGATAATGACTAAAAAACGTTGGGAGAGATGCGGATGAAGACGATTCGATGGGGCATCATCGGCTGCGGCAATGTCACCGAAGTCAAGAGTGGCCCCGGCTTTCAGCAAGCACGCAATTCTGCCCTGGTGGCTGTGATGCGGCGTACCGGGGCGCTGGCCAAAGATTACGCTCAGCGCCATGACGTGCCCCACTGGTACGACGACGCCCAGGCATTGATCAGCAGCCC
>CAYTNQ010000203.1:0-8141 GCA_964439175.1 uncultured Anaerolineales bacterium | reverse complement strand
GCTGCGTTTATTATTATAGGGGAACGATTTGGCTATCGACCGGGAAAGGGTGGGCAGCGCGAGGTGCATCTCCAAGGGGAACAACTGATCGCCTACATGGATGGGGAGGCGGATAGCGCGGTGAGGCAGCACATCGAGGCCTGCCCTTCCTGCAGGGCGCGCCTGGAGCCATACATCACCTTGCAAAGGGATCTCTTGAGGATATTGTATCGCCTGCATTGTCCATGCAGCCAGGCCCTGGGTGACTATCACCTGGGGCTGTTGGCCGCAGCAGAGGCCTCGGCCGTCAGGGAGCACCTGGCCGAATGCCCCTATTGCCCGGCTGAAATAGAGACGTTGAAGCAGTTCCTGGTCGAGTCCGCAGTGCCTGCTGACTATCGAAAGAGTAACGCACAAGAATTGCTGCGTCAACATAAACTTGATTGAAACTGGGGGGCAATTGTGGTATACTTGAAAATATGAAAACCTCTCGTGCCCCGAGAGGTTTTCCGAGACTGGACGGCGAGTGGCCAAACCCGCGTCACTATTTGTTGGGTAATATGCTACCACAAGCGCGCCGCCTGGTCAAGTGGGCGGCGTTTGTGATTTGGCCAGGCGGCGATCGCTGGGGGCAAGGCCCGGCTGGGGCTGGGGGGAGGAGATGTTGGAGGAGGAGGTGATGTGAAGACAAAAGACCATGTGACAACATAGAACAAGCGATGCAAGAAGGGAGACACAAAATGGCTGAGTTCCCGTATACCCCAAAACCCTCAAGTCTGGCCAACTTTCTAGCCACAATCCAAACGGTAGGTAGACCTGAAAAAGTGACTATCAAGTACATCGAATCCCTTGGCTTCACGAGTAGTAACGATCGATATGTCCGCGGTATCCTCAAATCTTTAGGGTTTCTCGATTCATCGGGTGTGCCCACAGAACGCTGGCAAATCTATCGGAACAAGCAACGAGCAACAACCGAGTTGGCTACAGCCATCCACGAAACTTATTCCGAATTGTTCTCAGTATACCCGGATGCTCATCGCAAGGATGATGAAGCACTAAGGAATTTCTTCACCTCCAAAACATCTGTTGGAGAGAGAACAGTTTACTACATGGTTAGCACCTTCAAGACGCTGTGTGAACTTGCTGACTTCTCCCCAGTTTCCCAATCAAGTCCAGCTATTCAACAAGATGCATCCTTGGCGATCACGGCGCATCCATTACCGGAAAAGACAACAGAAGCGATAATTGCTGAAGCTGCAGTCGCCTCACAGGGAATAACTGTCAATGTGAACATTCAGCTAACCCTTCCCGAAACTAAAGACAGCTCTATCTACGATAAGATTTTCGAATCCTTGAAGAAACATTTGCTCTCTAGATAGGCCTACTTTCAATGCGACAGATTCGAACAATCCTTGCAGAAGTGCAAGCCTTTGAAGAGGAAGCACACGCTATACTTGGCATTCATGAAACATCCAAATCAAGGGTGATACTGCTTGAAGTAACCTATGAGAGACTAAGCGGGCTAACCTTAAAGCAGGATGAGCTATTTAGACAAGCCCTGCGATGCGTGGAAAACGGGTTGTTTCGGGCCGCTCACGTAATGGCTTGGTGTGGCTTTGTGGACTTCCTGCAAATGAGGTTAGCCTCTGATGGATTCAAGAAACTCCGCGTAGCCAGACCCAAATGGCAGTTCAAGACACTCGAAGATCTGCGCGAACAATATACTGATTACCAGATCATTGAGGCATCCAAACAAACTGCGTTGTGTACAAAGAGTGAAATGAAAGCATTGCTAGGGTTGCTGAGTAGGCGCAATGAATGTGCTCATCCAAGCAACTACTTCCCAGGATTAAATGAGACATTAGGATACGTTTCGGAACTATTTCAGCGAATTGAAACCTTACAAGCTAAAGGATACTAAACAACAAGATGCTCTATGAGCATCTCCCTCGATCCCTCCAGCGTGGCCCAGCCGAAGCGGAGGCAGGAGGAAGAGAATATACCAACAGAGGACTGTGATTGATGCTACCCACCCTCACCCCCCAACAATTCGTCGACAAGTGGCGCCACGCCACGCTAAAAGAACGCTCCGCCTGCCAGGAGCACTTCATCGACCTCTGCCACCTGGTCGGCCATTCCACGCCGGCCGAGGCCGACCCCAAGGGCGAATGGTTCACCTTCGAGGTCGGCGCCAGCGAGGCGGAGCTAAAGCGGCGCACGCTGACCAATCTCTACAACGAACGGCCGACCTGGTTGGACCTGGCCCATCGCAAGCTGGACGAGGCGGTGCTGGAGGCTTATGGGTGGCCGCATGATTTGGGTGATGAGGAGATTTTGGAGAAGTTGTTGGCGTTGAATTCGGAGCGGGCGAGAGCTTAGCTCCATAGGAATGAGACTATGTCGGAACTATTCAAAATTGTCCTAACTTCTTCCCTTACCGTCTGTGGGGGCATATTTCTGCTCGTGGCAGGGCAAATCATTACGAAGTTCTTTATCGAGCCAATCCATGAGCAGTTCCGGCTGATAGGCGAGATTGCTGATTCGCTTGTTTTCTACGCCAATGTATACGGCAATCCAGGATTTGGTGATCCAGAGCGCATGAGCAAGGCATCGGACAAACTACGTCAGCAAGCCAGTCAGTTAAGAGCAAGAACCAATGCCATTCGAGGGTACCAGCTATGGCAGTTTCTGAGGATTGTGCCCAAACGTGAAGGCGTTATGGAGGCATCGCGGAATCTTATAGGGCTGTCGAACTCGATTCACCAAGGTGATCCAAAGACAAACAACGAACGGGAAAAAGCGATCATAGAATACTTACGTATCGGTGATCTTGAGTAAGAGGTGGATTCCCCATGCCCACGCGCCTCCCCCTCGCGCCAGCGCCCCCTCCACCCCACCCAATGCCCAGCCAGGCGGAGCAAGGCAGGGAGATCTTGGGGAAGAAGGGGGGTATGAACGCGTCACGTTAGTTGAGTCCGGGAATTGTGGCACTCATAAACTTGATTAGAAGTTGGCAGAAACGGAGATATGAACTCTATGAATCCTATTGATTGGATCAGTGTATCGACTGCAATTATTGCTCTAGTAATCTCAGCGGTTTCAACTTGGTACACCAGACAGCAGATAAAGGATGTTAAGACCCAACTTAAACAGACAGGCGCACACAGTCGGGCCAGTCTTTCAATTCAGCAAAACTGGGCTCTGTTCGATCGCCACAAGGAGCTACCACCTGCGCACCCTTCGTGGGTTGGGCTAACTGATGCTGGCTGGGCCTGGCGCGTTCTTCACTTGAATCATCTGAACCTGCTCCTCTTAGCATATCAAGACTATACCAAAGGACTTCTGGACGAAGGCGATTTCGAAGCCTGGAAACAGAAATCGCGGTTCTGGTTTCAAAACCTTCGGTCTGGGAACCAAGACCCAGAGACTCGTGAAGGGCGCGAGGTGCTTAGACAACTGTTGCTGCCTGAGGAAGGTTACTCTAAGGAGTTCTGCGAGTGGCTTGTCAGTGAGGATATCATCAGCGCTGAGATGATTGCTGAAAAGTGACGCCCAGCCAGGCGCAGCGGGGCAGGGGGCGACCCTTCGGGAGGATAAATGCGACGAGTTAAGCGAGTCTGGGGACAAAGCATCCCCCACAAGATTGCGATTATCCTGGCGGTCCTCTTCCTGATTGCCGTTGTGGGAGGATACACCGGGAGTTGGTATTTCAGTTGGACCGGATTAGCCGACTACACCAAGCCCTCAGATCTGTATGTGCGCGGCAAGACTTTATGGAACTGGCTGGAGCTGCTCATCATCCCGGCCGTGTTGGCCGGGGGTGCCATGTGGTTCAGCAGCGCGGAGCGCAAGGCGGAGCGCGAGATTGCGGATGACCGCTTGCGGGAAGCGGCGCTGCAGGCATATCTGGATCGAATGACAGATTTGTTACTTAAGGAGAACCTGCGGGCGTCTGGAAAGGATGATGAGGTGCGGGCAGTTGCCCGGGCGCGGACGCTGACGACGCTACGCCAGTTGGCCGGATCGCGCAAGGGCACTCTCCTGCGGTTTCTGTACGAGGCCGACCTGATCGAAAGAGACGGCGCAATCATTGGATTAAAGGCGGCTGACCTGAGCGGGGCTGACCTGCGGGGGGCTGACCTGAGCGGGGCCAACCTGAGCGAGGCCGACCTGCGCGAGGCCAAGCTGAGCGGAGCGATCCTCTGGGGAAGCAACCTGACCAAGGCTGACCTGAGCGAGGCCGAGCTGCGGGAGGCCAACCTGCGGGGGGCCGAGCTGCAGGAGGCCAACCTGAGCGGGGCTGACCTGAGCGGGGCCAAGCTGCGGGGGGCCAAGCTGAGCATCGCTGAGCTGGTCGGGGCCGGCCTGAGCGGGGCCAAGCTGTGGAGGGCCGATTTGAGCGGGGCTGACTTGAGCGAATCCGACCTGAGCGGGGCTGTGCTGAACGAGGTCACCTACGACGACAACACCCTATGGCCCGACGACTTCATACCACCACCAGACTCAATCAAAAAGGAGTAACATCATGTCTTCACGCACCCTCCTAACCCTCCTCCTCATCCTCCTGGCCTAGCCCCCAGCCCCTAGCCTGACCCTCATCGTCGAGTCGCTCACCGGCTGGCCGGTCACTGCGCCGGTGAGCATCGATGTCCATCTCAACGGTACGCTGTTAAGATCTCTGGGGAAGACTGTTTTGCGCTCGCAACACTACACCGAATTGGGAACCACACTACACCGAATTGGGAATACAACGAATGGCCTTCTGGCAGAGAGAATTCGTTTGTTTCTCAATTCGGTGTAGTGTGGTTCCCAATTCGGTGTAGTGTGGTTCTCAATTCGGTGTAGTGTGTTTCCCACTCAGGTCAGGCATTGCGGAGGCCCTATGCAAGGACTGCCAGTCGCAGAGCTTATTCCCGTGCTCCAAACCGCCATCGGCCCCGTGATCCTGATCTCGGGGGTCGGGCTGCTGCTGCTCACCATGACCAATCGCCTGGGGCGCGCCATCGACCGGGCGCGCATCCTGGCGGCCGAGTTGCCCACCGCCGGCGACGCGTCCCGCCGGGTCATTGAGAGGCAGCTTCGCATTCTCTGGAGTAGGGCGCGCCTGATTCGAGTAGCGATCATCCTCGTCTCCACGAGTGCCCTGGCTGCAGCAATCCTGATCATCGTCATCTTTTTGACGGCCCTCTGGCAACTGGAGATCGCCTGGCTCATCAGCGCGCTGTTCGTAGTCTGCATGGCATGTTTGATCGCATCGCTGATGCTGTTCATCCACGATATCAACCAATCGCTGGCAGCCTTGAAGCTGGAATTGGAGATGGAGGGATTGGCCGATGTCTGACAACGAATTGGGAAACAGACGAATTTTCCTCTCACACGCATCTATGTCCGCGCCGCGCTACACCGGGATTGCGACCTTTATGCGTACCGCGCTGGTTCGCGACCCAGCCAAATTGGATATCGCGCTCATCGGCGTGCCGTTCGACGGCGGGGCGGAGAACCGCCCCGGCCAACGTCACGGGCCACGCGAGATTCGCAACATGTCGAGCTTGATACGCACGGTCCATCACGTCACCAGGGTCAACCCATACGAGCTTTGTCATATCGCCGACATGGGCGACGTTCCCATTGCCAGCGCCTTTGATCTGGAGGGGAGCCACGCCCATATCACGCAATTTTACCGCGAAGTGCACGATGCCGGCGTCGTGCCGCTGAGTGCGGGGGGCGACCATTCGATCAGCCTGCCGATCTTGCGCGCGATTGCCGCAGACGGGCCTGTCGGCATGGTGCACATCGATGCTCACACCGACACCGCTGACGAGGAGCTGGGGTCCAGATTCACCCATGGCACACCATTCCGCCGGGCGGTGGAAGAAGGGCTCCTTGACCCCAAGCGGACGGTCCAGATTGGCATCCGGGGTGCCCAGAACTCGGAGGAAGGATGGGATTTCTCACTCGAATCCGGTATGCGCGTCATTTTCATTGAGGAGTTTGCCAGGCTGGGGGTGGAGGCGGTGATGGCTGAGGCTCGGCGTGTGATAGGGGATGGCCCGACCTACATCTCCTTCGACGTAGACAGCCTCGACCCGGCATTCGCTCCTGGCACCGGGACACCGGAAGTTGGCGGACTGACCACGATTGAGGCGCAGAGGGTGTTGCGGGGCCTGCGGGGGCTTAACTTGATCGGGGGCGATGTGGTTGAGGTGTCGCCGCCGTTCGACCCTTCGGGGAACACGGCGCTGGTCGCTGCCACGATGATGTATGAGATTCTGTGCATTCTGGCCGAAGCAATCGCCTGAGGATAAATCCTCAGGCTAAAAGCTAAAGCCTGCTAAAGCAGGCTAAACCTAAGCAAACCTGAGCCAAATAGTGCGCTTTCAGCGCACTTGAGCTTTTAGCCTGGAGCTTTAGCTCCAGGCGACTGCACCACCGGCCAAATGTCCCCCGGCCCTTTCTCCTCCAGCCCCAGGTCGCAGCCGATGGCGTGCAGGCCGGCGCCGAAATCCGGGGCAAAGGGGTCGCCCTTCCCCGGGTGCACCAGCCATTCGTCGTACCAGGGCGGGTCCACGTAGTGGGCCACGAACAGCACCCGGTAGGGCAGCTCGTCCCGGCTGCGGCTCTGGCCGCGCTTGAGCAGCACGCACCACACCACTTCCGGCGGAAAGGGCAGATCAGACTGGCCCCTTCTATTGTCCCCAAACAGCGCCTGGCTCATGTCCCGGTCCAGACGCCACGGCTGCCTGGCCCAGGCGGTCGCCTGTACCTGGAGCCGTCCTGCCGCCCCCTGGTCTCGCAGATAGGCGTCCAGTGCCGTCTGCCAGTCCCGGGACCGCCGCGCCTCGGCCAGGGCCACCCCGGCGACGACGGCGGCGCCCAGCAGCAGCGGCAGCATCAAGGCAATAACTTTTTTCATCCCGGCCTTTCCCTTGCACGTCCTGGTCGCGGCCGGCCTGATGGCGCTCCATCGGCCAGTTCGCCGCCCGGCGCGATTTTCCCATCGCGTCAGCCGCCCGCCAGCAGGTATACCAGCGCACCGACGGCCGTCACCACACCCAGCCCGACGGCCAGGCGCAGCCCGGCGGCATTCTTTGAATCACTGAGACACTGATCCCACTGAGGTTCACTGAGCTTGGGCTCCTTTTTTCAGTGCCATCAGCGCCTTCAGTGGATCAGTGGTTCCAAGAAGCGCCACGATCTGCTCAATGTCCAAATGTCTGTAGACTCTACAATGTGAGTCCACAGGGATTTCTCGCTGGCGCTCGAAATGACATGGGAACCTACGCTGAAGAGGAGTCCGGTGTAGGATAACGAAGTTTCGAACACAAAGTGATAGAAATCTTAGAGCCGGAGGCGTCCCCGGGCCAGTCTGGCCAGGCCGGCTGCGGGCAGCAACAGGAGCAGCAGCGCCGACAGGCCGATCACCAGGTAGGAGTCGGGAAACGTGCCGCCTACGCCGGGCAGTTGGACTCCGTAGTAAGCAGTGTCGGGGGGCGAGGTGCCGCCCGGTTCGCTCATGCCGCTCAGCAGAATACCGTCCGGGGTCTTGAAGGGGCCGGCCGGCGCCGTGTCGCCCCGGTAGAAGCCCATGTACACGGTGTAGGTATCGGTCATGCCGCTGGTCCGTACCAGCACGTTGGGGTTGATGGCGTGGCCATTCGGAGGCAGTTGCAGATTGACGTGAGCGCCTCCCTGGCCCAGGTTGTCGAAGTAGAAGTAGCCGTTGTCGTCGGTGCCCCAGGTGGCGGTCCAGCTACAACCGGTGAGCGTGACCCCGACGCCTTTGGTCCCCTGGGGGGCCCCGGCGGTGTAATCGTACACGTAGCCCACGATGGAGGAGGTGTTGGCCACCGGCGTGGCGCTCACGCCGCCGACGCACTCGCAGGTGGGTGTACCTTCTGGGCCGCCGGCGTAGCTGGGCGGGGTCCCACCCAAAGCCAGCGCCAGCCCGGATAAGGCGACCAGCGCAACCGCAATCACCAGCAGGCGAAACAGTTTTGCGTCCATAGCCGCTCCAATTCCGCAAACATGCGTAAAACTGGTAACTTGTTGCCTCCATTTTACCATAATTTGGGCCGGAATTCAACTTAGGGGCAGACCTAACCCCCCGGCCCCCATATGCGCTAACTTAAGCCTTTTCCGGGCGCAGGGTGACGCCTCGGACC